>NZ_SSSF01000010.1:0-64371 GCF_013368965.1 Kocuria salina
TCAGGGCGCTGACCGCGCGCCGGAACTCGGCCGGCGCCCCGAAGAAACCCGAGCTCCTCGACTGTTCCTAGATCCGACTCGAGGCCCGGCAAGCAACCCGTTCAACGACCCCGAGTAGGAACGCCGACGAAATTCACTAGCGGCCCCGCTTAGGTCGTAGGTGGGCCTGGTATCAGGAACTGCGCAGATGCCAACCCCAGCTGCATTACAGGATTCGTGTTCGCGGCGGACGCTCAGCACCTTGGTCGTGGATGCGGTTCAGTCGGTGCGGATCAAGCACCACGCGTGGTCGAAGCGACGGGACTTCAGATCCGATCCACGCATCCACACCTCCAGGTTGCCGGCGTCGCCGAACCACCCCTTCAGGGCTGTCCAGCTTTCCAGGTCCAGGACCAGGCGATGCTCATCACCGGGCACACTCAGCGGCAGCACCTTATCCAGCAGGGCACGGGCATGGATTTCCCCGTGCTGGCTGTGCCCGTAGACGTGGCTGACCGGGATCGGATGGCCCTGTGTGGAGCCGGTGCGCTGGCCCAGCCAAGCCCGTTGCAGAGATTCCTCCAGAGCCTGGGCGGTCTCAAAGTCCTCTTCCGGACCGCCGGCGGCATCGGCGGCCGGTGGCAGGGTGAACCCGGGCAGGGCCAGTACCACCTGGCACACCGCCGAGGGCGTGTCCGCCTCCGGTGGTGGCTCCACCAGCTCGGTGCGCGCAGGGTCGGCTACCCAGCGCACCGCCCAGGCACCGGTGTCCCGGTCGGTGGCGTCGTAACCGAAGGTGCGTAGGTCATGGAAGACCTCCAGCACCCCGTCGGTGGGCAGGCCTTCACGCAGCCCGGGCCACACGGCCTTGCCCTGGTCATCGACCACCCCGGACAGGTCGACCAGATCCAGGGTGAGCACGTGGGCCAGGGCGGTGCCGTCGACCGTGCGCGGCCACCTATCCAGGGGCGCTGCGGCGGGACCTCCCAGCCAGCTGACCCACCCACCGGTGCTCCAGAGCTCGCGCAGCTCCTCGTCGCCGGGGGCGAAGGACTGGTCGGTGAACACCGGCGAGAACGCCACTTGCTCCAGCAGCCGCCGGGCCTCGGGAGGGCCGGCCTGCAACCAGGCCTGGATCTGCCCCCACGGCCCGTGCAGGGGAGCCTCGACGGTGATGGGTTGCTCGCTCATCATGTCCTCTCGAGCAGGGACTCTGCTGCCCGAGCCCTCGGGAATACGAACATAGCTCCTGGCACGCCGAGGACACCCGCACGACCCTGCGTGGTGGTCACTGTGCACGCAAGAGGGACCCCTGCTGCTCCAAGCCTCAGCGATGGTGCTGGCGCAAGAAACCAGCTGTGGTTGATGCCCGTATACCCCGCCCGCTGAAATGCCCGCTCAGGTACGACATACGCATCACGATGTCCACAGGCAAGACGGACTCAGATGGTCGTTGCCTGCGGCAGCTCCCGGATCCGCCGGTAGAGGGTGGCTCTGGACATCCCGAGGTCGCGGGCGACCTGGGTCGCGGGCTCCCCCGACTCAATGAGTCGTAGCGCGTTACGGATCTGGGAGTCGGTGTAGGTCTGGCGCCGCCCACCGAGGTCCTTGCCGGCAGCCCGCCGCTTGGCCACCGAGTCGGTGATCCGCTCCCGTTTGATCTCCAGCTCCATCTGGGCCAGGGCGGCCATGACGGTGAAGACCATTGAGCCCATCGGGGTGGCGGTGTCTACGTCTCCCCCACCAAGGTTGAGCACCCGCAGCCCGGCACCTCTTCCCCGCAGCGCCTCGGCGAAGGCCAGCATGTTCTGCGTCGACCGCCCCAGACGGTCCAGCGTGGTGATGACCAGCGTGTCACCGTCCTCGAGTGCGGCCACCGCTTTGTCGAAGGCCGGACGCGAAGCACGCCCTCCAGACACTCCACTGTCCACATAGATGTCGTCGCGCCGCCCACCGGCACCCAGCAGGTCAGACACTTGACGGTCCGCATCCTGCTGCCGCGTCGACACCCGGGCGTAGCCGATCAGCTTCCCCATGTCCACCCCATCTGTCTCGCAACTAACGTTGAGTATCCGATTCTAGGGGTATGGATAAAGCACAAGGATGCGAGACACGCTCAACCGCGGAATCGTGCGGGTGAAAATTTCTGCGACGAGACGTCTCGCATCCCTTGAACTGCAAGACATGCGGACGCACCAGTAGCTCCCAAGACTCAGTCTCACACGTTAGCGAACCTCGACCAGACACAGCATGGACGAGAATCGCCGTACCCGAGCAGGGACTCCATTGTCGACCGTCCGACTCCCAAGGAAGTGGGACGGTCATCCGGAACCGGATCTGGCTGCACGGTGCCGAGGTGGCCATTAGCTCCGTTAAAACACCGCCACTTGTCTAAAACACCGCCACTTGTCACTGCGATTCACACGACCGAGAATTTTGCGAACGAGACGTCTCGCATCCCGTTTTCCGAGACGCTCCCTGTGTTGCAGATAAGGCACCGCACCCTTGCGGGCATTTTCATCGGGCGGGCTAAACGGGCGTCTCAACGATGACGGGGTCGCGGCATCTCGATCGGAGCGAACGGCGCCCGGTTACCGACCCGCTTACGGGCACGTCTGGCTCTCTGCCACACCGGATCGCACGCGCTTCGGTAACGTTCTCGGCATGTCGCGCGATTTCGTCATCAGGCCAGCTACCCCCGCGGATGCCGAAGACATCGCGCTGGTTCACGTCACCTCATGGCGCGAGACCTACCGCGGAACATTGGTATCCGAACAGGTGCTCGATTCGCCTGACTTTCTCCCGAGCCGGGAGCGATTCTGGACCGCCGCACTGACGGATCAACGATGGGCAGCGAACCGAATCCGCATCGCCGAAGACGGCGGCACGTTGATTGGGATCGCCATGTCAGGACCAGTCCATGACGAGGAGTGGGCGCACCATCTGTACGTGCTCTACGTACTCGCGAAGCACCACGGGACCGGTGTCGGAACGGCGCTCCTGAACTCGGCCCTCGACCAGTCCGAGTCTGCTGCTCTCTGGGTGGGCGACCCCGTTCCCCGAGCTCAAGCGTTCTACCGGAAGAACGGATTCGTACCCGACGGAACCGTGAAGGTTGAAGACAACATCCGCGAGCTTCGCATGCGACGACCCGGATCGCAGTGACCTCGGCCCCACCTCCGACGAACCGCCCGTAAGGCGATCGGCTTACGGGCGATGGAGGCGCCATTTATCGCTGCGAAAATGCCGCCATCTACCGCTGCAATTCACATGCGGACGAAAATTTCTTCGATGAGACGTCTCGCATCCCATGGCTTCCAAGACGCGCCTCCGACATGCCGGCAGATACATCTGCGTTGCGTGCAATGGTTACGATGGGTATTGGAACAATTAGGTGTAAGTTGTAGGGGGAACAATGCAGTTTGAAGTATTCGACAAGAAAATGACTCCACTGGCGAAGGCGCCGAGTGTGACGATCCAAAAGCGCGGGGTGATCTCGCTAAACAAGGCCGCCCACGACCTGATCGGCAACGCCGAGACGGTGGAGCTGCTCTACGACCGCGACCGTAACATCATCGCACTGCGTTCGGCCGATGATTCTTCCCCGCACGCCTATGCGGTGCGCAACGGGTCCAAGCGCGGACCGGGACAGGCAATCGTTTCGGCCACCGCGTTCATCGCCCACTACGACATCGACACCACCGCCACCAGACGATGGAAACCGTTCGTGGAGGACGGCATGCTGTGCGTGGACCTTACCCAGGAGGGCACGGTCATCACCGGGAATCGCACCAAAGCCCCAGCATTGTTAGATTCAGGCGAAGCGAATGACTCCTCTGGTGAGAATGCTTCGACTGATTCACCGGTTGAGGATCGTTCCAAATCCGCCTAGTACCAACCTGCAGCAATACTCCCCTGTTAGGGGAAATGGAAAGGAACAGCCTCTATGGCTCAGAAAGTTGAAGTGCACCTCGAGGACGATCTCGACGGCGGCCCCGCCGAGGAGACCGTCACCTTTGCCCTTGACGGCAAAAACTATGAGATCGACCTCTCCACCGACAACGCCGAGAAGCTGCGCGAGGCATTGCGCCCCTACGCGGCCGCCAGCCGCAAGACCACCCGCGGCGGAGGCACCCGCAGCACCGGGAATCGTACCGCCAAGGGTGACCCGGACACCGCGAAGATCCGGGCCTGGGCTAAGGATAACGGGCACGAAGTCTCCGACCGGGGCCGCATCCACCAGTCCATCAAGGATGCCTACTACGCCGCCCACTGACCACCCCTGAGGTGCTTGCCCCTGTCTCACCCCATACAACGTGAGGACGATGCCGGTTCCAAGCCCGGTAAGTACCTGAGTGGTGCTACTGACATGGCGGAGATATCCGGCAGGATGTGCTCGAGTCGAGAGGCCCAGCACCTGTGATCGAGTGCGGGGCCTTTCCCTAAGTCATGGCCGGTACGGGTTAAGGCGGATGATTATCCGTAGCCCATCCCGTCGCGGTCTAGGTGGGAGCCGCAGACAGGCTGACCGGCGTAACCCGGAGCCGCCCCTGTTGCCCGGGCAGCAGAGCAGTTGGTGCATGGTATGGCCGGCACCAGACCACGCGCACAGTCCCCCGGAGCAGGGCAGATCGTGCAACAGCACCGGCACCCGGCCACGGCCACGGCCGATCGCCAGCCCCCCTCAGGATGACCAGCCCATCAGCGAGGGCATGGTACTGCGGCCTTATTGCCATTGAACTTAGACAATCAGCAAAGGCAACTGATGGATCTTAAGCCGCAAAAGCGGTGCTGGACACACAGGTGAATCCTACGCGATCATTACGTGCACACCATTCCTGAATTTGCTTGAACCAAATCGTACCTTTTAATGCAGAGCATGAAACCGCTAAAATAACCCCTCTATGGAGTGCATTCGAAGAAACCGAAACATTGAATTGTTTGAGAATTCTGGACAGCGCCGAGAAGAGATCGTGGTCACCTACTGGAAGATGCGGGAGTTCCCGCATTTCAAGATGTGTTCGCACAACTTCATCGATGATTTCTACTGAGTCAGCACCGCCATAACTGGACCTAACTAGAACTTTTTCGGCAATTACTTTGATATCGAATTCGCTCACCTTCAGCCCACCAAACGAAAATTTCTTAAAATCTAGCCCGAGGCCACGCCGGGCATCCATAACTCTCACAGCGACGAGATGGGATGCCAAGGCTACGGCTTCCGCCTGGATTTCACTTGGGTTAGGTAACGCACTGGTTATTCCAGGGCGCCTGCGAGCAGAGGAACTTTCGACATCGATCACCCTATTAAGCAACGCCGGATCGCTGGTTAGCACGTCGATGAAACAGTCATGCCCCTCGCTCATAAACACATTATTCAGATTAATTCTCTTCAAACCAGTAAAGTCGTCGTAATCACGGTCAACCAGGAACCGCACCCCTCTAAGGTCTCTCTTGATGCAGAGTTCCGCCGCTCGAAGCACCTGCCCCTTGCCACCTATGCCAGCGATCAACACCAGATCCGACGAACAATGCTCCTTGAGCATTAGATGATCATCGGGCCCTTCAACGACGAGCAGTAGGGAGTTGCCCTCGGCCAGGTACATAGCCAGGGTGTTGTAAAGGGTATTCTCATTTAGAAACTCCTTCACGAGAAAGACACCTCATCTGGTCCAAGACGAATCGCGCGCTCCCATCGATCGTTGATAATTTGTGGGGAATGCGTAGCCACAACAAATCGAAATCCTGCCAATTCAGCGATTCGCTCCACGTCCGGAATGAAAGCGATCTGCCAGGCGACGTGCAAAGAGATTTCAGGCTCGTCAATGAGCACTACTGCGCCTGGCGGAACGTTGAAAAGCAGGTCAATCATAAGAATAATCTCATGCTGCTCTCCAGAAGAGAGCGAATCGAGAGTGATTGGTCTGCCGGATTGAGAATGCTGGACCGAAAGTCCATCCCCATCTGTCACCTGAAGAGTTTTGTTCAAGAGGCGACCATTGATAATCTGCTCGAGTAGCTCGATTTTTGTGAGCAATCCTCGAAAAGGGGAGAGTTTTTGCTCGGCATCCACCAGGTACTGATTCAGAAGGGTGAGTGCCCACCCGTCAAGATCACCTGAGGGAAGCGAAAGCTCATTATCCAGTGAGACTGATGCAACTCTTCCCAAACGGCTTCGGAAATCGTTTTGAGTATTGTATTGGGATCTAATATCATCCGAATTAAGATGGTTCTCCCGCGCTGCGGCCCCAAGTACCCGATTGGGGAAGGTTCGATCCAGTCGTTGGGTGATTCTAGAATGCTCGGTTTGGGCGTCATTTAAAAGTGAACGGATTTTATCAGCTTGTTCAGTAATACGAGAGCGGGGTCGTTTTGATTCTCGAACCGCTCCATATCTTGTTCTTGTGTGGCTTTCCTCGATACGGAGACGTTGAGTCTCGATCAGGAAACTAGGAACCAAGTTAACGAATTCGAGAGCCTCCGCTGGGCCTGAGGTTTGCTGAACGGGCTTTCGAGATCGCGATTCCCTTTCGAAGCGATACCGATTCCTCAGTTCTTCAACGTGTACGAGTTCGCCATCAGCTTGATCCTGCCAGTACTCATCGGCCATCTGTTCATATCGGACCTGCCTACGGAGGTACGCGCTGAAATCATCGTCCTTGTGTTCCCAGGCAAGGGATTTCCGCCCGAATCTCTTGACGGTAAAGGTAATATTGTATGTTGGAATAGGCGAGGCATCCCCCGCATCTGCCCCCACTTCACGACGCTCAGCACTGAGTTCCGACCCGTCGGAGTACTTTAATAGTGCCGACTCGAAAGGGAGCTTGGACAGAGTGAATCCCCGAAGTCGAGTCAACGCATCGATGATCTCAAGAAATTTCGTTTTGCCGACGCCGTTCGGACCATAGATGATCACAAATTCGTCGTGTTCACCGATGGTGAATGAATGGTTGTACTCTCCGAGCACGCCGGTTGCCGATGCGCTTACTAGTACCAAAGTAGGTTTGCTCACCAACCAATCTTCTCAGATGAGGTCCAATTTTGGGTTCACGCCCCCCACCGCCGCTCAGTGTCAATGCGCATCATCTACTAGCAGCGGTGGCTCGCTGTCATTGTCGCAGAGCCTCACCAACGACCCGATAGTCTTTGCGCAGCTGGCAGACCGGTGATAGCAGAAACCTCACAGGGCGGCACGGTCTAGCAGCAACGAACCGGCCAGATCCAACTGTAGGTTGAGAAGATTCAGTCGAAGCTGATGCTCCCCTACTGACGTGCAGCGCCTATCCTGATCCGTCCGTGGGCGCCTTATGCGCTCAGGAGGCGAGTGGCCGTGACCGGATTCGCCGAGTAGCTGGGCTACTGGACTAGTTGCCGGATGTCCATGACACACCGGCCACGGCGCGTCACTGGGGGCCCTCAGAGAACGTCGAAAGACGCCTCCGCTAGTTCGCATCGTCGCTCTCGCCTTGAAGCTGGCATTTCCGGAAGCGGCCGATGATCGGGCTCCACCTCTCTGCCTCCCAAGCCCGGGCTTCACGCAGCTCCCGAAACTCGCACCCTTGGATCTGCACGCCCTCGAGGACCTTGCCGAACAACCCACCATCGCCGAGTTCCTCGACCATCCGATCCTGAGCGACGATGCGCTCCGCCACGAATCGCCTGCTGGCCTTGGCTCTCATGCAGTTGCGCTGTCACCTCGGCATGAGGGTGTTCCTCAGTAATGGGGATGCCCGCGCCTCCATGATCAGCCACGGATCAGCCCGGGATCCGGAGAGAATCAGCGCGTTTTTGAGCGCATCAACTTTTCCGTTCGACTCCCGTCCGCTCGTCGCGACGGTCATGGCCCGTCAGAGGGGACCATTAGCCTCGCTGACGGGCTCACACGTACGTCTCGCTCGTCGAGTGTGAACGTATTTATGGCCGGTTTACTGCTCAGCGCACCTAAAGACACGGAGGGTTCTTATGGCTCAGTGGGATGAGATCACGGCCGCGGTCGGTGTCGCCCTCGGCGGTGACCAGGCGGCAGGCCGGCAGCAGCTCATGCGGTGCTGGACCGAGACCACGGAGGCAGACCACGCGCAACGGTGTGTGCTGGCCCACTACCTGGCTGATCTGGAGACCGACCTCGAGCAGGAGATCGTCTGGGACCGCGCGGCCTTGGCGGAGCATGCCCTGGTGGAGGACGAGGACCTCGCCCCGGTGGGCATTGCTTCCGCCCGGGGCATGGCCCCGTCACTGCACCTGAACCTGGGTGATGGGTACCTGCGGCGTGGGGAGGTCGAGGCGGCCCGCGACCACCTGGAGCAGGGGTTGGCCGCCGCGGAGGCGCTGCCACCGGAGGGCTACGGGAAGATGATCCGCTCCGGGCTCGAAGGCCTGGCCCAGCGCATCGAAGCCGTGTCCAAAGAAGCCTGATGGAACGCGGCGCTGATCATTGGACGCGGAGGGTGGCCAGGAGGTCTTCGATCCGCCGGGCGGCGGCGTCTGCTCCGCCGGCCTGTGCCATGCGGTGTGCGATGTGCTGGACGCGGGCGGTCATCGCCTCGTCATCCAGAATGTCCGAGGCTGCGCTGCGCAGGTGAGCGGCCGTGGCGCGCCGGGCGGGCACCACGCGGGCGGCTCCGGCCAGGCGCATGTTCCGGGCGACCAACGGCTTGTCCTGCCGGCCGGGCACGATCAGCAGGGGCACGCCGTGACCCAAGGCCGCCAGCACGCCCCCGTAGCCGCCGTTGGTGAGGAACAGGTCGGTGCGCGGGAGCAGCTGGTCGTGCGGCACCCGCTCCGAGGCGATTACCCCCGTCGGCAAGTCCGCCATGCCGTGGCGCCCTCCGACGACGACCTGCCAGCCCTGGCTCGTGAAGGCCTCCACGGCCCGGGCGACGAAGGAGTCGTGGCCGCGCCCGAGGGTGCCCTCGGTGACGTGCACGACCGGGTGGGTCCCGTCGAGCTGCTGAAGCCATCCCGGGGCGGGCTCGACCGTGCGGGTGCTGGCGGCGGCGTCCCCGATGTGGTGCACGTGCTCAGGCAGGTCCGGCCGGGGCGGCTCCAGCTCGGGCACCCCCTGACAGAGCACCAGCTGGGAGGAGTAGGCCGGGTCCATGCCCGGTGCGGAAGTGGCTGGCAGCCCCACGGCCCGGCGCGCCCTGTTGTGCAGGCCCCGCACGGCGCGGTTCATGGTGAGGTCCATCAGCGCGCGCAGGGCCGCGTCCCGAGTTCGACCGGCTCGTCCCTTTCCCGCGGTCAGGGGAAGACCCGCAGGAGGCAGGTGCCGGCTGGGCAGGCCCAAGGGCGAGAGGGAGAAGGTCACCCACGGCAACCCGGTGAGCTCGTGGACCAGCATCGGCCCGAAGCACGTCATCTCGGCCACCACGGCGTCGAAAGGCTCCTGCTGGTGGGCCTCGAGGATGTCCCGGACTTGCCCGGGGGCCGTGCCGAAGAAGATCTCCCGGAAGCTGCTGAACATCGCCGCGGGGCCATCGCCGCCCCGCATGGCGGGAAACGATGCCTCGGGGTCGGTGTCGTCGAAGTCGATCGCGGCCCGGAACGGCAGGAACCGGCACCCGGCGGACTCCACCGTCGTGCAGTACTTCGCACCGGTGTAGAACACCACCTCGTGCCCACGGGTCAGCAGAGCACGAGCCAGACCAACCATGGGATAGACGTGACCGGCGAACGGGGTCGAGGCCAACAGAAAACGACTCATGAACAGCTCCCGGTAACTTCAGGAGAGGGTGGAGCGCGAAGTGCTCCACCCTCTCTCTGCACGGTAGCAAGACCCCAAAGCTCGCCCCTTCGTCTCCGCTGCTGGTTCTTCGGCTCATCTTTCACCCAGCGGGACAAACCTTCGAGCAAGTCCTCAGCGCCGAGCAGCTTCTTGACTTCCTCAGCGCTTAGCTGCGGAGCAGCGCCGAGGACTCTTTCGTCCTCGTTGACCACCTGGCGCGGGCTCCTCGTCCTCGACCCACCTCGCCTCGCAGCTCCGCGTCGCTAGAGGTCATCCCGCCTCGCCGTTTCCCACAGCTCGAGGTCATCGGGCCGAGCAGTCCGCGTAGCTCGGACATCGCACAAAGCCCCAAGCAGAGACACCCCTTTAGAGTCCGCCCCTCGTTGAGATACGGGGACTGTCGCTCTAACGGTGTAAGAGGCGTTTCCATGGTTAGTGGTTCTCCGCCGCCGGCATCCGGTCGGCGAAGGTGATGGCAAAGGCGTTCAGCGCCGGCTTCCACCGTGTGACCCATCGTGTCTGCCCGGTGCCCTTCGGGTCCAGGGATCGCACGACCAGGTACAGGGTCTTCATCGCGGACTGCTCGTTCGGGAAGTGCCCACGGGCCCGCACCGCCCTCCGGAACCGGGCGTTGAGGGACTCGATGGCATTCGTCGAGCAGATCACCCGGCGGATCTCCACGTCGTAGTCCAGGAACGGCACGAACTCGGTCCAGGCATTGCGCCACAGCCGGCTGATCGCCGGGTACCGGGCGCCCCACTTGTCCTCCACCTCCTCCAGGGCGGCCTCGGCGGCAGCGGCGGTCGGGGCGGTGTAGACGGGCTTGAGGTCCTTGGCGAGCTCGTCCCAGTACTTCCTTGAGGCGTAGCGGAAGGTCCCGCGGATCAGATGGATGATGCAGGTCTGCACCGTGGCCAGTGGGAACACCGCGTTCACCGAGTCGGGCAGGCCCTTCAGCCCGTCGCAGACCACGAAGAACACGTCGCGCACCCCGCGTGACTTCAGGTCGTTGAGGACCGCGTACCAGAACTTCGCCGACTCCCCGTCGCCGTCCCCGGCCCACATCCCCAGGATGTCCTTATGCCCGCCCAGGTCCACCCCGATCGCGGCGTACACGGGCCGGTTGCGGACCTGCCCGTCGCGGACCTTGACCATGATCGCGTCGATGAAGATCGCCGCGTAGACCTGCTCCAGCGGCCGGGCCCACCAGGCCTGCATCTCCTCGATCACCCGGTCGGTGATACGGGTGACGGTGTCCTTGCTGACCTCGGCGCCGTAGACCTCGCCCAGGTGCGCGCTGATCTCTCCGGTGGTCAGGCCCTTGGCCGAGAGCGAGAGCACGACCTGGTCCAGGTCCGTCAGCCGCCGCTGGCGCTTGCGCACGATCACCGGCTCGAAGCTGGCCTGCCGGTCCCGGGGGACCTCGATCTCCACGGGGCCGGCGTTGTCGGTGATCACCGTCTTGACCCGCCTCCCGTTGCGCGAGTTGCCCCGGTTACGCCCTTGCGGGTCACCGGGTTCATAGCCGAGGTGTTCGTTCATCTCCTCATCCAGGGCGGCCTCGACGACCATCTTGGTCAGCTGCTTCAACAGCCCGCCCGGGCCGGTCAACGCCGCCCCGCTGGCGCGGGCGGCACGGACCAGCTCCCGGACCGTGTCCTGCTCAGCCGCGCTCAGCTGCGCGTTCTCTTCCGGCTCGTCACCGGGCTTCGGTGGGCTCACGTCCACCAGTGTCTCGATCTTCTCGCTCATGTCGACCCTCCAACCCCGAACGGGGTGATTGGGCCTCTTACACCGTTACTGCGATAGTCCCGAGATACGCGCTACGCGAGCCAGCCGGAGGAGGAACGAACGACGAGGTAACCGACGGCGGGAGGCACCCCGCGACCCCGAGCGGAAGGACGGCGGCGCGGCGGCGGATCTGAGGACGGCACGACCGGAGAACCGAAACGGGGTAAGGAGAGGGAGAGCGGTGGAAGATGATCCGAAAAGGGAGGATGGACGGCGCCGAGGAACGGAGCTGAGAGGAGCTGCTGTCGGTGGAGCTGATACCCAAGGTGGTCGGAGGCTTCTGGGAGAATGCATGAGTGCAAACAGCAGACGGCTTCGAGCTCCACGCCTGGGTGGATGAGAGCATGCGCCCGAAGGGCACCGACGAGCGGATGTACCTGCTCGGTGCCGTCGTCGCGGATCCGATCTGCTGTGACCCCGCTCGGGATGAGCTGAGGAAGGCTCTGCCCAAGGGCGCACGGAAGCTGCACTGGACCGACATGGAGAACAGGGAGAAGAGGAAGGTCACCGAGATGGTGACCGAGTTCGACATGGCTCACATGGTGGTCATCGGCACCCCATTGGACCACCGCAAGCAGGAGCACGCCCGGGCCAAGTGCATGGAGCGCCTGCTTTGGGAGCTCGGCGAGATCGAGGTCACCCGAGTGTTCCTTGAGCAGCGCACCCAGTCCCTCAACGAACGGGACATGAAGCTGGTCCGGCACCTGCGCGGCAAGAAGTCGATCCCCTCGTTCCTCCGGGTGGACATCGAGCGGCCTTCGACCGAGCCGATGCTGTGGGTGCCCGACCAGGTGCTCGGGGCTCTGGGAGACGCGGAGTCGGATGAGACCGTGTGGCTCGACCAGTACAAGGGAGCCATCGAACGGATCGAGATCACGATCTAGACAGCGCGAAGGCCAGGTCCCGCTAAACACGGGGGTCCTGGCCTTTACTTCTCACCCACCCGCAGGAGGGGAGCTACTCCCAGTTAACTCTGAGGGACCCGTCTTGTCTAGCGGACCCGTCACAATCCATTGCGGTCCATCGCAGTCTGTTGCAGTCCTGACATACCCCAGAGTGGGTCTCCACCCACGGAGTTCGCAGCATGAGCCAGCACCACACCTAGATCTCATGCTGCCCAAGGAGCGGTGGCCCCTTGTTGCCATTCCTTACGGTCGCCTTCCCGAAGAGTCATGAACTTCTGACAGAGTGAGAAGACGACTAGCGGCCGTACCGGTTCAGCCAAGCTTCCCCTCGATTCGATCATCGGGAACGGGCTCGTACTTGTTGTCTACGTAGGCCTTGAACGTGGCGACCAAGTCTTCATTCTCGGCTTGGGCTCTTTCGGTCACTGCCAAGTTGGTCCCACGCCCTCGACCCAGACCATCTTGCTGAGCAAGCTGAGGCTTCGGCGTCTTGATGAGCCTCCCGGTGTCCCGTGAGACCACGGCCTGCTCAAGCTGAGCGTAACCGAGGACCTTAGTCTCGTAGTACCGACCGGCACTCATCAGCAGAGAAGGACGTGCCCAGTCACGTGGCACCAGCAAGAGTGGGTGGCCGTTGGCGTCAGGCAGCACAACTTCCTTAGTAATCCACTGGAGTGTGGCGCTGTCCCACACCTGCCTCTCCACCTCCACGGTGGTGTGACCGTTGGCAGTGAACTGCGGATAGGCGGCCACCATCGAGGCGGTGAAATTACTCAACGGCTCGAAGATGATCCGAGTCGTCAGATCTGAGGTGATGTCCTCGGCCAGGCCCTCGACAAAAAGAGGCAGATCTTCGATCTGAGTCAAGATTCCGACCCGCAAAAGGGCCTCAAGCTCAGTTGTGAGCGCTTCCCAAATCCATGTCCCAACTTCAGCAGCCCCACCGTGACCGCTGAACCCTGCGGCGGCATATCCCAGGCGCGTTTCCCGTGGTTCCTCAAAGTGCTGCAGCAGATCCAAGCCTCGCCGCTGATCAGCGGCATTACTTGAAAGTGCGCAACGGGCAATCTCGTGAAAGAACGTACGGGTGTTGTGGTTGGCCTGATCCACATAGGGCGCTGGCCCTGCCTGCAACCGGACGGATCGAGGATCCACGAACATGGGCTTGTCATGGTCGACGTCGACATTGAGAAAAGGGACGGGCTCGGGAATCCCGTAGTAGTCAGTAACGTGAGGCATTGAAGCTCCTCTGGCAAAGGGGGCATGGACGTCCTCGCAATGTCACAGCAACTCACGCCAGCCCTGGCGGAGAGTCAGCGAGACGAGGGCTTCAAACATGATGTAAACGCTACTTCATGGTCCCGACAGGCTAGCTATTTAAGCCCTCATAATGTCTCTTATTCGAGGTCGGCATCGACCGTGTTCCGGGCGTGGACGTGGGTGGAGGCCCGCTCGATGATCTGCCACTGATCGCTGAAATCGGTGTCGCTGCCGGTGAGGACCTGGCGGGCGCAGGCTGCACCCTGTTCGCGCATTGACTGGGCGACGGTCGTGATGCCCAGGGTGCGCGCGGCGTCCGCGTCGTCCCAGCCGGTGAGGGCTACCTCGGCCGGCACGTGCAGCCCGGCAGCGTCCAGGGCACGCAGGGCGCCGGCTGCGAGCTCGTCGCTCATGGCTGCGATGGCGTCGGGGCGGCGGGCTCGGGAGATCAGCTCCGCGGTGATGGTCTGGGCCTCGCGGGCGTCGTTCGTCGAGCACACGGCGACGAGCACGTCTGCCCAATCGATACCCACCTCGGCAGCCGCATCGCGAAAGCCGAGCAGGCGATCACGCGTGACGGGGAACGTCGCCCCGTGCGGGTCGGGGCCGGCGATGACGCCCGGGGTGCGGGCTCCGGTGAGGGGGAAGCTGAGCACCGTCGGCACCGTGGCGCCGGCGAAGAGCAGCCGGCCGATAGCACGGGCCGCGGCCCGGTTGTCGATCCTGACCACCTGCGCGCCCGGGGTGGTGGGGCCGCCGTGGACCACGACGGGACGACCGGTCGCGATCACGGCATCCACGACCGGGGCACCGTTCTCCGTCGTCCACAGCACGTACCCGTCCACCGCGGCGGCGCTGATCCTGCTCGTATCAGCGGTGGCGTCGGTGACCGGCAGGATGGTCATCGCCTGCCCCTGCTCCGCGCACACCTCTGCCACACCGGCCAGAAACGCCGTGGCTTGCGGGTCGTCGAACGCGTACGTCAGGTGCTCACCGAATACCACGCCGAGTGCTCCGGCCTTGCCGCGCCGCAGGGAACGGGCCGAGGGATCGGGCCCGGCGTAGCCCAGCGCCTTTGCGGCGGCCAGCACCTTCTCCCGTGAGGTGTCCGAGACCCGCTCCGGCCGGCTGAACGTGTACGAGGCGGTCATCGTCGAAACCCCGGCATGCTCGGCCACCTGCGCCAGTGTCACCCGCGGCGATGAGGAGCTGTCCATGACCACACCTTGCCATGTGTATCGTTACACACATGGCACCTTCTCACCCGCGCACCCGCCCCCTGGTCGTTGCCACCACGCTTGCTTTCGCCACGTTCGGGGCGTTCTGGGGCGCCTGGGGCGCCTCCATCCCGCGGATCCGCACCCAGGCGGGCGTGGACGACGCCCAGCTTGGGCTCGCCCTGCTGTTCGTGGGCGCGGGAGCCTTGCCAGCGATGATGTTGACCGGTCGGGCGATCGACCGATGGGGTCTGCGCGTGGCGGGCCTGATGCTCACCACCCTTGGCGGGGCCGGCGTCCTCGTCGCCCTGATCGCGACGGACCTGGTGAGCCTCTCCATCGCGCTCACCGTGGTGGGAGTGACCTCCGGGGCCTCCGACGTCGCGATCAACACCGTCGCCGGTCGAGCCGAGCACGAGGCCAAGCGCCCCATCATCACCCGCGCACACGGAGTCTTCTCCTCATTCGTCGTGATCGCCAGCCTCGGCACCGGGGCGCTCACCGCTGCCGGAGCGCCCGTGGTGACCCCATTCGCCCTCGTTGCGATCGCCGCGCTGGTCGCCGCCGCCCTGATGGTCCGTGGGCTCCCCACCGGACCCGATGCCAGTACCCCGGTACACACTCCCACCAGCGGTGACGTCAACGCGCAGTTTCCGGCCGCGCCGACCCTGTCGCTGATCGGCCTGGGCCTGCTCGGTGCGCTCGGTTTCGCCAGCGAGAACGCCCACGAGAACTGGAGCGCCATCTTCGCCACCGACGCCCTGAACACCAGCGCCGCCGTCGGCGCGATCGCCCCCGCCGTCTTCGCCGGTGCCGGCGCGATCACCCGCTTCGCCACCGGAGGCATCAGCGCCGCCCATGCCCGCGCGGTGATAGCTGCCGGGGCGGCAGCGGCAGCCACCGGCGCGCTGGTCATCGCCTACGCCCCCAGTCTGGCGGTCACCGCTCTCGGTCTCGTCCTGGCCGCCGCCGGCACCGCCGTCCTGTTCCCGATGATCCTCTCCGTCGTCTCCGCACGCACCAACGCGGCCAACCGCGGCCGCGCGATTTCCACCGTCTCCACCGTCGCCTACCTCGGATTTCTTCTCGGGCCTCCCTACGTCGGTTTCTTCTCCGACGTCGCCGGCCTACGTGCCGCGATGCTCGCAGTGGCCGTCCTCGGCGTACTCCTCTTACTCTTCACACCCCTCATCACGCCCGGACCCCGCCGGACAGCCAGCCACACCTTGAGTGACCAGCCCGCACCGGAACCCACACCACCAGGAATGCGCAACCACCCATGAGGGGACTGCCGCCTTCAGCAACTCCTTCGGGTGATCTAACGTTTCTCCGCCGATGGCTCAGGGGCGTCGGTCGGAGCTGGTGTCCCAGTGGTGCTGGCTCCAGGCCCCCGGAAGAGCCGCCAGGTGATGGTGCTGGCCAGGACCGTGAACGCCTGCATCGCCCTGGTGTGCTTTTCGATGAAGCGCTGTGGAAGGCCCTGGCCGTACTGGTAATGTGCCGCACCGCTGACCGGGTACAACCCGTCGATGAGGACCACGCCGCTCTCGGCCGGCCCCTCCACCACGGTCAATTCCAAGGGCGAGGAAGTCACTCATCCACTGAACGTCGAGTCCTCCATGATCGGAGCCACGCACACGAAGCTCCAGGCCAGGCTTCACCTCCCCGACGAGGAGGACATCCGGCTCCCAGCGGCGCGGTGGCGAACGCGCCCGCTACCCGCCACGGCAGGGCCTCCGCACCGCGTGAACTGACGCTTAGTCGGTGAACGCGCTCGTGTAGACCTCCGCCTGTTCCGGGGTCAGCTCACCCGACACACGGAGGATGGTGCGCCCATCCACCGTGCGATACTCGGAGCCGAAAAGAGGTGCCGCATCGTGGATCGTGGAGATGTACTCGTCGCGAGCAGCCGCCGCGTCCTCATCCGCCCAGACCTCGATCATCGCTCCACAGTCCGTGCCAAACCGATCGCCTCCGCACTCCAAGCGCTCATCCTTGAGCACCGCCGCGTCCTCGTAACCGCTGTCGCGCCCGATCATGTCATTGGGGTCGTTCTCCCCGGTGACTGTGACGACTTCGGACACCTGCTCCACGGACGCCTCGATGTCGCGTGCGGTCTCGGTCGCGGTCGGTACTGCCGCACCCCCACAGCCAATCAGAAAAACGGCTGGTGCCAGGGCGATCATGACTTGCCGGACTCTCATCGTGGCTCCCACTACTCAGGGCTAAGTATTTGCGATTACATATACAAATCCCACTGAGGTCAAGTCCGTCCGCCACCCCGTGAGCTGAGACGGCGCGTCAATCATTTGCGAGGTCCTTTTCGGTAGTCCAGGTAGGCGTCAACGACCTCCAGCGGCTCGGACGGTTCCCGATTCGCTCGCTCGTCCGGTTAGTTGGTGCGCCTATGGGGACCTGGCCGGAGTCATTATCTGCGGCCCACTTCATCTTGGGACTTGATCTGGCACCCATGGGATTGCACCTGTCGTGGAGGCACAGAAGGCATGAGTGGATGGCTAACCATTACCCTTGGGCCTAGACGGATCAGTGGAAATCAGCGGAAGGGAAGTTCGCTTCGCTCCACCGGTACGTCGCCCATGCAGGCGTCGATGAGGCACTGCGTGACCATTGCGACGGTCTCCTCAGTCGCCCGGGGCCCAACCAAGATTTCTGCGATGGGCAGGGGCTGGCGTTCTGCGGTCGCGGGCATGGCGCGCAGCGGTAGGCCCTTCCATGGCACGATCGTCTTCTGCGCATTGGCCGGCATCACCTGCAACTCCACGCCAGCGGAAAGACTGACACACCTGGTCTCTCTTTCATGGCGGAAGCCAAGGTGCTTAAAGTTCAGCGCCGTCAAGATGTTGAGGACCATGAAGCTCGGAAGGTTTAGATCCGTGCCCAGCCGGATCGAGTCGTCCATCTCCGCGACAAACCGGGCTGCGGTCAGTTGCTTCTGCCGGTCGGTGTAGACGACCTTGAGCCACTGCATGCCGAACAACTCCGCTTGCCCGTCATGCCGTGGCCGGTCGTCGACGTCGGTGACCAGTTCGACCCCTAAGTCCACTCCGAGGGCCACGCCTTCAGGACCGGTGGCATAGGAGTTCCACTGGTAGGGGCTGTCCCGTTCCCGGGCGGCGCACAGGATATTGACGTGCTCGAAGTGATCCGGGTACCCCTCGAAGGAACCGGCCTGCTCAAGGAGGTCGCGCGTCCGGTCCGCGAGTGTGTTCTCACGACCGTAGCGCTCCCATGCCTGGCGCAGGAACTCGATCCCGTGACGGAACTCCGTACGATCGTTGGTCGCCCGCCAGCTGGTAGCCCACAGCTGCTGACCCTGGAGAATACTTCGCAACGCGGACAGGGAGGTGTAGTGCCAGGCTCGGCCGCTTTGGACGGTCAGGGGCGGGCGGTCCGCAGGATGGATCGTCCGGTGCACGGTGGTGCTCATCCCGGTGGGAGTGTCCAGGACTAGGGGCACGTTGAGGTTGAGCTGGTTCATCATCTCGATTCTCAAGAGCAGGGTGGTCGCTTCCACAGTCGCCTATGCGGTTATTCGCATTTGCCCACGCGAGGCTCAGGTGATTCGGGCGAAGCCGCCAGCTGACTAGAGGCCAGGCACCGCGCCGGTGCCTGGCTTAGTGTGGCAGAGGGTCGCCCTAGGATGAACGTATGACCGAAGCTGTGGCTCTCGATGTACTGCGTGACGGGGACACCGTCGATCTCCGCAAGGCCCGGGGGGCGTTTTTCACCCCGGGCGCGATCGTGGACTTCATCGCCCAGTGGGCCATCGACGAGACCACCGAGGCGGTCCTGGAGCCGGCCGCCGGAGAAGCAGCGTTCCTGCTCTCCGCCGCCACCCACGCCCAGACTATGGGCGGGACAGTGGAGCTGGTCGGGGTGGAGCTGCACGAGTCCTCGGCCGCCTTCGCCGGCGAGTTCCTGGCCGATCACGGGGTACAGGCCCACCTGGAGGTCTCGGACTTCTTCGAGGTCCCGGCCTCCCCGCGCTTTGATGCGGTGATCGGCAATCCCCCCTACATCCGCTACCAGGCCCACGCCGGGGCCTCCCGGGCCGCCTCCCGCGCCGCGGCCGCCGCTGCGGGCGTGGAGCTGTCCGAGCTCGCCTCCTCCTGGGCTGCGTTCGTGGCCCACTCCACCGCGTTCCTGCGTACGGGCGGGAAGCTGGGGCTGGTGCTGCCGGCGGAGCTGCTCTCCACCAATTACGCCGCCCCAGTCCGGTCCTTCCTGATGGAGAACTTCGCGGAGGTGGACCTGGTGCTGTTCTCCGAACGGGTCTTCCCCACGGTCCAGGAAGAGGTCGTGCTGCTGCTGGCCGCAGGCTGGGCCCAGGGCCCCACCGACCGGTTCCAGCTCTTCCACGCGCACAACGCCGCGGATCTGGCCCACCTCGGGGCCCCGGCTACTTGGGTGCCGACCAGCACCGGGGAGAAGTGGACGGCCGCGATGGTCTCCCCCATCGCCAGCGCCCTGTTCCACACCGTGGTCGACTCCCCCGCCTTTACCGAGCTGCGGATGTGGGGCAAGACCAGCCTCGGGGCGGTGACCGGCGGGAACCGGTACTTCACCATGACCGCCGAGGAGGTCGCCGAGCTCGGCCTGGGACGCGGGGAGGTGGTGCGGATCTCCCCACCGGGCTCCAGCCACCTGCGCCAGCTCGCCCTGACCCCGGCCCGGTTGAAGAAGCTCACCCAGGCAGGTTCGGCCACCTATCTCTTCCGCCCCGGGGTCAACCCGTCGGCGGCGGCGCAGGTGAAGATCGCCGCCGGGGAGGCCGCCGGGGTGGATCAGGCCTACAAGTGCCGGGTCCGCACCCCGTGGTGGCGCACCCCGCTGCTGGAGGCCCCGGACCTGTTCTTGACCTACATGAACGCCGACATCCCGCAGTTGGCCAGCAACACCGCCCGGGTGCGGCACCTGAACTCCGTGCACGGGGTCTACCTCGCCGACCCGTACCACCGGCTGGGCCAGGAGCTGCTGCCGCTGGCCGCACTGAACACGGTCACCTCCCTGAGCGCGGAAACCGTGGGCCGGGCCTACGGGGGCGGGATGCTCAAGATCGAACCCCGGGAAGCCGACCGGTGGCACGTGCCCTCCCCCGAGCTGCTGGAGCAGCACCGAGAGGCGCTGCTGGCAATCAAACCGAAGGTCACCGCTCTGCTGGAGGACGGGGACCGGGACCGGGCCACCGCCCTGGTCGACCAGGTCCTGCTCATCGACGGGCTCGGCATGGACCCCGAGGATCACGAGGCCCTGGCCCAGGGCCGGGCCACGCTCAAGGCCCGCCGGATCGCCCGCTCCAAGTCGGTGAAGTAAGTGGCTGCCGAGCACGGGGAGTTCGACGCTGTCCTGGCCGCCGCGGACCTGGCCACCAACCCGTGGGACCACACCGGGGCAAAACCGCGCTACCGCATCGACACGGACCTGCTGCAGGACCTGGTGCGCCTGCCCATCGCCGATGAAGCCACCACTCAGAGCGGGCGCCTGGCCAAAGGCATCGACGCCTGGGTGGCGCACGAGCTGCGCCGGGCCGGCTTCGACCCCGATGATGTCTGGCCTCGGGCCACCCGGCCCCGGGTGCTCCCCCGGGACGTGCGGGTGCTGATGGAGAAACTGCCCAAGGCCCTGAGTGCGGAAATCAACCGCCGCCTGCCGGCCCTGACCAGTGTGGCGCCCTCCGACGCCCGGTTCCTGGGGCGGGCCTACGTCAAACAGGTCGATGTGGCCATGGCCCGCTGGGACCGCGGCCCGGAACTGCTGATTTCCACCAAAGCCATGACCGCCTCCTTCGGCAAGAATGTGGCCAACCGCTTCGAAGAAGCCTACGGAGACGCCGGCAACCTCCGCGCCCGCTACCCCCTGGCCGGAGTCGGGTTCCTCTTCGTCCAACGCGCCACCATCCTGGGCGAGAAGGACAAGGCCGCGTTCGAGAAGACCGTGGACATGATGCGCAAACTGCGCGACCGCGGCGACGGCAACGGCTACACCGCCACCTGCCTGCTCTTACTGGAGTGGGACGACGCCAATCCCGGGGGATCCGTGCGGGTGCTTGACCACACCACCGGCCCCGACGATGAGCTCAGCGAAGGCGTGCCCGAAGACCTCGGAGCACCCCAGTTCTTCGCCTCCCTGATCGAGACGGTCCTGGAAGCCACCCCGGTTTCCGGACACGTCCACGCCCGCGGACGCTACACCGGGAAAGAACTCGCCGTCCACGAAGGGGAATAACCCTCTGGACCCAGCACTGTCTGGCTACTTACAGCCCTTGAGCATGGGGCCTCGTCGTGGTGAAGGACTTTCCTGACCTGAGTCGACTCACGACAGCGCGATCCGGTGATCTGCGGGTTCGCGACCTGCGGTGATGGTCTCGGGAGTGGCCTGTTTCACGCACTAACAAATGCCCTGCGTTTGGCTGGCGGCATCACGGACATGACACGCGAGGCGTTGGAATTTAAGTACACGCAGGTACACGTCACTCCCCGATCCCGATTCCATCGAAGTCTTAGTCGTCCGTTTCCGCCTCCTGTGCGCGAATCCGTTCGTCGGCCGCTTGTATCTCCTCAAGGATGACTTCCTCGTCTCCGATTCTGGCGATGTGGTAATTGAAGAAGTCCGCAGACGAGTGGCCGAAAATCGGAGCGACGACCTCGCCTAGGATGGGGAGATTCCGACTCGTGTAGTAAGTGGCACCATCAAGGATGGTCGACACCCACCGAACCTTCCGGAACAGACTCAGCACCACGCCGACCGATGGCTCGTACATCGGGACCACAAGGTCCTCCAGCATCCCGTGCGCGGTCTCTTCGAGCCCGTTATTGATCAGTTCTGATTCGATGGCGTACACCATTGCCCCCTTGGTCGAGATCAACCGGCGCACTTTCTCGGAGACCGAAGCCCTCGCAGCAAGTGCAGACCATTCGTTGTAGGTATTGACCTCGACGTCGTCGTTCCACAGCGAGTCGAGGTGCTCGTACCGTCCGGCTCCACTGGCGAACCGCTCGACCGTGTTCGTGAGGTCGGGGTCGAGCCCATCTACCGGTCGAACAAGATACTTCGCCCGGTGCATCGAGGCACCGGAGCCTGTCGGGGGCAACTTCTCAACGGCGTCGAGCAAGTTCCCAATCTTGTGCGAGTAGCTCCGGAGCCTGGGAAACTCTCCGGTGGTCGCATACCCGTTACAGGCGATAGCTAACTTGCACAGGCGCTCCAAGCCGGACGAGTACGAGTACATCCCGACGTGAAGTGCGTAGTTCAGGCTACTGCTACCCCACACGACCCGTGCAGGGTCGGTAGGGACGAAGCACAGCCTCCGAAGCCCTGTCAGGGCCAGCTCTGTGGCGAACTGGGTCTCGACGACAAGGCTGTCCCAGATGGTAGAGGTCATCTGTATATTCAAGCCGACTCCAGCAGCTTCCAGCGAGAATCGGTAAATCTACCGACGCTGTGCGCCCACACTAGCCACGCCCCAGAGTCTGGCCAACGGAGCCCATGTCAGATCGCTCGGATTCGCACGGTCCATAACGTCATCCAACAACAGCGCCCGCTGCGCTCGGCCACCATTGTGATCAAAGGCGCCGTCCAAGCCCTCCTAGAGGGCATCAGCGGCGCCGAACTCACGCACTAAACCCGATGAGCCAACCCAGGTAACGGCCAGGTCCATAATCGAAAGCCCCGGTCACTCCCCCACCATGCCGCGAAGCCGGTACCACACCGCCCACCGCGGCACCTTGAAGAGGCGTTGCTGTTGAGATACGAAAGGAACTAAACGGTACTTGAGTGTAATTAAAGACAGTGCAGTATCGATAGATACGTTCAGCACCGGACCCTCCCACCGTTCCCGAGGGGCCCTTTCCCCTGACATCTATGCGGTCGGTACCGCCACCTTCGAAGGGACCTAAAAAATGGTCGACTTTTCGGTAGAGTGATTCGGTGACCGAAAGCGCTCCCCACAATCGGCGCCGACTCGCTTCCTCCAAAAAGCAAGCGGGAAAGCGAGTCGGTGCCAGAGTTTCCGACCGTGGAAGCATTCCGGCGCAAGACAAGACGAAATCAACAGAAAGGTGCTGTGATGGCCCAGAGCGTGCAGATCATCCTGGAAGACGACCTCGAGGGTGGTCCTGCTGACGAGACCCTCCAGTTCGGTATGGACGGTAAGCAGTACGAGATCGACCTGTCGACCGCCAACGCGGAGAAGCTGCGGGAGAGCCTGCGACCCTATGCTGCCGCTGGCCGACGGGCCCAGAGCAAGTCCACTCGGGCGACCGGGCCCCGTTCCTCCTCGGGTGGTAACCCGGAGACGGCGAAGATCCGGGCCTGGGCGAAGGAGAACGGTTACGAGGTCTCCGACCGCGGCCGCATCCACCAGTCCGTCAAGGACGCCTACTACGCTGCCCAGTAGATTCCCACTCCCCCACCCGGACACCACTCGGGCCTGTCAGGGTGCTTGCGAGACAGCGGGGTCTGATGCCGGCGGCCACGGCCGCGGCATTACCGGGGAACGTCTCGGGGCAGGGCTCGAGCACGGAGGCCTCCACCGTGGCCTCTCCGCGCGATGAGCAGCCGGTGACGGGCTGACGGTCCTCTCCCGGCATAGGACCGCCGGGACGCCCCGCGTCCAGCCTGGATCGCACTGGTCGGCCCTTTCGCTCCCAACCACGGGCACTGCTGGGGGCCGGCCCTGGATCCTTACGGAAGAGGCGCGGGCACCCGTGTCGATCGACGACCCATTCGGCCAGCCACCCCATCCCGCCGCTTGTCACCAGTATGAGGAACCCGACCCACCACCCGTGGGGCGGGTTCCTGCGTCCTGGGCGACGGGAAAGCTGTCCGCGACCGGCCCCCTCCCCTATTAGAGGGTGGGTGCTTTAGACCTGGTCTCAAAACGCCTGCATGACAAGAGCGTTTGACACACCCCGCTGTGTCAAACATGCTTTCCATGTGCGCAATGACGTGAAGCTGCTCCGAGCCGAGCGGGGCCTGTCCCAAGCCCAGCTGGCCGCCACCCTCGGGGTTTCGCGGCAAACGGTCAACGCGATCGAAAACGACCGCTACGACCCCTCCCTGCCCCTCGTCTTCGCACTGGCCCGCTTCTTCGCCCAACCGATCGAGGAGATCTTCCACGATGACCCGGCACCGACCACTACCTGAGCTGCGTGAGCCCACCAGCCTGCCTGCCGACCGCGGCCGCTGGTCCGTCTCCGGGATGAACTGGGCGATCATCGCCGTCATCGCCGCTTCCGCCCTCGTCCCGGCCGCCCAGGGGCGGTGGGGCGATCTGTACCTTCCCCTGGTCATCGCCTTCGCCTGGTGGGGCGGGGCGCGGATGGCCCGGTGGCGGGACTCCACCGACAAGGAACGGGTGCTGACCTTCGAGCCGGCCGACGAACGGGAAGAAGCCATCGCCCAGGACGGTCTGGCCACCACGGGCAGATTCGCGCTGCTGTTCCTGCTGGCCCAGTCGATCCTGCTCTTCCACCTGGCCCCGCAGCTGTGGCCCTACTCGGTGGGCACCCTCGGGTTGTTCGCCGTGGTCTGGTACGCCGCCACCTCCCGCGCCGTACGCCGCGCCTGAACCTGTGTTCGCTGGGCGAGTCGGCGCAGATTGATCAGTGTGACGGCGAGCAATAGCAGTGGGACCACGGTGGCTTCGGTGCGGTCGTAGCGGACGCCCAGACGCTTGAAGCGCAACAGCCAGGAGATGGTGCGTTCCACCACCCAGCGGTGCCGGCCCAGATGGGTTTTGTCCTCGATCCCGCGCCGAGCGATCCGCACCTTGATACCACGGCGGTGCAGGTATTGACGGCACCGGGGGTAGTCGTAGCCCTTGTCCGCGTGCAGCTTCTCCGGTCTCCGGCGGGGCCGGCCTGGGCGCCCGTGCCGGCCGCGCACGCCTGGGTTGGTCTCCAACAGCGGCTCGAAGAGTCGGCTGTCGTGCGTGTTCGCTCCTGAGGCCAGCACGTGCAGTGGCAGGCCGTTGGCGTCGGTGAGCAGGTGGTACTTCGTGCCCAGCTTCCCGCGGTCGGTGGGGTTCGGCCCGGTCAGCTCGCCCCCCTTTAGGCCCGCACCGACACCGCGTCGACACAGCCACGGGACCAGTCCAAGATCTGATCCCCGGAGAGCTTCTCGAGCACGACCCGGTGGAGCTTCTCCCATACCCCGGCCTTCTGCCACTGGCGCAACCGGCGCCAAGCGGTGTGCCCGGACCCGCAACCCAACTGCGGGGGAAGGTCACGCCACCGGCACCCGGTGTGCAGCACGAACAGGATCCCCTCCAGGGCGGCCCGGTCCTCGATCCGGGACCGCCCACCTGGGCCTCGAGGTGGCGGTTGGGGCGGGATCAGCGCAGCGATCAGCTCCCACAGACGATCATCGACCATCCACGACTGCGTCCTCGTCGTCATGCAGGCACTGTGAACCCATCACGGAAGACGAGCAACGACGGGTCAGGTTATGAGACCAGGTCTTAGGTTGATCTGTTGAGCGTAGGCGCGCACGGCGTTCTCGATCACGGCACGGGCGGTGCCGTCGTGCTCGGTGAGCTCTTCGATCAGATCGGAGACGTCTTGGGCCACCCGCACGCCGAGCTGGATCGTGGGTTCGCGGCGCGGCCGGCCGCGCCGCGCTTGGGCGCAGCGGCCGGGGGCTCCGCCACCGGTACCGCTTGCACCAGCGGGGTCGACACCACCGGTGTCGCGGGCTGGGGTGTGGTAGCGCGTGGGGGTGTGTAGTCGACCGGGTCGATGTGCTCATCCGGTGCCGGGCGGGGCCGGCGGCTCTGCAACGAGGCGGAACGCTCAGGTTTCTCGGTCATTGCAACACCTTCTTAGCGATCGCGGTGTAGGTATTCAGCACCCGGTGTGCGCTCATCCGGCGGGCGACCACCAGCATGAGGCGGTCGCAGGAAAGGAAGTATGGGCGGGTCACGACGTCTCGGACCAAGCACTGCCCTCACCCCGCCCATGGGCGCTAAGCATCCTTCACTCTGTTAGATCTATTAGTTCTAACAGAACGAACCGATCTAACAATCTGCGTCTGCATTCACAAGCCGCGCTGACCCTACGGCGTCAATCGGATACCGCGTGTCTCCAATGGGGCCATCTCGCCCGGGTGCCACCATGGGCCGTGACCAAGGACCAGCCCTCGAAGAAGACGTCGCGGAAGAAGCTACTCGCTACGCTGTAGAAGTCCCTGGCCTCAGGCACGCCGGTCCAGGTGCAGCGATCCGTGGAACCGCACGAGGTGCTCGAGGGCGTAGTGGTCGAGCTCGGTGGGACCTGGGTGCTGCTGGCCGGCATCCGTGACGGCGCCTATCTCAACGGCTACCACGCGCTGCGCCTCCAGGACCTGGTGCGCGTGGAGACTCATGCCACCTTCGTGCCACTCCTGCGGCGACGCCGGTCGTGGCCACCGGCAGCTCCGATCAGCTTCCTCGACCCGTCTGAAGCATGGTTGGTCATCACGGCCGGGGCGTCCCTCACCGGGGTCGTGTCCGTCTACCGGGAGGCCACCCGCCCGGGAACGCTGCTGATCGGGGGACTGGTTGAGTGGGAGAAGAAGAGCCTGCCTCTAACCGCGTGACCTTTCGGGATGGGCTCAGGAGGCTTGGATCAAAAGGGCCCCGAGCCTGTTGGAACTGTTAGATCTAACCGCTCCAACAGCGTGCCACTGTCCCCTGTTGCCCTCAATGGACGTCCATATCGGGAAGACCACGGAGAGCGACTCTCAATGTCCATAGAGCGTCACCACCACACAGCCAACCAACTCCGGGCAACCGGACCTTTACCCAGGCCGAGGGTGACAACGGCAGCACCAGACTCTTAGCTCATCCAGCCAAAGCGGGCGCCCCTAGCAACTTGGATCCACGCTTCTGCGAAAGACTGGGCGGCGAGGCGATACATGAACTGCCCGCATTAGATGCTCCCACCATTCATCAAGCAGCCCAGGCGAAGCGAGCCCCGCCAATAATGTTAGAGCGGATAGAGCTAACCGCTCTAACATTATTGGCCTGCAACCTTGACGGGGTGACATTGGAGCTTATGCCGCCACTCCCTACCTAGCCTGTCACGCAAAAGTGGGGGCGACCCACAGAGCCAGAACCTAAGTGGGGGAAGTTGGAGCCAACAGCTCTAACGAGGGACGTTATTGCGTGTAAGGTCTGCGCCTGAAGCTCTGCCCTCCGACAGGTTCAGTGGTTGGCGTAAGTTCGTTCTGATGGAACTGTTAGAACCAACATCTCTAAATGATCTCCAGTTCCTGCATAGAGAAGGGTCAAGGTTACTCCGTCGTTCGTTTTCTGCTCGATGCAGTTGCGAGAAAGTCACACATTGATCGAACGCCTTATGGGCGCTCGATCAAGCATCGGGCCACGTTGGCGGAGGCGCGTTGGCGGCTACAAGTTCACTCTGTATCGCGCATCTTCATCCGCGGGCCAGTACGCAGTCGCTTGGTGACGGGAGGGAAAGGCTTGCCGCCGTTGTGGGTGGACTCCAGATCCTGCAATCGGTCCACAAGCATCTGTTCGAGGAAGTCGCTGAATGAATCGTCCCGTGGAGCCAAAGCGTTGTAGGCAGCCCTCAGCCTGAGGTCGATTTCGGGCTCCACGTAGGGCTGGACGCGCGTCTTTCGCAGATTTGCCTTAGGGCGCTTGGGGCTGGCTTTGGCCTCGGGCTCCGAGGCGGGCGCCGGCGTGTTGCGTGAGGGCAAGGTGGATCGTCCGGCGATAGGGGATATGGGACGATCCGAGGCTGGCAGCGGAGGCGTCAAGGCCTGTCGGCGTGCTGGGCGTGCGGGCATTGGTCAGTTCCTTCCGACTCGGCTGGGCAGCAGGCGTTGGAGGTGAGCATCGTAGAAACGAACCAGTTCCTCAGTCTTGGGCAGCTCGTCCAATCCCATTCCGGCCTCTTGAGCAGTTTTCACAGCTTCGCGCTTGGGGATATAGGGCTCCAGGAGCTGGTCTCCGTAGGCTTCAGCCAGCCACAAGCGCCATTCTCGCGAGGCGATGGTGGAGGGTTCCCACAGATTGAGTAGCACCCCACGGTTGACCAGCTCCGGGTTCAGTTCCTTTTGAACTTCCTGGATGGAGGTGAAGATATGGGCGACTCCGTTGGCGGCATACAGTGCCGGCATGGTCACCACCAGCACCTGCGTGGCTGCCACCAAGGCATTGACAGTCAGAGCCCCGCGGTTAGGCGGGCAGTCGATGATCACCAAGTCGTAGCGGTCGGCCATTGTGGCCAGGTTGGCTTTCAGCCGCGAGGAGTTCTCTGGCGTTTTTGGTTTTTGAGTGAGCTCATCCTCGATGTAGGTCAGCGCCTCACCGGAAGTTGGAGCAAGATCCACGCCTTCCCAAACAGCGGGGACGATCACGTCGTCAAGCGCGTAGCGGTGCTCCGCTTCCGGATTGAGCGTGTCAGCAACCCCAAGGGCTTCCGGCTGTGGGGGCTCAGCAGCCAGTGCGGAAGTCAGATTGCCCTGCGGATCGGCGTCGATGGCCAGTACGCGCAGGCCTGCACGGGCGGCAGCTCGGGTCAGGTGGTACGTGGTGGTTGTTTTCCCGACCCCGCCCTTCTGGGCGGCGACAGCGACGATGTCCACGGGGACTCCTTGGGGCTCGGGGAAGTGATGCCAAATCATGCCTATCACAGTTAGCTCCGTTGGAACTAACAATACATAGTTAAAACTAACAGCTCCAACATTCTGGCCAGGCGTAGCACCAATCTCATACAGGAAAGCGATCAAGGGTCAGTTACCCCCAGTGATGCGGCCGACCTCAAGGCCCACTGACATCAAAGGTGACGCGTCTTCCCAGGTGCGGGTCAGGAAGGTGGCACTTAGGTTTCCCACTCTTCTCAGGCAAACGTTTCGGAGGCCCTCTGGGGCCGAGGAAACGTGCGGCAGCCCCTCCTGTGTCCTGGGTCAGCTGACGGTGCGTAGTTCCGCCCAGTCGGTCGTATACCGGGGTGACAGGTCAGCTTGCCGGTTTCGCCAGGTGGCGGGGGAGCGGGTGCCAAGCCGGCCCAGCGCCAGGGTGCCGGTGCCGAAGCGGCGGTTGACCGCGTCGACCAGCTCCCCGAGGGGTGCGGGTTGCTCGAGCACCCCGGGCAGGACGGGCGCCGAGCCCTCGGGGGCGAGGTCCGTGCAGAGGATGCCGGCGCGCATGTAGGACATGCCGTGCATGAGCTTGGGCACTAGGGCCGCCCGGGCCGCGGCCACCAAGGGTCCGGGCTCGTTGGTGGGCACGGCCAGACGCACCTGGGTGGAGACGTTGTGGGTAGGCCCAGGCCGGTGGGGGGAGGTGGTGGCGAAGACGATGAGGCGCCCTGCGACCTCCCCCTCCTTCCGGAGACGGCGGGAGGCGCGTTGGGCGAACTCCGCCACCGCCGCACCCACGATCTCCGGATCCCAGATGGGGTCCGGGAACGATCGGGAGACCAGGATCTGCTGCTTGGTGGCGACCTCGTCCTCCACTGGGATGGCGGGGAAGCCGTTGAGCTCGAGCACGGTGCGCATCTGCACCACGGAGAACTTGTCCCGGATGGCCACCGGGTCGGCATCGCGCAGGTCGGCGACGGTCTCGATACCCATCGCCTCCAGCCGTTTGGCCAGCCGTCCGGCGATACCCCAGACCTCGGTGACGGGCAGGGCCGTCATGAGCCGGTCCCAGTACCCGTCGGGGGCCTGATCCCAGTGGACCACCCCACCGGTGGCCGGCACCTTCTTCGCGGCCTCAGTGGCGATCTTCGCCCGCGTCTTCGAACTCGCAATCCCGATGCTCACCGGCAACCCGACATTGCGGGCCACCGTGGCCTTCAGCCGGCGCGCCCACCGCACCTGCTCGGCCGCGGTGCCCTCGGGTGGGAGCAGGAAGCATTCGTCGATGGAGTACACCTCCTGGCCCATCGCGTGGCGGGCCAACAGCAGCATCACCCGCTCCGACAGGTCCGCGTAGAGCTGGTAGTTGGAGGAGCGTTTGAGCAGCCCCCACCGTTTCGCGTCGGCGCGCAGCTGGAACCAAGGGTCACCCATCTTGATCCCCAGGGCCTTGGCCTCGGGGGAGCGGGCGACGACACAGCCGTCGTTGTTGGAGAGCACCACCAGCGGCTTGCCTGCCAGGGAGGGCTCGAAGAGGGCCTCGCAGGAGGCGTAGAAGTTGTTCACGTCGACCAGGGCGATCACCGTCGTCCACCAGCCTAGTGCAGTTTCCGCTGGTGGAGGTGGCGGATGCCGTAGACCACGACACCCCAGATGTGCAGGGTCGACAGGGACGGGACTTCCACGTCGGGGTAGGCCGAGTTCTCCGGGTGCAGCACGACCCGGTCGGGGCGGACGTGCAGGGTCTTGATGGTGAAGTCCCCGTCGAGGACGGCGATCACGACATCGCCGTGCCTGGGGGTCAGGGAGCGATCCACCAGAACTTCGTCGCCGGAGTAGATCCCGATGCCTTCCATGGAGTCCCCGGTGACGCGGAAGAGGTAGGTGGAGGTGACGTCTCTGATCAACACCTCATTGAGGTCGATCCGGCCGTCGTCGAAGCTGTCCTGGGCAGGGGAGGGGAAGCCAGCCGGGACGCGGACCAGGACCGCAGAGACCAGCACGGGGCGGTCAATGGTGAGCGGAACTGGTTGTCTCATGGCATCACAGTAGAACATATGTTCGATTCCCCAGCGGAAAAGGTACTCAGCTGGAGAGTCTGACGAGGACGTCGTGTCGGGCTGAGGAGGGATGGGGTGTGTTAACGGGGGGCGGGCCCGGCCAGGGGGAGTGGCTGGGCCCGTCCGTTGTTGTCCGATGGGGATCGGTCAACAGTCGGTTCTGTGGGCTCCGCGTCGCGTCGGGGGATGCGGAAGGAGTCCGTTGGTCGGAACCGATGTGTCCAGTGTAGGCCGAAGGGATGAGTTTGCATCCGCATTTTAGGCCCCGTGACGGGTGGTGTTGGTCATAGCGGCGGCTGCTTGGCCGGCGGCGATCTGGGCGGCGAAGCGTTGGCGGAACGGCTGCCGCACAGCCACCGGCTCACCATCGGACCTAACGGCCACCCCACCCATCTTGGCCACCTCGGCCTGTTGCTGGGCCTGGCGGGTGGCCTGGCGTTGGGTGGCTGCGCGGGCTTGGGCGCGGCGTTGTTCGGCTTCGGCGGCGACGCGTTGGTCGCGGGAGCGTAGGGGGGTGCCGTCGGGGTGGGTCCAGGCGCGCATGCGGGCGCCCAGCCAGGCGGCGGGGTTGTCGATGCCCTCCACGGTGAGGAAGCCGTAGCGGGTGTTCTCGGGGGTCCAGTCCAGGGCGGTGAGCACGTCGGCGATGGTCCATCCGGCTTCGAAGAACGGGCGGCACACGCTGGTGACGTGGGCGGTGGTGAGCTGGCGCAGGACGATGGCCTCGTGCTGGAGTTCCAGGGCGGCCGCCCGCTGAGTCTCTTTTCGCGCCCGACGGGTCACCCGCTTGGTCAAAGGCTCCGTCGTTGCATGACGGGGCCACAGCGGGGCTGTACGACGGCTCAGGGCGGCGACCACTTCGCGCCGCTGCGCGGCGCGCTTTCGGCTGGGTCGCGGCGTAGCCGCGTCGGTCGGGGAAAGCTCTTCGCGCGCGTGCGGGGAAAGATTCTCCCACTTCGTGGGGACCGGGGTGTCAGTTAGTTCCACAGGCTTATAGGCCGGCTGAGGGGTGCTGTGGATGAGGGCGTAGACGGGGGCCTCGCCCTGGGTGCGGCCGGTGGCGCGCGGGGTGCGCCCCGCGCTGCGGCCGGTGGCCACCACGGCCAGCAGCCCGCACTCGCGCAGATGGCGGATCGCCCGCGCCACGGTGGAGCGGGAGCGGTCGATCTTCTCAGCGACCCAGTCCCAGGTCGTGCGCCAGGTGCGCGAGGCGGGGTCCTGCTGGCGGCAGATGATCTCCACCACGGCCAGCAGGTTCGCCCGGGCATCAGCACGGATCAACTCCAGGCTGGGGTGCTCCACCACGGCCCGGCGCCAGGCGGCGACGTGCTTGGCCAGCTGGCAGCCCTTGGGCACCGCCCGCAGCACAACGGCCTTGGACTGCTCATGCTCCACCCGCACCCGCCGGCGGCGTGAGGGGAACTCCCCAGCGGCCTCGAGGGCAGCGTCAGGGGCGGAGTGTGACCGAAAATCGGCGTGACTGAGTGAAGAGGGGTCCATTTGCGGACGCGCCTCAGGTACACTAGGGGACACAACAGTCCCCTGGTATTGGGTTCATGAGGTTCCTGATTCAGTTCTGTTGAACCAGCTGTCACGAGTTTGGCGACCTGGGACAGCTGATTGACTTAGACGGCCCGCCTTGCCCGGCGGGCCGTCAGTCGTTTAAGCGGTGTTGCTGAGGGGGAGTTCTGTCTCCTGTGGGTTGTCGAGCTTGTTGGTCCTTCCCGAGTCACGCTCGATGAGCGCGCCGATGTACTCAGCCATGGAGAGCCCCACGTGAGAAGCGTTCTCTGCTGCCAACCGGTGTTGATCCAGTGTCAGGCGCATGCTGAACGGCACTTTGCGCCCGATCATCTTCGGTGGCTTGTACTCGGTCATAGCGCCAGTCTGCCACGGTAAATGCACATTTGCCCACAGCAAAGCGGCGTGTTTCCCAGCTGAAGCACATTTGCATGAGTCGCTCTACAAGGAAGCGTGAACATGTTCATGGTAGGACATGATCGGTAAGCTCTTCTACCGACATACGCACGAGCCCCACCCTTCAGGCGCGAGCCGACTCGTGCGCGCCACTCCCGGTACAGTCATGAGGTGAAAGTCCTGGCTCTCCCCCTGCGCCTTCCCAGCGTTGATCTCGACCAGTTACTACCCAATGCCTCGTCATTGAGGTCCTGGCCGGACATACACACGGCCGTTGAACGGCAGCACGGATACAAGATCAGCGTTGGACCAGCTCCGCAGAGCCTCGGTCGTTCAGTCACTGGTGTGTGGATGAGGACAGAGACGCAGTCCTACATTTTCCACGACGAGGGATGCGTACAGTCCGATGCGTTCGTCAGACACATCGTGGCGCACGAGTATGGACACATCCTGCTGCGCCACAGCGGGTGTGAACTGAGCATCGGGACGGCGTTCTCCAAGGTGGGCAAAGACAAGAACGTCCGGCAGGTCCTTGCCCGCAGCGATCGCTGGACCTCTCAAGAGAAGGACGCCGAGGCCATTGCTGTGGCCCTGGCGGCCCACCTCGCCAGTCAGCCAGACCCCGTCCTCGAGCTGTTCGGTTGAGCCTGTGCTGATTGACCTACTCAAGCCCTGCGCCGCGCTGATCCTATTTGCCATCACGCTGCTGCGCCTGCCCGTCATCTTCGACCGGTCTCGCAGCCATGCCGCTTGGCTGGGCACCATCCTGGGCGCCTTGGCCCTGTCGATCAATCCGGTCTTCATCACGGAGTACGAGGTCGATGCTGCGCTCGGTGGACACAACTGGTTCCACCTCGTACGCAACGTTCTCGTCCTGGGAGCCATGTGGTTTTTGCGGGTGGCCCTGCTGGAGGCGCTACAGATGAGTCCCCGGTTCCGGCGGCAGCGGCGTGTGGAGGCGATGATCGCGATCGTCGTCTATAGCCTGATGACGTTCTCGTTCTGGGGCATCGACAAGTCAGTGACCTCAATGGCATTTATCCCGGAGCACATCGACCAGTTACCCGCTCTGGTCTACGGCACGGTCTACATGGCCGCGGCTGCGGGGTTGATGTTTGATACCTCCCGGCGTGTACTCGGTGGACTGCGAGAAAAGCGCCGGCGGCCCGCCCGGGTGCAGGTGGCACTGTCCTTGGTGTGTGCGGGGGCGCTGAGCATGGGTATCGCCTCAGTGATCGAGTGTCTCTACATGGCCGCAGATCATTTTCATGCTGCTGACAGCCGGTTCATCACGGTCACGCATGCGGCCTTCGGGCCGTTGTACCTATCCGGGGCCGGCTTGGTGGCTGTGGGCCTGTTTGTGCTGGCATTTTCGGCAGCACTGCGGCGTTGGCATTTCGGCGATCGCTACCATTTAGGTCGCCTCGTGGCGGAGCGCCAGGGGAGGGTGGGCCACGGCCTCGCCGTAGCGGCCCGCAGTCGGCAACCCCGGCAGGATCTCTACAAGGCCATGATCGCCGCTTACGATGCCGAATCCCGTGGGGACATCCCTCCCTGTCCCAAGAGGAACAAGATGATGGAAGCCGTGGAGGCTCGCTTTGGTAGTTAGTACAGCAACAACGACCGAACACCGTGCCCGGAAGATCGCTGTTGCGTTCAGCGAGGCGTTTCAACCTCCTCTGGTGCTTTCCGCCTTATTTGTGACGATGCCTTCCCTGGTCCAGGGAGCAGGGCTTGCCGGAGTCCTGTGGGGATTTTTAGGGGCGTGTGCAATCTGCCTGATCCCCTTCGCGGTAGTCATCGTCCTGGCCCGTCGAGGTGTCCTGTCTGACCATCACGTCAGCGACAAGAGGGAACGTGCCCCCATCATGGCCGCCACCTTCGCGCTGGCGGCGCTCTATATGATGGCTTTGTTGACGTGGCAAGGTCCATCAATTTTGCTCGCTCTCGCTGTGGCTTTCGCCTCCGGGATGGTGGGGCTGATCATCATCAGCCCGTGGTGGAAGATCTCCGGACACGCCATGACAGCAGGAAGTGTGGCAGCCATTGCCACGTTGTCATGGGGCCTGTGGGGGCTGTTGGCCATCCCGGTATGTGCCTTCGTGTGCATCAGCCGGGTGGTGTTGCGCGCCCACACCGCCAGTCAGGTGATAGCTGGGGCGACTTTCGGCGTGGCCGTCATCGGAGGCATCTACGCTGTGACGTACCGACTTCTAGTCGGGTAGAGGGAGCAGGCATGGAACAGGACGAGCGGACCCCGCAGCAGGTCCTGGCCAATAAGGTCAATTTGCTGCTCGACGCCCTGCCCGGCGAGGACGGCAAACCCCTGAACTTTCCTGCGATCCAGGCTGGCTTGCGGGAGCGGGGTGTCGCTTTGGGGCGCACCAAGTGGTACTACCTCACCACCGGTCACCCAGCTCTCCGCACCGACCGCGAGCTGCTGAGCGCCATCGCTGATCTATTCGGTGTCGATCCTGGATTCCTCATGCACGAGGACGGACCCTTGCCCGACCAGGTCGAGCGGGAACTGAACATAATCATTTCCATGCGCCGCGCACAGGTCCGTGATTTCGCCATGCGCGCCCTCGGGGACATCGACCCCGCAGGACTTCAGGCCATCCTTGACGTGATCGAAAAGAACGAGAAGTCGTCTGCGGACGAGACACCCCAGTAGCCACTCCCTCTCGTTGTGATGCCGCTTCGGGTACCCCTATAGTTAGCCATGAACACGTTCATGAACAGGTTCACGAACCATTAGATGGGGCGGTCACAGAAGGGAGGTTCTAGTAAGGCTTCAGGGCACCACTGCGCCCTTATCGGACATGCCCCCAAGCGCGTATTCCGCGAGGGCGGATAGCAACTTCTCTAAGTGCACCTGGTTCGCGTAGTACAGCATGGGGCGGCCCCGTCCGCACTGCGCCTCTGCTTTGACGGCACCTACGGCCTCGAGCTCGGTCAGCTGGGCACCGATGGTTTTGGCTGGGAGTCCTGTTTGGGCCACCAGTTCCGCGCGTAGTGCCGGCCCGTGCCCGAGGGCATGGATGATCGACAGCCGGACGGTGTTGCCGAACACCTTGGCGGCTTGAGCGACGAGTTCGGACTGGCCTGCGGGACGGACTATGGACGGCACAAAAGCCATTGTGGCGCACCCGCACTGAACACCCGACTCCGCACCCCTCAACCAGCAGCTTCCAACACTCCTTGAAGGACTCTTATGGCTGCCTTACACAGACGAGACATGCTAGTTTTTATAACTGTCTAAGACAGTTTGGTGGATGGTGACCAGGAAAGGGAGGTGGCTCATGGAAGAAGACGAGCCCAAGGGCTCCTCCGGCCTGGTTTTCGCTGCTTTGGCATTGGTCGGGGTGGTGGCTGTCGGTGTGCCGGTCGTTGGTGTGGTCGGCCTTGCGCTGGTGTCGGGCATGCAGGCCTCGGCCAGCGGGTGCACCCCCGCCACCCTCGTCTCCGGTAAGGACACCGCCGACGCGGTGATCAACGTCCCTAACGGTTGGGAACCGCTGGTGGAGGAGGCCGCCAGGACTGCCGGGTTGCCGGTGAGTGTGGCGGCCGCCCAGCTCAAGCAGGAATCCAATTGGGACCCCCGGGCCGGAAGCTCCGCCGGGGCTCAGGGCATCGCCCAGTTCATGCCCGACACCTGGGCCGCCTACGGGGAGGGCGGGGACGTGACCGATCCCGAGGACGCCATCCCTGCCTATGGGCGCTACATGGCAGCGCTGCGCAATGAGGTGAAGCCCCTGGCCGGTGGTGACGCTGACCAGCTGGTGCGCCTGACGCTGGCCGCCTATAACGCCGGGCCTGGTGCGGTGGCCCAGCACAAAGGCGTGCCGCCGTTCGCGGAGACCCAGCGCTACGTGGAGACGATCCTCGACGGGGGACAGATCGAGTTCTCCGCTGGCTGTGAAGCCCCCACCGGGGGCAAGGCGTGGGACGGGGACCTCGGGGAGGGGGAGTGGACCGCCCCGCTGCCCGGGGGCAAGTTCACCTCCGGCTACGGGCGGCGCAACGTGCCCGGTGTGCCCGCGTGGGCGCAGAACCACATGGGCTTGGACTTCGCCACCCCCGGTGCCGGCTCCCGTCCGGGTGGTCCGGTGATCGCCCCGACCGACCTGCGGATCACCGGGTTCAACGATGCGGACGGGTGCGTGATTGCCAAAGTCGACAACGACGACGACCCCAATTTCGGGTTCGCCTTCTGCCACCTGAACTCCTGGGGCGTGGCCAAGGGCCAGCGCCTCGCCCGCGGTGAGGTGATCGGTACGGAGGGCAACCGGGGCCAGTTCGGCATGTCCACGCACCTGCACATCGAGATTTACAAGCCCGATGCCCCCGACGTGGTTTTCCCCTATCAGGGTTTCAACATCGACCCCGAGCCGATCCTGCGCGAGAAAGGAGCGTGGCCCCAATGAGCCGCCACCACCCCCACCTGATCACTGCCCTGACCCTGTGCGCCCTGCCCCTGGCGGCGTGCTCCACCGAGACGGGTCAGGAGACGTCCGCCCCGTCCAGTGCTGCGGCCCCGGCCAGCTCGTCTCCGGCCGCTTGGCCGACGTCGAGCAGCTTTCCCACCCCTCAGGTCCCCGGGGATGGGACGTTCCCGGCCGTTGAGGACGTGGACCGCACCGATGTGGACTCCACCGCCCGGGCGGCCGCGGTCCTGCTGCACTCCTGGGACACCGTGGTGGATCGCACCGAGACGGCCGCGGCGATCCGCGCCAAGCCGCTCATGTCGGATGAGTGGGCGGGGCAGCAGGTGGAGCCTGAGCGCAACTCCTCCCAGGGGGCGTGGTTGGACCCCGCCTCGCACGGGGCCTACAGCCGGGCCCAAGCGGTGCCGGCGATCGGGGACACGACCCGCGACGTCGCTGACGACAAAGCGGTGCGGGCGTACAAGGTGACCTGGCGGTGGGCCAGCCGCGACGGGGAACCGGCCGAGGGCACCGGCACCCGGCACGTGACGCTCTACCTGGAACGCCACTCCGGAGCCTGGGAGGTCGTCGGCCACCAGTCCCACGACCTGCCCGCCGGGGAGGTCACCTCGTGAGCCCGGCCGTGCACACCTGGCCGGTGATCACCCTGACCTTCGGGGCCGAGCAGATCGTGGCTGAGGCCAACGGGGAGGTGCTGACCTATCCCGTGCTCGATGCCACCACCGCGCACGAGGTCGCCGCTGATGCGGCCACCGAGGCGTGCCGGCGACTCGGGTTGAAGGCGTGCCGGGTGCAGGGCCACACCGAGGACGGGTCCATGTTCGAGATGGTCGTGGACGCCGAGCTCGGCACCCTGGAGGAGTACGAGCCTCCGGCTGGTCCCCGGCCGACTGGCCCCGGGCATGCTGACCGCAGCGCAGCCCGGCGGGGCGGAAGCTCCGCCCGGACACGCACGGCGGGTGCCCGGTATGGGAACCAGCGTCGTCGGGCCCTGGCGATCTGGGGCAGCGTCGGGATTCTGGGATTGACGGCCGGGGCCTCGGTGGCGATGAACCTGACCGAGGGCGAGGGGGAGCCGGTGGCGGTGGTGCACACCCCGCCCCCAGCGCAGCTGCCGGTGCCGGCCCCGGCCGGATGGGACACCTACGGTGCCTGGGCCACGCCCATGTCCGGGTCCCAGGTACAGGCGGTCCTGGACTGGGAAGGACGGCCGGTCAGTGTGGACGGCGCCAAGCTCATCGGCCACGACCCGGACACGGGGGTGGAGCAGTGGAGCCGCACCGCGCCGTTCACCGTGACCCAGCTGGGGCTGTTCACCGTGGACGGGCAAACCCGCCTGGCCGCCGCCACGGGCAAAGAGCTGGTGCTGTTCACCCCGGACTCACCCGAGCCGATCCGGGTCCAGGTGCCGCAGGAGGCCACCGTGGTCCTGGACGGCGGCACGGTCCCCCGGCTGGACCTGCCCAATCAGAAGTCCCTGCTGGTCGGTGCGGACGGGTCCACCGCCGCCCGGGTGGTGCCGGCGGCCGCCAAGCCCCTGGAGGCCCAGGGGGCGGACCTGATCGCCGCTGATGCCAAGGCGGGGAAGGTGTGGCGGGTCGGCACCGATTCGGCGGCCCTGCCCAAGCCGGCGACCCTGCCGGCACCGTCCAAGGGTGCGGAACTGACCGGCATCCTCGGCAGCGTGGAGGGCCGGGTGGTGGCCGCGTGGAAGGACGGGAAGCAGACCCTGGTCGGGTTCTATGACGTGGACGAGGCCACCGAGGCGACTGTGGTGCAACAGGTCGCGGTGCGCGAGCTCGACGGGAACCAGATCACCACCTCCACGGTTCAGGCCGATCGGGTGCACGGGCTGCTACTGGCCTCGACGGTGCTGGTCGATGTGGACGCCACCACCGCCCACCGCCTGGAGGGCCAAGCCACGCTGGCCGCCGGCTACGCCTGGGTCACCGATGACGGGCAGCAGGCCCAGGTCACCCGCGACGGGCAGACCAAGGCCACCACCAGGGCGGACCAGGCAGCGGTCCCTGACGTGATCACGGACAACGGGATGGCGCTGACCCGGGTGGACGGGTCCACCGATGGCTCCCTCTACGCCCTGGTGGAGACCGGCCCCACCCCCACAGCCAGCCCCACTACCAGCACTTCACCGACTGCGAGCCCTACCCCCACTGCCAAGGAGACCCCCTGATGAGAATGACCGCCACGATCGACTCCACCGGTGCCGTAGAGCTGGACACCGCCGGGGAGACGACCCAGGAGAACCACTCCTCCGTAGGCGATGCCCGCCGCTCGGTCATGGCCACGGCCAAGGCCCTGGCGGAGCAGACCAATCAAGACATGAAGCTGCACATCGAGGACCCCTCCGGGTCCCGCACCTTCCTGGTCGGCGCCGATGGCACCTCCCGGCAGGAGAGCGCGGCACCGGCCACCATGCAGGCCCCGGCTGAGTCCGTGGCCACGACAGAGCCGGCGGCCTCCCCTGTCGATTCCCCTGAGCCGGTGCCTGCGGTGGAGCCAGTGGCGTCGGCCGCTGTTGAGTCCCCGGCCCCGGTGGCTGCTGCGGCTGAGGAGGATCAGGCGGTGGCCCCGGTGGCGGCGACGTCCACGGCCCCGAATTCGTTCCTCGGCGGTCGCCCCTCCACGGCCCGCACGACGGCCGAGCCCGAGGCGGCTGGCAGCCGGCGGGAGTCGTTGCCGTCCTTCGTGGACCGCCCCGAGGTCGACGCCCCGGCCCAGCGCGGGTGGCGTGGTGCGCTGAACTCGATGGGCCTACACCTGGCGCCTTCGGCCGCGGAGCTGAGCCAGCGCCAGGACGAGGCCGCGGTGTCGGCCCACTGGGCCGGCCCGCGCACGATCGCGGTCCTGAACCCCAAGGGCGGGGCCGGCAAGACCCCTACGGTGATCTGCCTGGCCGCCGTGTTCGCCCGCCTGTCCGGTGGTGGGGTGCTGGCCTGGGACAACAACAATTCCCTGGGTTCCCTCGGTTGGCGCACCTTCGACGCCGGCCACGCCTCCACCGTGGTGGATCTGTTGGGGCGCACCGAGCACTTCATGACCTCTGACGCCCGGGTGGGGGACCTGTCCGGGTACGTCCACCACCAGCCGGCCGATCGCTATGACGTGCTGCGCTCCGATGACCGCTCCGGGGACCAGGAGCGGCACATGGTCACCGGGGACGAGGTGGACCGGCTGCACGCGGTAGCCGCGAAGTATTACCGGGCGATCGTGATGGACTCGGGCAACACCGAACGCGGAGCGAACTGGCAGGCGATGATCGGCCACGCCGATCAGGTGGTGATCCCGGTGAAGTCCATCGATGACGCCGCCGAAGGCGCCTCCCGGGTCCTCGCCGCCCTGCACACCGGGGACCCCCACGCCCAGGACCTCGCGCGCAACGCGGTGGTGGTGGTGCTGTGCTGCGAACCCGGCCACCAGAAGACCAAGGCCAAAGAACTGGCTGAGGAGTTCGCCCCCTACGCCCGGGCGGTGGTGACGATCCCCTATGACCGGGCGCTGGTGGAGGGGCGGGTGCGGTTCACCGCGATGACCCCGGCCACCCGCCGGGCCTGGCTGCGCGCCGGGGCAGCGGTGCGGGAGGGACTGTGATCGTGGACAGCCCCCGCAACCCCTTCGTGGCCGCCCCCGAGGTGGTGGAGGAGGAGGACCCGATGGAGGAGGACCCGATCCTCGGGACCCGAGACTCCATCCGCGGCCCGCAGAACCTCCAGCAACGGCTGGCCGAGGAACCAGCGCCGGCGGAGGAGCCGGTGGCCCCGGTGGAGGTCACCCCGGCCACGTTGTGGCTGGTCGGCGCTTCCGGTGGGGTGGGCACCTCCACCCTGGCCGGGTTGTGCTCGGAGCAGGTCGTGGACGCGGGTGTGCAGGAACCGGAGTGGGCGGGGCGGGCGCTGTTGGTGTGCTCCACCAGTGCGTCTTCCTTGGAGGCGGCCGCGCAGATGGCCCGGGCCTCCGCCACCGGGGAGCTGCCTTATGAGCTGGTCGGGTTGGTCATCGTCCACGACCAGCCCAAGAACCGGATCACCAAACCCACCCTGACCTACGCCCGCAGTGTGGCGCGCATGTTCCCGGTGGCCATGACCGTCCCCTACGAGCCGTCCTGGCGCGAGGTCGGCGTCACCCCCTCCCCTTCCAGCACCCGGTTGAAAACCGTGCTGCGGAAGATCCACAAAATCGCCCAGACCGGGCACTGAGAAAGGAACCCCCCAATGCTGATCAACACCCTCAACGCCCTGATGATCCCGGCCATCAACGCCACCCCCACCCAGCCCCCGGGCATGGAGAACGTGACCATGATCCTCGGCTGGATCCTTTGGGCCGCCGGCCTGGTCTTGTTCGTCTACTTCATCTTCGGGCTCGTCACCGCCGGGCGGAACCGCCGCCGAGGGGACGAGGTCGAGGCCCCCGTGTGGCCGCTGGTCGCCGCCGCCCTGCTCGGGGCGGCCGGGGCGATCTGGAACATGATCACCGGCGGCTGAGCCGGCCCTGATCACCACGCAACGAGAGGGAGAGCTCAACGATGGACACGAACGACAACACTTCCCGGACCCGCCCCCGCTGGTTCGGCCCGGCGCTGCTCGCCCTGGTGCTGCTGCTGGTCGGTGTGGCCGGGTGGATCATTCGGGACCTGACGGCCCCCAACGAGGCGGAGGCACCCACCGCGCCTGCTGCTTCGATAGCCCCCACTGCCGGGGCGGCTGAGGCGGCCATTCCCCAGCTGGGGGAGAACTTCGCCTGGGACTGCCAAGCACAGCTGAACCAGGACGCGGTATCGGTGGCCGATGAGGCCCCCGAGGTGCAGGACTGGGTGGCCGCCGGCTACAGCGTGGTGCCTTCCTCCCCGGAGTTCGGCGGCTGTGAGCGACGGGACTCGGGGCTGAGAGTCGGCTACGCCCACTCCGAGGCCGGGGCACTGATGGCGGCCGCGACCTACGCGATGGCCCTGGACCCGTCCGTGAGCGAGGAGGCCGCCGAGAACATCGAAGTAGGCATTGCCGAGGGGCCCAACCGGGACCGACTGGAGGAAAAGGCCCAGCGCATCCGTGACGGTGTGGAAGAAGGCGACGACGGGGCCGCCTCCGCGTCCACGACGCTGATCGGTTACTCCCAAGATCACTACACCGACGAAGCGGCGTCCTATCAGCTGATCTACTCCATGCCCTCGGAGGACGGTCTGACGATTAAAGCTTCCGTCCAGGCCGATGTGGTGTGGGAGGACGGGGACTGGAAGCTGGACCCCGCTTCGGGCACTGAGCTGATGAGCGCTGACCAGTACCAGGGCCAGCCCTACGTGGACTGGGGGCCCAAAAGCTGATGGACATCGTCAAGGACATCGCCGGCAGCATCGCCGGGGACACGGTGGAGAAGCTGATCCTGTTCATGGCCGGGTGGCTGATCGAAATCTTCACCACCATGCTCGACTTCGTGGGCACCTGGTGGCTCAACATCGGCGCCGTGGAAATGGGCCCGGGATCGGCCACCGAACGGGTGCAGAGGGCCACGACCACCTTTGTCGGGGTCGCCGGCATCATCGGAACAGCCTTCGCCGTACTACGCATCGCTCGGGACCACAACCGGGAGTCGGCCGAGAACCTGGTGATGGGGCTGATCCGCACCGTGGTGGTCTCCGGGCTGGCGGTCTCGATGGTGTCCCTGTCGCTGGCGGTCACCGATGAGGTGGCCCCGTGGCTGGTGGACACCATTGCCGGCAACGCGGCCCGGGACGGGCTGGGACAGTCGATGGACCTGGACGCTGCGGCCGGGTCCAAGATGGCGCTGACCACCGCTGGAATCCTGATCGTGCTCGCTCCCTTCGCCATCCTCGGGTCGATCCTCAACGCGGCCCTGGTGATCTTCTCCTACGGGGTGGCCGGAGCCCTGTGCGGGCTGCTGCCGATCTTCGCTGCGGCCTCGACCACGGAGCGGGGACGCAAGTCGTTCGACAAAGCGGTGGGCTGGCTGATCGCGGTGATCCTGTTCAAGCCGGTCGCGGCCGTGCTCTACGGCTTCGGCCTGGCGCTGATGAACGGCATCCGGGGTACCGGCGACGGTGAGGTGGCCAACCATGTGATCACCCTGCTCACCGGGACCGTGATCATCTTCATGGCCTGCCTGTCGATGCCCGCCCTGGCCCGCGTCATGGTCCCGGCCGTCAGCGCCGGACCCCGTGGCATGGGTGCTGGTGGGCTGGCCATGCTCGGTGGTGCGGTGGCCATTGGCGCGGTCACCGCTGGTGTCGGCGCCCTGGCCGCCGGGGCTGCTGCCGGAGCCGGGGCCGCTGGCGCTGCTGGGGCCGGAGCTGCCGGAGGCGCTGCTAGTGCTGGGGCTGCCGGAGGTGCTGGGGCTGCCGGAGGTGCTGGGGCTGCCGGGGCCGGTGCCTCGGGTGCCGGGGCCGGTGCTGGAGCTGCCGGAGGCGCTGCTGGCGCTGGGGCTTCGGGTGCCGGGGCCGGCGCTTCGGGGGCCGGTGCCTCGGGTGCCGGGGGAGGTGCCTCTACCGGCTCCGGTGCTGCCGGGGCGCCGGGATCGGCTGGTGCTGGCGCACCTAGCGGTGGGTCTCCCTCGGCCGGTGGGCCGGCCGGTGCCGAGAACGTGGAGAGCACCACGCCCGGTGCAGCTGCCACCTCCGCGCCAGGAACCACGACCGGTGGGGCCTCAGGTGCGGAGAACATCCAAAGCCCCACGACCGGCGCTGCTCCCAGCAGTGCAGCAGGAGCGACCACCGGCGGGCCCTCGGGTGCCGAAAGCGTGCAGAGCTCGAGCTCTGGCGTTGGCCCGGCCACCTGTACCGGGGAAACAGGCGGGCCGGCGGGCGCGGAGCCGGTGGCTGCGACCAATGGCGCGGGGCCGACCGGGCACCCGGGCGGGGAAGGGTCCTCGGCCACCGGGGCGAAAAAACCGTTGATCAACGGCCAGCGGATCGAGTTCGGGCTGCGGGAAGTCGTCCGGGACGCTGAGCAATCCATCGAAAGTGGTGAGGATCTGTGAGTAGCAACCAGGTGATCGTGCGGCAGTACGGCAACATCGCTGAGGACAAGACGGCCGGGCTGTTGGGGTTCTCGATGGCCTCCACCGTGGTGCTGGGCGTGGGTGCGGTGCTGGTGTTCGTGTTCATCATCTTTTCCCAGATTTGGGTGGCCGCCGGCATCGCGGTGGCCGCGTTCATCGTGGCCACGGTGCTCGGGTCCAAGGACCGCCACGGCCGGTCCAAGCCCGAGCGGTGGGTGGCGCGCACGATGTTCTCCCGGGCGGAGAAGAAGCAGCGCACCACGTACAAGGCCGGGCCGACCTCGCAGCTCCCCGATGGGTCGTTCCGGGCGCCCGGGGTGCTGGCGGCCACCGAGCCGGTGACCTTCACCGACCTGTTTGGGCACCAAGGCGTGATGCTGTGGCACCCGAAGCTGAAGACCGGCACGGTGTTCGTGATCGCCAACTCCTCCGGGCTGGGTCTGTTGGACCAGGACCGGGTGGACCGGATGGTGGGCACCTGGGCCGCCTTCCAGCGCGATGCCGGGTCGAACACCGAGCTGGTGCAGGTCTCGGTCACCACCCAGTCCACCACTGACCCGGGGGAGCGGCTGCCCGATGCGGTGGCGGTGGGACGGGCTCAGGCCGGGTCCCAGTCGGTTCCGGCTTTCGCCCGCGCGACGATGGATGAGGTGGTGGCCGACCTCAACCAGGACGTGCCCAAGCTGGAGCAGTGGATCGCCCTGACGTTCAGCGCCAAGGCCAACGAGGGGGAGGGGGTGCCCGAGCGCACGGCCGAGGAGTTGGCCACGGACGTGTCCTCGCTGCTGAGCGGATTCCTGGAGCAGCTGGAGCAGGCCGGGGCCGGGTCGGTCTCCCTGATGCAGGAACAGGACCTGATCGACCAGACCTATCTGGCGTACAACCCCCTGGCGGCCGCCGCGGTGGAGAAGGCCCGCCTGTCGGAGGCCGGCACCGGGTTGCGGTGGGAGGAGGTCGGCCCCTCGGCGGCCCGCGTGGTGGGTTCTCCGGGGCGGTATGAGCACGGTGGGGTGGTGTCGAAGTCCTGGCAGATGTGGCGCCCCCCGGCCGGGACGTTCCGGGAGAACGCGCTGGTGGCCCTGCTGGCGCCCAACTCCGAGATGTTGCAGAAGCGGGTCACGGTGTTCTACCGCCCGCAGTCCCCGGACAAGTCCGCTACCCAGGTACAGCAGGCGTTGACCAATGCCCAGTTCGCGGCGAACCAGAAGAACCGCCGACCCACCAGCTCCCAGATCATCGCCCTGGAAAAGGCCCGGAAGGCCGAGCGTGAGCAGGCCGAGGGCGCGTCGCTGGTGCGGTTCTCGATCGTGGTCACCGCCACCGTGGAGCGGCCCGAGCAGCTGCCCCGGGTGGCGGCCACGCTACGGCGCAACGCCTCCCAAGGGGTGCAGCTGGGACTGCGCGAGTGCGACTACAACGACGACGCCGCGTTCGCGTTCAACCTCGGCCTGGGTGTGGTCCCGGATGCCGTGGCCACGATTCCGGCTGATGTGCGAAAGGCGCTGTGATGTCTGTTTTCGACCAGCTCACCGATGCGATCCTCAACAAGTTCTTCGGCCGCTCCACCGCAGCCGGCACCGGGGCGTTCCGGGAGCTCACGGAGAAGGGCGTGGACGTCGCCCACGGCGGGATGACCTCCTGGGTGGAGGCACCCCCGGAGTTCACCGCGACCTCCAACCAGACCGCCGGGCTGTGGCCGTTTGCGGTGGGCACCTCTTCCCCCCTGGTGGGAGCGGTGCTGGGGCGCAATCAGCTCAACGGCTCGGTGGTCTGCGGGGACCCGATCAACCTGTTCCTGCGCGGCATCATCTCCTCGCCCTCCTGCTTCATCCTCGGTCTCCAGGCTCGGGGGAAGTCCTCGGTGGCCGTGCGCATGGCCCTAGCACTGGTGGACCAGGGGTTCTTGTTCGTCGGGGCCAGTGATGTGAAGCCGGACCTGGCCGGGCTCACCGTCGAGGTCGGTGGCCAGGTCATCCGGGTCGCCCCCGGGGTGGGGTCGATCAATCCCCTGGATGCTGGGCCGTTGTGGCGCCGGCTGGGGGAGCTGCCGGAGGCGTTGCAGCGGCAGATGCGCGCGGAGATTCACAGCCGCCGTCTCAATGCTCTGACCGGGCTGCTGGAGCTGGTGTTCAAGGCCCCGTTGGATGCCCGGCAGCAGGAGCCCACGGTGCTGTCGATGGCGATCACCGAAGCCGCCGAGCACGCCGAGGCCCAGGGCCGCCAGCCCATCATCCAAGACGTCGTGGACGTCATCACGGCTGCACGGCCGGCGATCATGGCCGCGATCCTCGTCGATGACGAGGCGGCCTATCGGGGGCAGGTGCGCAATCTGCTGGCCGGGCTCAACGCTCTGGGGGCGCATGGGCCGTTCGGTGATGTGTTCTGCCGGCAGACCTCCGAAGAGATGCACATCGACCAGTCGGTGGACTTCGACCTGTCCGCTATTGACGAGACGTTGTTGGACCTGCGGGCGGCGGTGCAGATCGTGTGCTGGTCCTATGCCCAGGCCGGGATTTCGGCGGCTAAGACGTTGGCTGAGGCCGGGCTGATGGAGGAGCGTCACCATCTGATGATCATGGACGAGCTGTGGCAGGCCCTGCGCGCTTCGGAGTTGCTGGTGCACCAGATCGACGGCATCACCCGGCTGAACCGCACCAAGGGGTTGGGTCAGCTGTTGATCACCCACTCCATGAAAGACCTCCAGCTGTCCACGGAGGAGCTGACGAAGATCGCTACCGGGTTCATGGAGCGGTCTTCCATGAAGGTCTTGGGTGGGTTGGCGCAGAACGAGATGGAAATGCTGGAGACGGTCTTCCCCCTGTCTGAGCAGGAGAAGGCGCTGCTGGTGGCGTGGTCGGCCGAGGGGTCGGTGAACCCCAAGACCGGGCGCACTTCTCCGCCGCCGGGGCGGGGCCGGTTCATGTTGAAGACCGGGGAGGCGCCGGGCGTGCCCTTCCAGACCAACCTCACCGCCGGGGAGCACCGGGTGCATGACACCAACGCCGCGTGGGCGACGGCACAGGCGCGGGTGATGGCATGAGCACCAACGACCAGAACCGCAGTTTTATCGGCATCCTGATCCTGTTCACAGCGGTCATGGGTGCGGTCAGTTTGACCCACCTGGGCAACGTGTTGACCCCGGTGGCCGGGGACCTGCCGTGGAACCCGTTTACCTTGGGCATCCAGCTGGCCACCGGGGCGGTGGACTGGCCGACCGCTGCGACCTTCCTCGTGGGCCTGGAGGTCGTGGTGGGTGTGGCCGCGCTGATGATCTGGGGCACCCGCACCCCGTCCAAGACCCAGGAAGCCGCACGCCGGATGAGTCCTCCGGGGCGGATCAACCCGGCGATGGGCCCCGCCCGCACCACGGAGGCGCAACGCCTCCACCCCGAGGCCGAGAACCTCGGCCCGGGACTGACGATCGGGCTGGTGGGCAAGAACCCGATCTATCAGGGGTGGCGGGAATGCTCGGCGCACGTGTGGGGCACCGGGCGCGGCAAGACCACCTCCCAGGTCATCCGCCATGCCACCGAGGCCCCGGGGGCGTTCGTGATGACGTCGAACAAGGTCGATGGAGTGGCCGAGGTCATGGCCGCCCGCACCGAGGTGGGGGCCACCGTGTGGCTGTTCGACCCGCAACGCATCTGGCGCGACAGCACCCGCCCGGCGATGATCTTCAACCTCCTGGCCACCGTCACCGATACGGTCTCCGCCGGTGAGGTCGCCTCGATCTTTGAAACGGCCTCGGCCGCCGGCTCGGCCGGCGGGAAGGGCGATCCGCAGTTCGACTCCCAGGGCCGCGACTACCTCTCCTGGTGCCTCTTGGCGGCGACCAAAAGCGGAAAAACACTCTCCGACGTGCTGGGCTGGGTGTCCGCGGGCAACTTCATGGAACCGGCCCAGCTATTGAAGCAGGCCGGGCACACCGGCCCGGCCGCGGCGCTGGAGGGCATGGGGGATCAGCCCGAGGACACCCGTGGGTCGGTGGCCGCCAGTGCCCAGCGCATGTCCTCAGCCCTGGTCCACGACGAGCTCCTGGCCTGGACCACCCCCACCCCGGGGGTGCCGGTATTCAACCCGCACCGCTTTGTCACTAGCCGGGACACCTTGATTCTGCTGACTCAGGATGCGGCCGGGTCTGGGGCCGCGTTCGTCTCGGCCCTGGTCTATGCGGTGGTCACCGCTGCCCAGCAGGCGGCGCGCCGGGCCGGGGGCCGGCTGCCGGTGCCGCTGGTGGCTGACCTCGATGAGGTGGGCAACGTGGTCAAGCTCAAGCAGCTGCCCGAGTGGTACTCCTACTTCGGGTCGATGGGCATCGTCGTCTCGGCCTACTTCCAGACCAAGGGACAGGGCGTGGACATGCTGCAACGCACCGGGTGGGACACGCTGTGGTCGGCGGCCGCGGTGAAGGTCTACGGCGGTGGCTCCGATGACGCGGAGTTCCTGGAGTCCCTGCGCAAGCTCATCGGCACCTACGACGCGAAGGTGCGCAGCACCTCCACCTCCCGGGGTGTGGCGTCGCGGTCGGTGCAGACCCAGCAGCGCGACATCATGCCCGTCTCCAAGCTCTCCGAGCTGCCGGCCGGGCACGCCTGGGTGAAGACCTCCACCGGCGGGGGCACCATCGTGCGCACCGTGCGGTGGTTCGAGGACAAGGACCTGACAGCCCACATCAGCCCGGTGCTGGAGCGGATCACGGAAGGACAGCGCTCATGAGCGAACAGCAGGCAGAGACCGGCGAGCAGTTCACCCCGGAGGAGTTCGTGGAGTGGGTGGAGCAGTTGGTGGCACGGGTGGAGTCCGTGGACATGAACCAGGCCATGCGCTGGTGCCCGCAGTGGTGGGCTCACACCGAGGCCGTGGACCGATTCAAGTCACTCTATGAGGAGTGGATGGTGTGTCAGGCCGGTGGTGGCATGTCGGCTTGGTGGACCAATCACTTCGACCGCCACGCCGCCGTGCTGTTCACCAAACGCGGTCCCTTCGGGGAGTGCGGGACCTCCCACGTCGAGAAAAGCTTCCGACGCACGCTGGCCTGTGAGCATCCTCCGGCCGACTGGTCGTGGTGACCACATAGACCTGGGGCAGGTCGCCATCCCTTCCCAGTAGGCGCCCTGCTCCCTTCCCGGGGACAGGCACTCGTGCGCTGTCCCGCAGTGGCCGGGCCCCTCCTTCCCAGGGGCCCGGCCACTGTTATGCGCATTTATAAGACTTATGCTTCTGTTCGACACTAATTAAGTTATGGCAAAAAACTTGAAAACTCCAAAGAAACCAATGGGTTCCACAATAAAGTGTTCTTATCATGTGGCGTCAGGCCGGAAGCCCTTCGTGCAAGTGGCGGCCGCAGGCAGATAGTGTGTTGGAGTGATTATTGCTGTGGAGGGGCCGAGTGCAGCCGGCAAAACGACTTGGTGCCGTCGCGTCGCGGACCAATTCGTGGCGGAGTACGTGCCGACAGGGCGTGAGCCCGATGGTAGCGATCCTGAAACGCAGGGCCGGTACTGGACCCAGGTAAATGAACGGCGCTGGTCGGAAGCTTTGGAGTTGGAGGGCACACTTGGTCATGTGCTATGCGACAGCGATCCGCTGAAGCTGCACTACAGCTGGTGTCTCTATCGAATCGGAGCGGCCCCTCGGGCCCGCTTTACGCACGAGTACCAGCAGGTTCGGCAGGCTATGCGGTGTCGACAACTGGGCTTTGCTGATGCCGTATTTGTCGCACTTCCGGACGAGGTCACCCTGCGAGAACGAAAAGATGGCGACGCAACGCGCACACGTCGTTCCTTTGACCTACACGTACAACTGCGGACACCCTTGCAGGAGTGGTATGGCGTGCTGGCCGACCTCAGTCCGGGACGAATTGCGTGGGAGTTGCCCCAGTCGTGGCCCAGACCCTTCGCTGAGGCTGCCGTGCGCGCAGAGCGGTACGACATCGAGCTACTCGACACCTTGGTTCATCACCTCCCAGTGCGGTAATCGGTCTCCCTCGACCAAACACACATTAAGTGGTGAGAAGAACTCAAAAAGGTTTATGGCTTTTCAGGCCCATAACGAATAACTGCCCCAAACGTGCGCAGCACAACTAGAAAGTCCAGCCAAATGGACCAATTCTCGGCATAAAATAAAATGGCCTGCTGATGCTCATCCCAGGTCAAGTTGGAATTTTTTGCAATAGTCCACAGTCCAGTAATCCCTGGTTTGACCAGAAGATTCCCATCACCGAACTGGGAAAAAGCTTCCATCTCAGAGACCAGCGGTGGGCGCGGTCCAACTAACGACATATCACCGAGCAATACATTAAAATACTGCGGCAGTTCGTCGATCGAGTATTTACGTAGCACCGCGCCTATGGGTGTAATCCGGGGATCACTTTTCATTTTGAACAAGACACCATCGGCACTTAGTCCATCCGTCAAAGATGCTGCTGAGCGATTTTTGGAGTCCAGGTGCATCGTGCGGAATTTATACATCGAGAATATTTTGCCATGAGCTCCCACCCGGGCTTGGGCATAAAGGATGGGTCCGCCATCGTAAGCCTTGATAAAGATGCCAACCACCAAAAGTACGGGTGCAAGCAAAAATAAGGACAACACAGAGGATATTACGTCCATAAATCGCTTAGTGGCCAGCGCGAACTTTGAAAGAGCAGGGAGGCCCTGCAATAACAACCGTGACCTGGTTATGTCATCTGCGGTGAGCCCAAAGAGCACCCCTAGTTTACTTCTTGGAACTACCGCAGCTTCCGCCGCTCGCCACCGCACCTGCTCCGACTTCACATATTCTGCTTGACGTCGCGCATCCTGGGTTGTTGCTCGCGATCCACCATCCGGTCGCATCGGCTTTCCAGTCGATGCCTCGCCTGAAAATTGACGCTCCAAATATTCCAGGTACTCGTAATCCTGTGATGTTGGCATTCTCACGCCTTACGCTTGTGTTGCGATCATGATGGCCACCACCGCCGTGCCAACGGCCTGCCCCCAAAAAACAACTTCTGTTCGACCCAAAACTTTACTGTTTGCCTCTATTACCAACAGTTTCGCATCTAGCAGCTTCCGATTGGAGTCTTCTTCGCCATTCCAACCAGTCAATGCAACAGCAGATGGTCCTGGCGATATTCGACACATTGTCAAGACAATGATGCCTGCAACCACAGTGGCTCCAACAGTTAGCACCAAAGGTCCATCAGAAAGACTTCCGCTCCCCTTCGGCACAAGACCAATTAACAGAGTACAAACTGCTATTAAAATGCCAGCCCGAGTAGCGAGAGCGTCCGAGTGCGTGCGTTGTTGCTGGAGCTGCCTGTCGGTCTCTGCTTGCAACTGGTCAACTGCCATGTTTGTCGCTCAGTTCGTCGGGGATGCCCATCTGGAAATCATAGGTGGAGCTTGTTGGCCCACATGGGATTGATCCTCCACATCGCGCAAGCGCAGTCGATTGCTCTCGGAAGACATAGCGAAGGTGGGGTCTGGTCTTGTGGGCCGTCCCTAAAGGCTGCGGCCACCGTCGCGGCGGATGCGGTCAGCCGCATGGCGCGTTGCCGCGGCGTTCTCCTCCTGCCGGCGGGACTTCTGCTCGACACGATTAGCGGCCTTGAAGCGCTTGATGACCTCGGCCTGGCTGCGCTCCAGGTTAGTTTTCATAGGCTTCCTGGCGGCGTCGTTGTGGGCGTTCTCGGACACGGGGCTCTCCTTCTTCTGCGGCTCCGGCGTGAGGGTCGTCGGCTCTTGGGGGGCAGCTGCCTCGGTGGTCGGGGTGGCCTGTTGGGTCTGGGCCCGGTGCTGGGCCACGACGTGGGCGATCAGCTCCTCCCTGGTCAGCACCCGCCGGGTCTCCTCGGCTACCGGAGTCGTAGCGGCCGCGGTGATGGCGGCCTCCCTCGCCTGCGGTGCCGGCAGCGGGTCGCCGGCCTCGGCGCGGGTGGCGCGCAGCGTCTCCACGGCTTCCTGAGCTGGTGACGGGGTGGTGCCCACCCGCTCGGCCACGTGCGCCTCATCGACGGTCTGCCGGATCTGCTCCCGGGTCTGCGGGGCGGTGGTGGTGAGCGCGGAGTGCTTGTGCAGCGCGGTGGCCCGTGTCACCAGAGCGGCCGCGGTCGGGTCGTCCCGGTGGGCCTGGGGGATCAGCGCGGTCTCGTGGGCGGGGACGTTGTAGCGGTTTCGGTATGCCTCGACCTCGGCGGCGACCTGGTGCCATTCGGCCGCCTTGGTCGGCTTGGCCGGCACCGGCCCCAGTGCCGCAGTCCACTCCGGGGCCGCCTCGGCCAGTTCGGCCCCGCGCACCATGACGCGCTCCTCCAGACGGGTGCGCAGCCGCTCCAGCTGCTCCCGGTACTGCACCGGCACCTGCGCGTCGGTGATCAGTGGGGTGGGGGCCAGGTCCTCGCTCACCCGCCGCCCGTCCGCCACGGGGGCCGGCGCGGGGGTCTTGGCGGCCACCGCGCGCACCTGCTGCTCGGCGGTGATCGCTTCCCCGATCGACACTGCTGTGTCGGTGCGGGGGCGCTCACCGCGGGCGATCTGCTCCACCGCCGTCTGCTCCGGGGACAGCCCCGCCCGGCGCTCCTGCTCAGCGCCCATCGTGCGGGTCATCCAGTCCAGGTGCAGTGAGGTGGTGGACTCCCACAGCTCGGGAGGCAGGGCCAGGTTCTCAGCCTCCGCATTGGCCTTCGCCTCTGCCAACTGGGTGGAGGGCACAAGCGCGTAGGGGTGGGAGGTCCATCCCGGGTCCTCGACCTGGGGCGGGTGCTGGGCGGCCCCAGCACGCTGGGCCAGCTGCTCCAGGTGCTCGTCGGTGAGGTTGCCCAGGGGCCGGCGGTCGGCGTTATCCAGGACGCGCTGGGCGGCCTCGATCTGCTGCTCCAGTCGCCAGGCCAGCACCGCGGCCGGGTCCTCGGCCCCACCAAAGCCGCGCTGGTGCACTGCCCGCGACAGCAGTTCGGCCGGGTCCATGCCGGCCTGCTGGGCGGTGTGCAGGTGCGTGGCCACCGCGCCCCACGCCTCGGTTCCGGTGAAGTCCGCGGCCTTGTCCGCGCCCATGACCTCCACGGCCATCGCACGGGTCTTGGCCATCCAGGCAGCCTCAGCGGTCTCCCGATAGACCTCGCTCAGGGTGGCGACGTCACCGTTGCGCATGGCCTCGGCGGCCACCGTCTCGTGGGCGGACAGGTTCCGGTCGTAGGCCCCGGCGATGCTCTCCAGCACCTCATCCCGGCTCTGACCGTCGCTCAGGGCCACATAGAGCTGATTGGTCTCCCGTCCTCGGGTGGCGGCCACATAGGCGGCAGGACGGTCCGTGGCGGAGTCCACGATGGCGTGGGCGGTGTCCACGGTGGCGCCCTGGGCCCGGTGCACGGTCGCGGCGTAACCCAGCTGGGTGTGCTTGCTCAGATAGTCGGCGTCCAGGGTGATCTTGCCGCCGTGGCCGGTGTGGCGCAGCGTCGCGGTGTCGGCTCCGACCTTCTCCACGGTCCACACATCGTTGTTCTTCACGAAGTCGCGGCCGCCGTTGAGCTGCAAGGTCCGATCGTTGCGGCGGGTCACCACCACGTCCCCCGCGTGGGCAGTAAGGCCGTCACGAAGCACCACCGACTCCCCGGAAGCATCCAGTGCCCCGGTGGCGATCCGAGCCGCCTGAGCCCGGGCGTTCAGGTCGGTCACGGTGGCGTTGTCGGTGGCGATCAGCAGGGACCGCTTGCCCGCCTGGGTGTCGGTGATCCACGCGCGCAGCGCGGTGTCGGTCATCGCTTCGGTGTCCCCGGCGACCACCCGGCGGTTCTCCAGATACCAGGCCCACGGGACGTCGGCCCCGGCCGCCGGGGGCTCACGCAGCGCCAGGGACGCGTCGGCCTCGCCCTCGCTCTGGAAGCGGTGGACGGTCTCCAGGCGGGTCGCTCCCACCTCGTTATCGAGCAGGCGCAGCGCCCCACCGGAGCCGATGGCGCCCAACTGTCGGTCATCCCCGATGGCGCGCACCACGGCCCCGTGGCGGGCCGCCACGCTCACGAGCTCGGCCAGTTTCGGGGTGGTGACCATGCCCACCTCATCGAGGATCACCACGTCCCCCGCACTCAGCTGGGCCGCCCCGGTGCGGCCGGTGCGGTGGGCGATCAGGAAGGCGTCGATCGTGGTCGCCTGCGTCTTAATATCCTCGGACATGACGGCAGCAGCAGCCGCGGTGGGGGCCAGGCCAATGACGTTGCCACCGGTCGCCCGGACCGCATCGGCGGCCAGGGACAGGCTCGTGGTCTTGCCGGCCCCGGCCGGGCCGATGCCCAAGGAGAGCAGCTTCTCATCGGTGGCGAAGGCCCGAGCCAGGGCCACCTGCCCCTCACTGAGCGGTCCCGTGTGGGCCGCCAACACCTCCTCAAACCGCTCCACCGACACGGCTGGAATGACGGTGCGCTGGGCGGCAGCGAGCACCTGGTGCTCGGTCTCCAGCACCTCCCGGGAGGTGAACACCTGGGCGTCGGAACGGATGAACTGACTCGTGCCATCGGCGCGGGTGAACTCCGCCAGGCGCGGCACATCGGCGGTCGGGGTGACCGAGAGGCTGTGCGTGCCTGTGGCCTCGCGCACCACCTCGGCCACCAGCTCATCGGGGACGGTGCGCCCGATCATGGCCTCTTTCAGGTGCCGGCGGGTCTGCGCGTGGACGTGGTTCACGCTCCACGTCGCCTGTTTCTGGGACAGCTCGTGGACCACCAGGCGGGCGTGCTCGGAGACGTCGATCTGGGTGGCCTCGGCGCCCAGCGGCGCGTTGCCGGCCGCAGCCCGCACGTGGGCCAACAGGTCCTCTCCCACGGGCATGTGCACCTGCTCGCGGTACTCCTTGCCCCACTCCTCGACCAGTTCGGACAGGCGGCGGGCGGACTTCTTCGCCGGCCGGGATTCCAGGGTGGCTTGCTGGGCCAAAGCGATCTTCTGAGTCGGTCGTGGGGCGTATCCGTGGCGTTCGGTGAACTCGGCTTCCAGCCGTTCCAAGGTCGCCGTAATGTCGGCTCGTCGTGAGGATGCGTGGTGGATCGCGTCCAGGTCCACCCCGGCAATCTCGTAGATCGGCTCGTTCCCGCTGGCCATTCTGGGGGTTGCAGCGACCCCCAGGGAGGTTGAAATCTTCTCCATGACCTTCGCGTTGTAGGTCTCCGAGGCGGCCACTTTCATGCGGTACAGGGTGCGCCCATCCAGGGAGGACCACTTGCCGTCCGCGCCGAAGACCTTGTTGGCGATCACCACGTGATCGTGTAGCTGCGGGTCCCCGTTGCGGGAGTCGTAGTGACGGAACTGGGTGGCGATCAGTCCGCCCTCGACGTCGATCTGACGGACCCCGTTACGGCCGCGCCGGGTGAACGTCGCCTCTTGCTCCAGGAAGCTCAGCGTCTCGGCAATGGCTTCGTTGTGCGCGGCCTCCACGGCCTTGCGGGCCTCGTCCCCGCCCAGGGCCCAGAGCAGGGAGACCGACTTGGCCGGGGAGAACACCAGGTCATAACCGGCCACAGTCTGCTGCTTCGCGGTGGTCTGAGCCGTGATGAACCGGCCCAGCTCCTCCTTGTTCCGCACGTCGCGCCCATGCGTCTCGCGGAACAGCTGACCACCGACACGGCCCCGGATAGCCTGCCGCTCCTCGCGGGTGGGGGCGGCCCCGGTGGTGCGTTCGTGCCGGGCAAATTCCTCATCCAGGCGCCGGGTCAGCTCCGTGTCAGCGCTGGCGTAGCGGTGGTACTTCTGGCCCAGAGCCACGTCCGCCTCGGTGCCGCCGGCGGCCAGGATGCGGTCCGCGTCGGGGCGGATGCCCTCCCCAAACAGGGCGGCCATCTGCGCCTCCGTCACCTCGCCGGACACCCCCAGCAGGGCCTCCGAATGGGCCACCCACTGCCCCGGGGGCACCCCTTCGACGGTGTAGTAATCCCCCAGCGCGCGGTCACCGGAGCGCAGCTCATCGGCCGAGGCGACCTCGGAGGTGTAGTAGGCATACCCGTCCCCAGCGCTGAGCTTGTGGAGGGTCATCACAGAAGCAATCTATCGCGTTTTCATCCTCATTTATCAATGATGCACTAGGTGTGACGTTCTGATAGGGCGTGGAAGGCCGATGCGAGCTTGCGAGTCATTGGACTGGAGCGACCCAGAAAGTCCGTCACGACAGTGACGCGGTTGTGCCCACGAGACGGTGGGTGTGGGCAGGGGATGCCCAGGGAGGACGAGGGACGAGGACGAACCGCAGAGCATCAGCTGTCCACACCCACCGTCGATTGGGTGCAAGCGAAACCAGGTTGTCCACATGTGCTGTTCGTGTGGGCTACCTGCGCGAGCTGGGGTGGGGGCTGTGGGTCCGGTGGAGAGACCGGAGGATGAATCTCGGAAGCGGTCCACAGCTCCCACCCCAGCTCACGACACTGCCGCCCCCAGGGCGTCCTTTTCCGCAGTGCCGGCTCGGCCGGCGGAACGGTCGGGGTGGGAGAAGTTGGTCTATGACCGTTAGGGCGGGTTTGGTGTTCAATGGGATGGAATGGTGTTGCTGATGTTAAGGAGGCGTGATGGCGCAGCGTAAGAGTGCGACCAAGACCGAGGCGCGGGAGCGGGCCCGCCGGGCGGCCGCGGAGTCGATGGCTCGGGAGCAGCGGTTGCTGGAACTGGGTGAGGAGTTCTTCGTCGCCCAGGGTGAGGCCGAGCAGATCATGGAAACGGCCGAGCAGCGCATCGCGGAGCTTCGCACCAAGGCCGAGCAGGAAGCCGCGCGAGCCAAGGAGGATCAGGTGCGCGTGGTGGCCGGCATGAAGGGTGAGCGGGTCACGGTGCCCGAGATTGCCCAGCGTTTGGAGCTGTCGGTGGCCGAAGTGCGGAGCCTCCTCAAAGAAACGCTAGCTGCCGGTGCAAGCAGTGAAGCGGGTAACGAAGGGTCAGAAGCTGAAAAAGCAGTGATCGAGGATGCTGCGTGAGCAACGACAGCCAGACAAGGGCGCCTGCGGATAACCCAGCAGCCGAACTGCACCGCATTTTTACCGAATGGTCCAGCGTCGAAGGTGGAAACGTTCAGCAGCACAGCGCGGTCCAACTACGGAAACTCAACGGCAGGGACGCGGGAACTTTGGAGGAGCACCGACAGGCGGTGCGGCTCCTAGAAGCCATCATGCTTTGGCTTGACGAAGCCAAGCGTTCGGACGCAGAACTGGAGGCGTACGTCCCCTATGTGAGTCGTTGGGCGCAAGCAATCTTCCACTACCCCGGGAACTGGCAGTCGGCAGGAGGTGCCAACCACTTCACACCGGACATGCTTTCTTCCCTGCGCATCCTCGGCTCCATGATGCGCGCGCTTGGCGTCCGGCTGGACACGGAACGGCTTGCCTCGACCTTGGATCTCCTACGCGAAATTGAACAGGAAGCCGAGGACGACGATGAGCTGCCGGATGATCTACGGGAGTTTCTGCGCACCACTGTTCACGAGCTACGCAAGGTATACGTGGACTACTCACGAGCGAACAGCTTCGACTTCAAGCTGGCACTGAAGTCAATGAAGATCGCCCTTGATCTGGCCGCGGTGCGATCGGGGCGCAAGCGCCGCATCTGGGAAGGGTTTGGAAGCCGATGGGCCGCACCTGTAACCGTGAACGCGCTAGGTGGCGTTGCGTCCTCGGCCGGTATCCATGCACTCGGCATGTTGGGAGGGTGAGTTCTCGCCGTCTCTTTGCTCCGGGGATCGTTGACTAGAACAGGGTGGGGTGGTCGGGGTCGATGCCGTGCACCAGTTCGCGCACCACGTCCTCGTCCCAGCCGCGGGTTTTGAGTGCGTCGCGCAGCTGCCGGGACCGGGCGGAGCGCTCGGCCCGCGACAGCCGGCGCCACCGGGCGGCGGTGGCCGAGGGCATCCGGCCCTTCATCGCCCGGTCGGCCATGTTCTCCGACCGGGTGCCCAGCAGCAGGTGCGTGGACGGCTCCAAGGAGGCATGTACGCACAGCGGGACGTCGCACCAGTGCAGCGCGGTCAGCCCCTCGATCGCGCTCAGGCCACCGTGGACGGTGGCCAAGGAGAAGCGGTGGGCGGCGACCGCTCTTTGACCGTTTGCGGTGGGGAGCCAGAAGCGGCCGTAGCCGTCATCACTGATCGCCCCGAGCCACAACCAGCACGAGTCGGGCTCTGGGCCTTTCAGGACGTGGGAGTAGAAGCGCTCAACGTCGCTGGCCTGCATGGGCCACCTCCACACGGTGCATGATCAACAGCATCGGCGCCGTAAGTGCTGCGGCGATCGCGTAAGCCGGCCACGGGGGCCCCACACCAATAGCGGTGAGCCAGACGGGCAACAGGTAGGGAACCAGCGCCACGGTCCCTGCCAGGTGGTGACGCAGTGTGGCCGGCATGGGCAGGATGCGCAGAAACCAATGGGTGATCCCGTGGAAGGTGCGATACCAGATGCGGACCCACCACAAGGTGTAGGGAATCAGGACGCGCAACATCAGTGGTCGCCCTCCGGTGCGGGGACTTCGCGGGTGGCCGCCAGTGCCTCGGCGTCCCAGACGTCAATTTCGTCTTCGGGTAGCTCCAGACTCACATGCGCCAGGGACTTAATCTCTCCACGCAGCACCCGGCCCACTGCGCCTTTGGACACTCCCACGCGGCGGTGGATCTTGTAGTGGGACAGCCCGGCCCGGTGCAGCCGATGGATGGCGCGCACCTGCTCGGGGGTGATCGGGGATTTGCGGCCCAGCTGCACCCCGCGGGCCCGGGCGGCCTCCAGTCCGTCCTGGACGCGCTCCACGATCAGTGCGCGTTGGTACTCGGCCATCGCCACGAACACGTTGAGCTGGAAGCGGCCAGCCGGGGTGGTGGTGTCGATGGTGTCGGTGAGACTGCGCAGCGCGACGCCCCGGCGGATCAGTTCGTCAATGGTGGTGACCATGTGGACCAGGGACCGACCCAGCCGGTCCAGGGAGTACAGCACCAGGGTGTCTCCCTCCCGGGCCTGGGCCATGAGCGCGGCCAGGCCGGGACGCTCTGCTTGGGTGCCGCTGATCTTGTCGGTGAAGACCAGCTCTGCCGGCACTCCGGCCTCGGTGAGTGCGCGCAGCTGCACATCGAGGTTCTGGGAGGTGGTGGACACTCGGGCGTAGCCGAGCAACCGGCCGGGGTGACTCGAAATGGGGCCGTTGTGAGCTTTTTGAGTCATCGCGTATCGAGTCCTGGATTTCGAGTCGGGATTTCGGAAGCTGTGGCCGGCCCTCGTCGGCGGGCCGGCCACTATGGTCACTGAGTTGGGTGAGGGCCTGCCCTCTGCATGGGTGTTTGGAGTCGTGTCAGCCTTCTCTGCGGCTCAGAGAGGAGCCGCCTGCGTCAACACCACCTGGAGCGTGCGCCACCCAGGCACCAGGCCTGTGGATAGGGGGATCGCGGTCTGCGCCAGGTGAAGAATGCGCTCGGGTCCCGCCCTCGTGTGCTCCGTCGTTGTGTCGCAGACGAGGCGGTGACATCTCCCGGACACGGCGGCACCCCATAATGGGAAGCATTCTGATGAATGGACCGGGATGAAGGTGGACCTGATGGATGCCGAGACGACTGGTCGCGAGCCGGACAACGGGTCGACCTGTCAGTTGAGCGCGTTGCGGCCGGGGGATCACCTCGGGGCCTGGGAGAACGGGATGCGGTGTCACGCCGGCGTCGTGGAGGAGATCGCCCCCGAGCTAGGAGTGGTGTGGATCCGGGAGCGGGGTCTGGGGGCTAGGAAGATGCTCTCCGCCGACCAGTACTGTCTGCGCACCGAGAAGCCCGTCACCGCCGGAAAACCCTTCACCACCTCGGGGTGGTGAGCCCGCTCAGTTGCTGACGGCCGGAGCTTCCTCGATGTAGGCGGTCTCCAGGACCTGGGCTGCGGTGAACCGGGCGATGTCCACCTCGGTGGCGGAGTGCCCGATGTCGTCGTGACCGAAGAACCCTACGTATTTGAGCCCGCGGGCGTCTCCGCCCCGGGCGCGGATGAAGCGCACGATCGTCCAGTCCAGCTGGGAGTTGGTCACCGTCTCCAGCATGGCGCTGTGGACCCAATACGCCCGTGGATGCAAGCAGTTGGTCACACGCCGGCGCCATCGGGTCCGGGCGGTGGGCTGGTCCAGGGGGCACATCCTGACCGCAGGAGAGCCGTGGCCGACGTAGCGATGCACCCCATGAGCGGCCATAGCAGCCACGATGAGTTGTGTCCCCAACACCAAGGACAGCCCCGGAACCTCTTGCTCCCGGCCCGGGCCCAGAACATTGACCACAGCCTGCGCCCTGGAGACCACAGTGTCCACGATCGCGGTGTCCGTGACGGCCCCGGCGACCACCTCCACCCCGTCCCCCCAGGGAGGGCATCGATCCAGGTCAGGGACGCAAGCGATGACTTCGTGACCACGGAACAGCAGGTCATCCACGACCTCCCATCCCATGATGCTGGCAGCCCCGAACACAGCAACCTTCATGACTTCCCCCACCTTCATCACGAAAAGTTTGTCAGCGCACTGATTTTACGCGGTGTCTTCTTCGGCGTGCTCGGAGAAAGGTGCCGGGTTCACGGCGCGGTGATTCCGCACGGCCATCGCCTCCCGCTCGCCTAGGGCGGCTACAACCATGCGATGTCCATATCGGGCGGACGGGAGTTGAAACAGATGCGAGAACTCCGTGGGTTGGCCGGTAACGAGACGTGTTGAGGCAGGACGCGTAATTTCCTGCTGCGCCGGCAGACCAGTCACTGGAGCGGCCGTGCGTGCACCTCCAGCGCCCGAGTCTCAGCCCGCAACCCTGCGACGCCTCCGTTGACGAACAGCTCCGGTGCGTGTCCGGGCGCCATTCCATACCTCAGCTATACGCGCGAATCTCTCACTAAACGAGAGTTGTCCATGCTGGCCTGCGTGGACGACGCCGGCGTCCCAAGCTCGACGAGCCCACCAGTCCGCCGTGCACCCAGTTGCCGCCTGGACAGACGCCCGTAGGCAGGGTGGGACGAGTTCTCGCACCTACTTCTACTCGTCCTACTTAAGCGCCGATAACTAGTATTATGTAAAGTCGAAACGACTCCATCCGCGCTCTGCGCACATCGTGAGGTTCCGGGTAACAGCTCCGATGCTCCCCCAACTGCCTTCCGACTTGGGCTTATCCTGCTTGATCGCCTCAGGGCGACGTGCAGTGCGGGATGCGAATGGCCCCCGGACCTACCATGCCCGTTCGGCTTCTAGCCTGGACTTTCCCGGCGATGATTGCGATACACGCAATCTGTGTGCGACTATCGCAAGCATCTTCTGACATCCAAGGACGACTCATGGGCCACGATGGCGAGAACGTGCGGTTCGTTCCCTTCGGTGGGCAAGCCCCCGATCCGGACGTCTTCCTGGCCAGTGTCTTGGATGGGTGGGGTGCTCAGCAGCGGGCGAAGGACTTCGCGCCGGCCACGATTCGCACCCGGCGCAGCGTCGTGATGAGCCTGGTGGACTTCTCGGGGCGCTACCCGTGGGAGTGGACGCTGTCAGACGCGGACGACTTCTTCTCCCACGCCCGTGCGGTGCGCAACCTCTCCCACGGGAGCGTGCGCTCCTATCAGGGGGCGATCAAGCTGTTCTGCGACTACGCCTGCGATCCGCACTACGACTGGTGCGAGCAGGCCGCGAGGTCGTTCGGGCAGGTCTTCGCCCAGGTCGTGACCGAGCTCAACCGCCTCACCCATGCCCAGCCCACCGAGGCGCGCCCGGCCAAACGTCCTTTCACCCAGGCCGAGCTGCAGGAGTTGTTCGATCTGGCCGATCTGGAGGTCGAGCGGATCCTGGTCTCCGGGCGCAAGGGTGCGGTGGCCGCCTGGCGGGACGCGATCGCGTTCAAGACGGCCTACAGCTGGGGACTGCGCGCCAACGAACTGCGGCACCTGCAGGTCGTGGACTTCTCGTCCAACAACCGGGCCCCCTATCTCGGCGGCCACGGCGTGCTGCGCGTGCGCTGGGGAAAGTCCCACCGTGGCTCGGCGAAGAAGGTCCGCTCCGTGCTGACCGTCTGGCCCTGGTCCGCGGAGATGATCCAGGACTGGATCCGCAACGGGCTGCCCCGCTACGGGCACCCGGTGAGTGATCTCTTCCCCACCAGCACCGGGGCGATCGTGGGCGAATCGCATCTGCTCGGACGGCTGCGTGCCTTCATCGATGAGCTCGGTTTCCCGCCCGGGCTCGACCTGCACTCCTTCCGTCGTTCCTACGCCACACAGCTGATCACCGGGGCGGGCTTCGACGTCACCTTCGTTCAACTCCAGCTCGGTCACGAGCACGCCGCGACGACCTCGATCTACTCCCTGCCCTCCCCCGACTACCAGCGACGGGCCCTGGAACGGGCCCACGACCGCACCATCCAGGCAGCCCTCGGGCTGCCCGCACCCAGGAGAACCCCATGAGCACACGCGAGATCACCTACACCTGGCGGGTCCGCGAGATCATGGCACGCCGCGGCGTGCACACCGCCAAAGACCTCGCCGAGCTGTTGCACGAACGTGGCATCACCCTCACCGCCAATGCCGTGTGGCGCATCGTGACCCAGCAGCCCGAGCGGATCTCCTTCAAGGTCCTCGTCGCCCTCTGCGACGCCCTCGAGGTCACGCCCAACGACCTGATCACCTACACCGCCACCGACACCAAGACCGCCCGGCAACACCGCGCGGGGACCGGTGAAGACCTCCCTGACCTTCGCCACTACCGCCCCGTGCGCGCCCGCATCATCGACGACGATGACTGACCCCTGGCGCCCGGCCACCGACGGCAACGGATCCGCCCGGCCGCCCACGCTCACCGACCTCCCCACCCCGAACAAACGCGGCCGACCCCGCTCGGCCGGGCCCCACGCCTGCGACCGTTGCCACCAGCAGGTCGCCAAGATCCGCGTGCACTGGCCCGACGGAGCCATCTGCGGGGCCTGCTTCACCGAAGCCACCCACACCTACGGCACCTGCCCGCACTGCGGGGAACACCGCATGCTCCCGGGTCGCTCCGCCGAACGAGAGCCCCTCTGCCGTGACTGCGCCGGCATCACCACCGCCCTGACCTGCACCCGCTGTCACCGCGAGGCCGAGAGGTTCCGGGCCGGGCTCTGCATCCGTTGCGCGCTCACCGACGACCTCACCACCGTGCTCGTCCCCGGCGACGACCTCCGCCTGCACCGGCTCATCAAAGTGCTCACCGCAACCCAACGACCCGAAAGCGTCTACACCTACATGCGCCCAGGCACCCGGGCCAGGACCCTGCTGGAAGCCATCGGCGCCCGCGAACTGGCGCTCACCCACGAAGCCTTCGACCGTCTCCCCCGCTCGAACGCCGCCGAACACCTCCGGGCTCTGCTCGTCCATCACCGCATGATGGACGCCCGCGGCAACGAGACCCTCGCACGGTTCGAACACTGGCTCACCACCAGGATCGCCGCCCTGCCCGACGACGGCACCGCCCACCTCATCGAACGCTTCGCCACCGAGCACCACCTCGAGCGCATCCGCGCCCAGGCGGCCGATCCCGATGCCGATCTTCAGGCCAGCACCCATACGGCCAAACAAGAGATCACCGAAGCCGGGAAGTTCCTCATCTGGCTCCGAGCCCACCACCACGCCACCGCGGACGAACTTCAACAACTCCACCTCGACGACTACCTCAGCGCCGGCCCCAGTACCCGCAAGCACATCCGGGCCTTCATCCGCTGGCTCAACCACGACCAAGACCACCGCACCGGGGCACTGGAAGTGCCGTTCCGCAACGCCCACTCCACGCCCATGATCACCCAGACGCAGCGCCTCGAGCTCCTCCGGAACTGCCTCGAACACCGCCAGGTCACCAGCTCCACCCGCCTGGCCGGGCTCATCCTGCTGCTGTGGGCCCATCCCCTGAACAAGATCGTCCTGCTCCGCCGGGAACACCTCACGGCCACACCGGACGGCATGCTCCTCACCCTCGGGACCACCCCCACAGCCATTCCCGAAGCGCTCACCGAGGTGTTCTGGCAGCACCTGCAGGACCCCGGGCACCAGAACACCATCAACACCGGCACGCCGTGGCTGTTCCCTGGCACCCGTGCGGGCCGGCACCTGCACCCGAACACTCTCTCCGGCAGGCTCAAAGTCCTCGGCATTGACGCCCAACGCGCCCGCAACGCCACCCTGCGCGACCTCACCCAAGAAGTCGACGCACGAACCCTGATCGATCTCCTCGGCTACAGCCCCGACATCATCGCCCAGCACGCCGCCCGATCCGCCACACCCATGTCCGACTACATCGACCTGAAACGCCAACAGCCCCGATGACCTCGATCACCGAAGAAACGGATAACGCACTTTCCCATCAAATGGAAATGGGCCGCCCTGCATTTGGTGTCCACAGGCCCACGAGCGACGGCACAGCCGCGCCCCGGACCTCGGCTGTGCCCGCCCCATGGGCAAGCCGAGTCAACCTCACCTGATGGTGC
>NZ_SSSF01000011.1:0-60793 GCF_013368965.1 Kocuria salina
ATGGTCCTGGGAGCGACATTAGTCCTGGCACTGCAAGGTGACTCAGGCTGGTGGTTCACCGTGGCCGCCACGATCCTGTTCCTGGTGGGTGTTTTCCTAGGATCCCGTCGATCCAGGGGGGAGCAGGACTTGGAACGAGCATCCTCAAGATAGAGCGTTGCGCCAACCCCAACTGCAGGGCGCCCTTGGTGCGTGTGGTGGTGCCCATAAGCTGGCTGCTGTGCTGATCATGCTGGATCTGGACAACACGCTGGTGGACCGCCGCGGCGCCTTCACCAGCTGGGCCAGTGACTTCGTCGCCGGCCTCGACGGCGACGCCAGTGATCTGGAGTGGCTGATCGCCGCCGATCAGGACGGTTACCGGCCCCGGGCGGAACTGGCCGCGCTGATGCGCGAACGCTTCCACCTGAGCACACCGGTCCCCGGCCTGGTGGACTCCCAACGTCACGAGCTGCTCGAGCGCATCGAGGCCTACCCCGGTGTGCTCGAGGTTCTGGAGACCCTGGTCGAGAAGGGGGCTGCCCTGGTGGTGGTGACCAACGGAAATGTCGCCCAGCAGTTGCACAAGCTCCGCCGCACCGGCCTGCTGCGCTACAGCCCGCAGCCGGTGATCTCCGAGGCGGTCGGGGCGAAGAAGCCTCACCGGCTGCTTTTCGACACCGCCTTGTCCCAGAGCGGGCACCGTCCGGAGCAGTCCTGGATGGTCGGTGATCACCCGGTGACCGACATGACAGGAGCTCATCAGCTCGGCATCCGCACCGGCTGGGTCAGCCACCACCAGCTGTGGCCCAACCCTTGGGTCCCTGAGGTGACAGGATCGACGACCAAGGACGTCCTGCAGCACATCATGGCCAAAGACGTTCCAAGCTGAGCCGCCAAGGCCATACCCGGCGTTGAAAGCGTTACAACGCAACCCGAACTGCGACGTCTCTCGCAATCTATGCGGACGGGACCGGTGCGGTATTCAGCCGGCTAGATGGGTATCGATGACCTGGCGTTGTGCGATCAGCTGGGCGGTGTGGCGTTCGAGTTCTTCTCGGCGCTGTTGCAGGTGCGCCCGCAGGTCCGCGCACATCTGCAGCTGCGGTTGCTGGCCGCGGGCGCAGGGCAGGAACCGGCGGATCGTCTCGGAGTTGAGCCCGAAGGAGAACATCCCCTGGATCTGGGCCACGATCACCGGAGCGTCCTCGGCGTACTCCCGGTACCCGTTGGAAGCCCGCTCGGGCACCAGCAGGCCCTGGTCCTCGTAGTAGCGCAACGCCCGGGCACTGACCCCGGACACCCGCGAGAGCTCACCGATCCGCATGCCTGCCCACCCTCCCGATCCTCGGGGTTGACCTTCACGTCGACGTCACCGTTGAGACTCACCCTATGCACACCGCCACCACCTCTTCCTCCGCCCCCATGTCCCGCGCCGTCATCGTCCACGGCTACGCCGCCGACCCGACCCGCCACTGGTTCCCCTGGCTCACCGACCAGCTCACCACCACCGGTGCCGAGGTCACCTGCGTGGCCCTGCCCGACCCGGCGGCCCCGGACGCCGCCACCTGGCAGCAAGCGATCGCCAGGGGGGAACCCTCAGCGGGCGCCTCGGGCACCTATGGTGGAACCCCGGTTAAGGAGCCCTCATTGCCGATGAGTAAAGTTTTCAGCGACACCACCCCCAGTGCCCGACGCATGGCTGCAAAGAGTCACCAGGCACAGCAACCACAACTCATGAAGGCGTGAACATGGCGCGATGGAATCCGTTCGACAAGCGTGAGCCCGCGTCCGAGCCATTGCCGATCGACTTACCCGAACTTCTGGGCCTCGAGGTCGATTCGCTGACGGCACAAGGGCATTTCATCGAGGCCGTGCGCATGGTTCGAGAGCGCACCAAGCTCGGTTGGCTCGGTGCGCTCCAAGCTGTGCGTCAACGACTGCGACGTCCGTAGTACGGCCAGGTGCAGCCCGCATTCAATGCGCAGACGGAAACCCCTACTGCAACAGGCGAGGCCATGCTCTTAGCGAGATCCGCTAAAGCCTTCATTTACTACCGGGCAGGCTAGCTACGTGGGTGCTCTCGATCATGCTGTGTTCGCCCTGGTGTAAATGCCCCGAGATTGTTTACCAGGAGCACCCCTCCTGCCGCGGGCAGGAAAAGCAACACTGGTACCCATTCGGTAACTGCGAAAATTCCCAGCACGAGAAGCAGGATGACCATTGCAGCAAACCGGACTTTGTTGTGCATGACACCACTTCCGTTGTGTCTGTGAAGCGTATCACTGGCATTTCATCGTTCCTTGAGCGTCGGCAAGTCGATGGGCCGACTCCTCACCCCGCGCTCGATCGTGCACCGTCAACGTCAGAGGACGTTGGAAGTAGTGCCGTTCGGCATGAGCCGCAGACGCTCGAGAAGGAACCCTCACTGGCACCTGCCGGTGCGGCAGTCCCATGGGCAGGACTGACCCGGTGCGCCCGGCGGCACCTGTCCCCTCCATGGGGAACACCGCCCCGCCCCTCCGAGGTGACGGTGGCGCGGGCCACGCCCCTCATCAGGGCTTCCGCCGTACACCCGGGGTGGACGCCTACCGTGGGTGGATGGAGCCTGCACCCACTCCCACCGCCAGAACCCGCCCACGGTTCCGCCACACGGTGCTGCAGGTGCTGGTCCGCGTGGCGCCGATCGTGGTCGTGCTGCAGGGCAGCTTCGAGGTGTTCCTGCGCAACGACTGGTTCGCCACCACCCCGAACACCCCCGGACTGGTTGCCGGGCTGCTGAGCTTCGTGCCGGCCGGGATCTGGGCGGCCGTCGACGGATACCGCTGGGCGTCCACCCGCTACGCCGTGGCCCTGTGGGCCGTGGTCGCTGCCCTGGTCGCCGTCGTGAACCAGGTCTACGGCTACCTACTCGGCCTCTGGCAGTACGCACTGCAGATGCCATTGGAGCAGCTGGCCCAGATGCTGAAACCGACACCGCTGCTCATGGTCATCCACGCCGTACCCGTCGTGCTCCTGGTCCTGCTGGGCGCCGGGCTCTCCCGCCTCCAAAGCAGACCGGCAACACCCGGGGCCGAGGGCTCCGCCGAGCCCGCCAGGTGACCTCAAGCGGGCCCGTATTCGCTCACGCGGAGCTCAGGCAACCGGGGGTGGTTGCCATGCCCGTTTACCCCGCGCGATGAAAAGCCCGCTGAGGTGCCTCATGCGCATCATGGTGTCCACAGGCAACGACGGACTCATATGGTCGTCGCCTGCGGAAGCTCCCGGATCCGCCGGTACAAGGTCGCGCGGGACATCCCGAGGTCGCGGGCGACCTGGGTCGCTGGCTCCCTCGATTCGATGAGTCGCAGCGCGTTGCGGATTTGGGAGTCGGTGAAGGTCTGCCGGCGCCCGCCGAGGTCCTTGCCGGCGGCCCGGCGCTTGGCCACCGAGTCGGTGATCCGCTCCCGCTTGATCTCCAACTCCATCTGAGCCAGAGCCGCCATCACGGTGAACACCATCGAGCCCATCGGGGTGGCGGTGTCCACGTCTCCCCCACCAAGGTTCAGCACCCGTAACCCCGCACCTCTCCCCCGTAGCGCTTCGGCGAAGGCCAGCATGTTCTGCGTCGACCGCCCCAACCGGTCCAGCGTGGTGATGACCAGCGTGTCGCCCGACTCGAGCGCTGCCACCGCCCGGTCGAAGGCCGGACGGGACGCACGCCCTCCAGACACTCCACTGTCTATATAGATGTCATCGCGCCGCACGCCGGCAGCCAACAGGTCATGTACTTGACGGTCGGCATCTTGCTGCCGCGTCGACACTCGTGCGTACCCGATCAGTTTCCCCATGTCCACCTCATCTGTCTCGCAACCAACGTTGAGTATCCGATTCTAGGGGTACGGATAAAGCACAAGGATGCGAGACAGGCTGAACCGCGGAAACATGCGGATGAAAATTTCTCCGATGAGACGTCTCGCATCCCATGCCTTCAGAGACACTCCCAGGGAGCGGCGCATGACTGTCAGGTGAGTACGTGCAATGGTTACGATGAAGCCTGCTGCTATTAGTCACGCACCATAGGGGGAGCGATGCCGTTCCAAGTGTTTGACAAGAGGATGACTCCGCTGGTTAAGGCGCCGAGCGTGACCATCCAGAAGCGCGGAGTGATTTCCCTGAACAAGGCCGCCCACGACCTCATCGACAACACGGAGACGGTAGAGCTGCTGTTCGACCGCGACCGTCAGGTCATGGCGGTGCGCGCCACCGATGACTCCTCCCCGCACGCCTACGCGGTACGCAGCGCCTCCAAGCGTGGACCAGGGCAGGCGGTGGTCTCGGCCACCGCGTTCACCGCCCACTACGGCATCGACACCACCGACACCCGCCGGTGGAAGCCCTTCGTGGAGGACGGCATGCTGTGCGTGGACCTCAGCCAGGAGGGCACCGTCATCACCGGCAATCGCACCAAGCCCACGGCAGTGGCCCAAGATGTCGAGGCAGCTGATCCCGTGGAGGACATCGACTCCCCCGTTGCCCAGGGCCACCCCGTCGGCGATGACACCACCGACGACTCCTGACCACCCCTACGCCAGCACCACCCTGTTCTACGACCCCCTCACGGAAAAGGAACCCACCCCCATGGCCCAGAAAGTCCAAGTGCACCTTGAGGACGACCTCGACGGCGGCCCCGCCGACGACACGGTCACCTTCGCCCTGGACGGCAAGGACTACGAGATCGACCTGTCCACCACCAACGCCGAGAAACTGCGCGAAGCCCTGCGCCCCTTCGCCGAGGCCGGCCGCAAGACCACCCGCAACAGCAGCGGCAGCGGCCCCCGTGGCACCCGCACCCGCGGATCCGGCAGCGACCCCGACACTGCCAAGATCCGGGCCTGGGCGAAGGAGAACGGCCACGAGGTCTCCGACCGCGGCCGCATCCACCAGTCTGTGAAGGACGCCTACTACGCCGCCCACTGAGGTTCTGCCCCCATAGGTGTCTGGGCTGCATCCTCTGCCCAAGGTGAGCCCAGCGCACCCGGGACTGCTGCGCGCCTGCTGGTGATGCTCATTGGCCGTGGCAGTAGTCCGGTGATGTCTCTGGCCCTATGTAGCAACGCCTTGGGCCGTCGACACCCCTGGCCTGGAGCTCAGGGTCGCTGGGGTCCTGTTTCCTCGGGACGGTCCTGCTCATGTTCGGGCTGCTCCGGATCGACGCCCTGACGCGAGGCGGGCGCCCCGGTCCTGCGCGCGTCGTGATTGCGGCGGCGCTCCACCTCCCGCTTGGCCAGAACGGAGGCGACCACGACCGGGACGATGTACTTGGCATGGTCCAGCACCCACCTGAGCCAGGCGGGGAGCTGCCAGTCCGGCCACTGGATCGAGGGCCAGGTGATGTCCGGCCACGGAATGGCCGGCAGGTCCGGCCAGTCGATGTCCGGCCACGGAATGGCAGGCGGGTCCGGCCAGTCGATGTCCGGCCAGGGAATGTCGATGACCACACGCCCCAGCAGCCCCACCAGCACCAAGGGGAGAAGGACACCTAGTACGGCCAGGACGGTCTGGCGCGCCTGGTAGCGGCGTGGATGAGCCCGGATCCAGGCCTCCCGGGCCGCGGCAGCGGAGCCCGGTTCCGGGTCGAAGTCGACACCACCGGTACCCAGGCGTGCCTGGGCGCCGGCGTCCATCGTTTTGGTGCCGCCGAACCAGCTCACCCGCCGTGCCGGGCCGGTGAAGGTCGGGAAGCGCAGCGCCACCGCGCCCACACCGGGATGGGCCTGCTGGTCGGGGACGAGCCGGACTTTCTCCTCCATCGAGGAGACAGTGGCCACCGGCGTCCCATCCACCGTCCAGGTGATGCTGCGCCGCCACCCCGTGTCGCCAATTTCGATGAGGTGCTCACGGTCCTCATGGGACAGGAACCACCGTTGGGGCGTTCTGTCCTTGACCATCATTGACCTCCCCCGCCCCGGACGGGACATACCATAATACTAGAGCAGCGACTCTAGGAATGGGGGACTCATGGCTCGTACGGTCGACCCGGCCCAGCACGAGGCGCGACGGATGCACATCATCGACGCCGCCCTGACACGCTTCGCCGCCACCGGATACGGCGGAACCACGACCGCGGCGATCTGCCAACAAGCAGGCATTGGCTCCGGCACCTTCTTCCACTACTTCCCCACCAAGACCGCCGTGCTCGTGGCGATCATCGACCTCGGCACCGAACAGACCCGCGCATGGTTCACCAACCAGCACGAACGCGCGGATCCACTCACAGTCCTCGACGACTACCTCACCCACACCACGGCCGAGATGGCCGATACCCGCATCGCCGGGTTCGTCCGTGCGGTAGGCGCGGTCATGAACCAGGCAGAGGTGGCCGCGGCCCTGGAACGCGACGACACCGCACTGCGCCAGGGGCTGCTCCCCTGGATCCAGGCGGCTCAAGACAACCGGACAGCCCGCAACGACCTTTCCCCCGAACGACTCACCGAGTGGATGATCCTGCTGCTCAACGGATTCCTCGACCACATCGCCACAACCCCTGAATTCACCGCAGGACACGAAGCCGCCATGCTCCACGACACAGTGCACCGCCTCCTTCGACCCCAGTGACCGAGCACCCAAACCGCAAGACCACCCACCACAGCACACGTCTCACAACCTCAGCGTCTCGCATCCCTTACCTTCAAAGACACACCTAGGAGCTGCGGCTACGTGTCGAATAAGTATGTGCAATGGTTACGATGGAAGTTGCCAATGCTTGTCATAAGCCATAGGGGGAACAATGCCATTCGAGGTGTTCGACAAGAGAATGACTCCATTGGCCAAGGCGCCGAGCGTGACTATCCAGAAGCGCGGGGTGATTTCGCTGAACAAGGCTGCCCACGACCTGATCAGCAACGCGGAGACGGTGGAATTGCTCTACGACCGGGACCGGCAGGTCATGGCCTTGCGCGCCGCCGATGACTCCTCCCCGCACGCCTACGCGGTCCGGAACGGGTCCAAACGTGGGCCCGGGCAGGCAATCATCTCGGCCACCGCCTTCACCGCCCACTACGGCATCGATACCACCGCCACCCGGCGCTGGAAGCCGTTTGTGGAGGACGGCATGCTTTGCGTGGACCTTGCGACTGAGGGAACTGTCATCACCGGCAATCGGACCAAGCCGATGACTCCGGCCAAGGCCACACAACCAACTGAAACATCGGTCGACGATGCGACACCTGAGGTGTCCACCGACGACGACCCCAACCATCCCTGACCCCACTCCCCGCGCGGATACCGAAAGGAACACCACCCATGGCCCAGAAAGTCGAAGTGCACCTCGAGGACGACCTCGACGGCGGCCCTGCCGACCACACCGTCACCTTCGCCCTGGACGGCAAGGACTACGAGATCGACCTGTCCTCAAGCAACGCTGAGAAGCTGCGTGAGGCTCTACGCCCCTTCGCGGAAGCCGGCCGCAAGACCACCCGCAGCAGCGCCCCTCGCAGTACCCGCACCCGCACCTCGGACAGCGACCCGGACACCGCAAAAATCCGCGCCTGGGCCAAGAAGAACGGACACAAGGTCTCCGACCGCGGCCGCATCCACCAGTCCGTGAAGGACGCCTACTACGCCGCCCACTGAGTCGGCGGCGTCACCGGTCGAAATGACGCATGGTGGACGGCCCTCGCCACAACGGGGCCGTCCACCGTCGCTTGCGGGATGGGTAGCACAGCCTCCACGGACGCGGTTGTAAGGGCGGAAAGGGTTCAACGCGTTGCGGTGAGCTGATCGATCCCCACGGCAGGCTCCGCCGCATGAGTTTGCTGCGCAGCCCGGGAGCACACAAGGCACCGCAGCCCTTCCCCTGACTCGAGCCCCGACGACAGGAGCATTTCATGCCCCGTACCACTGTCGCCCTGCTCGCCCTATCCGCTGTGGTGCTCACCGGAGGAGCCCACAACGCTTACAAGTGAGCGCCGTCTCGTACTGCACACGACGACGCATGTCGATTTTAAGTCTTCTTAGTGCAAATTTGGCTAATGCCGACGTACACAGGAGGTGTTGTCCGCGACATGAGCCCTTGTACCGATCTGCATGCATCGAGTTGGTAATGTGAATTACATGACAGATGCCGCGGCTCAAGAACAACCACCACTTAGTGCCATAGAAGAGCGTGACCTTCCTCGGGTTGCTGTAATTGTAACTAATAAAGGGGTCATGGATGAGTCGTCTGCGAATTATTTGAAAAGTTTGGGAACTGGCGTTTCCTTTTTTGAGTCACGCGGCACGGTTAGGCTTGAGTACTTCGATTTTCTGGTGTGTTTCGGGGAAATTGACATTGAGCGCGCAAAAAACAAGCCAATCATAATCTTTGATGAAGATGGATTCGGCTGGAACATATTCACCGCTCGTACTAGCAATCAAGGTCCACCCACAACTATTTCAGTTACCGTGGGGCAAGGGGCGCATGATTTTGATGCTGTCGCACCAGAGGGCTATCCGAGTAAAATTCGTGATCTGGCGACTCGGGAATTTAATCAAAAAGTCAGAAAGGGTGGCGAGTATCAGGTAATAAATTCCAATTCAACAGATATTCCCATTAAACCATTTTTCAAAGAAAGGGGTGGTAAATCTATTGCAGGAGCTATTGAATGGGGATCTTACAATATTTGGTACCTTCCGCCAGAGGCTTCACTCAGGCTTCAGTGGCTGAAGCTATTCTTCGAGTACTGGCGTTCCAAGACGCCTGACAAGTTCACTTTGGATGAGGTCCCCGATGAATGGCTGACCAGTAGTCAGACCGCTGCCAAGCAAGAACTTGTCAATTGTGACAGGTCAATTGAAGAGACAATTCGCAAACTTGAAGAAAAGCGCTTGGGTCTGGTTGAAGCCCTTGAAAATACTATGATGGACCGGGAGTCTCTTGAATCGAGATTACTGTGGTGTCAGGATGAATTACTGGCCTCTGCCGTGCGAGAGTGCCTAGAAGAATTCGGTTTCGTCGTGTCCGACTCGGATGAGGCTGTAAAAGTTGTAGGGGGTAACAAGTATGAGGACTTGCAGGTCCGAAACCCCGATGACTCTGACTGGGTAGCACTCGTTGAATGCAAGGGCTACAGTGCGAGCAACGGAAAGATAACTGACTTCAGGCAAGTTACTCGGGCTCGGACGCGGTACGAGTATTCGATAGGAGAGGTGCCCGACCGTTGCTGGTACGTAATTAATAATCGATTCAGCGATGCCCCCCATCTTCGACCCGAACCATTGGAATCCAACAAAGAAGACTTAAATGATTATTTTGCCAAAGACGGCATCGTAACCATTCCTTCCACGTCGCTTTTCCAGTTATATAAGGCATATTTGGCGGAGGAAATATCTGATGTCGAGGCGCGTGAGAAGCTCTTTAGTTCAGAAGCGCGGTTCTATTACCGCCGTGGTGAGTAGGCTACGCGGAAGGTAGCACCACTTTGTGGTGATTAGATAGACCGCTGGGCTGCAGACTCACCACCGGCGAGGCGGCTACGCTGGTGACCGCCGGTGCCGCCACAACCTTGGGACTGCCCCGACTTTCCCTGACGGGGTAAGCGAAACGTGGGGCAGGTCAAGGAGTCAGGCGAACCGGGGGTATTCCCAAGCAACTCCTGAGGCGCAGGACCCCAGGTTTTCGGCATGATGAAAGCCAGCGCCCTCCCAAGGACCCTAGTTTGTCTTGCGGTTGTTGAGGGCTGACTGCGCTTGGGGGCGTGCCTGCGCCGGGAGAAGGCGGTAGGTGGTCCAAGCCCGTTCCAGAGGAGTGCTCCCACGGCGGCCTCTGTAGATCCAGCGCTCCAGACGCCGTAGGTCTTGGGGTTCGAGGTCGTCCGTGGCTGCGAGGAAACGGCCGATGTCCGCGGAGCCGCTGTCACTGCCGTTTCGGCAGAGTGAGCATTCAGTGACTAGGACTATGTGCGAGGCCCCGTCGCTGCTCTGGATGGTACGTCGGCTCACTGCCAGGACGGCAATTTTGTTCTCGTCCTCGGGGTACGGGTCGCCGCCGGAGATCCCGCAGAGGGTGCACATGAAGTTGTCGCGTTTGAATGCCTGGAGGCGTTCTTTTGCTGTGACGGCTTCCGGCGCCGCGGCACGGCGTTCCCGCGGGTCCCAGACTGCTGCGCCGATCTTCACCAGCCGCTGTTCCTCGGGCTGGAGCGTCACATCGTGGGTGTTGGAGTCGATAACCCAGCCGTACGCCCGCAGGTCCCTGATGCGGCGGTCGGCCTGGGACACCTCGGGGAACGCGGTACGGACGTCGTGTTTGGTGAAGGTGTTGCCTTCTCCAACCTCCTGAACCAGCCAGAGAGCACCGCGCACCATGGTCCCGGCCTTGCTATCGGGGTCGTTCCACGCCGGTGTCGAGGACATATGCAGCTCCTTACGCTTACGTGGACGATACTCGATGCGGAACGATCAGTATGGTCCTTCCCTGCATGGTGCGGCAGCGACTCAGCACTGGAACGGGTCAGGTAGAACGTGAGCGTGCAGATGGGCACTCCGCCCGAGGGTGAAAAGATCCGTGAGCTTACGGAGACGCGCATCAGACAGGCACAGATTGATAACGGCGCCAAGATCACTGTGGAGTACCGCGGCGAGCAGCGCCACTTGCATGTCATTTCTATGCCTGTGGCCCAGTTGTACCTGAACCCGGACACACACCGGATCCGGGCCCAGAGAACCCTGGACCCGGAAAAGGACCGCATGCTGGAGGCAGAGCCATGGAGCGAGGGCGCCCAGGCTTACCTCGAGGAGCTCCTGAAGGCGCAGCCCTCCAACCCAAACAAAATCGATCCAGATTACGAAGCGCTGATGGAGGAGCTAGACGCCTCCGGACAGCGGGAGCCGGGGATCATTACCCCCTACGGTGTCCTGGTCGACGGGAACACCCGTGCCACGGCGCTGCGGGACCTAGGCGAGATGAACATCCGCGTCGGTGTGCTGCCGCAGGATGCCACCAACCATGACGTCAATGCGGTGGAACTGCACTTGCAGCTGCGCAGGGACCGGCGCCGTGACTACTCCTACATCAACCGCTTGATCGCCATCGAGGAACAGCTGAGAGCCGGGCGGCGCACCGATGACATCGCGCGCGACTTCAATATCAAGTCCGCCACCCTGGAGCGGGACCGCTGGGTGTACGCCCTCATCCAGGAAGCGATCCAGCGCAGCACGACCGAGGACGGCATGTCCCTGCGCCTGGTGGACTTCGAGGACCATCAGGAAAAACTGCGCGAGCTGCACCGCGACTTCACCAAGCTCAATGCGACCGACCCGGCCGGAGCGGAGGAACTCAAGGAATCCCGGTTGGCAATGGTGCTGCTGGGTAAGTCCAAAACAGACTTGCGTTTCGTCGACGCAGGGTTCCATGACCAGTACCTGAAAGAGCGGTTGCCGGAATCGCTGCAGCCTTCCCCCACAACCTCAACCATAGTTACCGTCCCCGGTCTGGAGGGTGTTGAGCTCGAGAGCAGGGGCTCGGCTGCGAAGGCGGTGACGGACCGCCTTCTCCACGCTAAGGCCGCGTCCCTAGCTGGTGACAAACTGCCCGCAAAAAAGGTCAAAGAGGCCGTCGAGCTCATCCAGACGGCGGAGAAAACCTTCGAAACTGCAGCAGACATGGCCGGCCGCAACGGGCGGTTGCAGAAACGCCGGGTGGTCGCCTCGGAGCGTCTCAGTGACGCGGCGGACCTCGTCCAGCAGTGCGCGGCCGAGTTCGCCGAGGCCCGGGCGAAGCGAGCCTTCGACGAGGAGGCCTTCGACGACGCCCTCGTGGAGCTGCGCGAGAGCATGGCGCGGCTGGCCAAGCTGGCTAGCCGTGCCTACCCGCAGCCGGGGCAGGGCGTGGAGTGGCTGCTGACCTCGGTGAAAGACCCGGCGTGAGCGGCCAAGCCCCCAGCCTCGAAATCACGTTCGGCGAGGGCGTCACCCGGGCCCGGCTGAGTGTGCGGGAAGGGTTCGAGGAGCATCTGCGGCTCCTGGCCCTGCGCATCCCCTCGAGCATCCAGCGCTCCCCCACCACGGTGGAGGTAGGCCTGGACGAGCTCCTCACCAACCTGGTGGCCCTGGGCGCCTGGCCTGAGCCCGCCACCGTCACCTGGGACCCTCACCTGGCCGGGCTGGCGCGCGACTCCGCCCTGGCCGCCCGTACCGTCACGGACCTCCTGGCCGCACCCGACGCGGCAGCAGCAGGGCCCCTGCCGGAGGAGGTCGAGTCCCTGCTCGGCGGCAACTGGAGGGAGGACCTGGCGTGGTTCCAGCGCCGGGACATCGCGAGGCTGCTTGGCCTGCGGCACGGGGCGAACTTTTCGGTGCCGGGGGCAGGCAAGACGCGCGTGGCACTGGCGGTTTTCGAGGCTGCCCGCCGCGCCCACGGCGTCGAGAGGCTGCTGGTCGTCGGGCCGAAGTCTTCCTACGAGGCGTGGCAGGTAGAGAACACTGCCTGTTTCCATCAGCCCCTGCAGTTCCAGGTGTACGGCGGGTCGGTGGACCCCGGGGCTGAGGCGGTCATAGTGAACTACGAGAGGCTCGGTGGGGCGGTCAACACGCTGGGCAGGTGGCTCTCGGCCCGGCCCTCGATGCTGGTCCTGGACGAGGCCCACCGCATGAAGCTCGGCGCTGAGGGCACTTACGGGGCCGCCTGCCTAGCGCTGGGGCCCCGGGCCCGGCAGCGCCTGATCCTCACAGGCACGCCGGCACCCAATGGCGTGAAAGACCTGCAGAACCTATTCGGTTTCGTGTGGCCCGGTTATGGCCGGCAGCGGGTGACCCAGGCGGTATCCGGCGGGAGCCTCGTACAGGCCAGCCAGGAGCTCAAGCCGCTGTTCACCCGCACCACCAAGCAGGAGCTCGCCCTGCCGCCGGTGAGGACGTCGTTGCGCCGGGTGCAGATGCCGGACCTGCACCAGGAGATCTACGAGGCCCTTCTGGGCCAGTTCTCCCCGCGTGCCGCAGCTGCCGAGGACGACTTCCTGGCCTGGGGTCGGATCGTGATCTACCTGCTAATGGCCGCCACCAGCCCGGCCCTGCTCACGGTAGGGGGCACCGCGCACGAACCGCTGGCGTACCAGGTCCCACCGCTGCGCATCCCGGAGGGCTCTCGCCTCCAGGACCTCATGGCCGACCTGATGAACTACGAGATGTCACCTAAGTACAAGGAGGCCCTGGCGATCGTGGCTGCCAACGCCGCAGCCGGGCGTAAGACACTGGTCTGGTCAACGTTTGTGCGCAGCCTCAACACGCTGGCCTCGGTCCTGCGGGATTTTTCACCGGCCGTGGTCCACGGCGGGACCCCCGACCGGGAGGAGCAGATTGCGAGGTTCCGCAACGACGACGACTGCATGGTGCTGTTGTCCAACCCCGCAACCCTGGGCGAAGGTGTGAGCCTGCACCAGCACTGCCACGACGCCGTCTACATCGACCGTGACTTCGCCGCCGGCAAGTTCCTCCAGAGCCTGGACCGCATTCACCGACTCGGACTCCCTGCTGGCACGGAGACCCGTGTGACAGTGCTGGCCACGGAAGGGACCATCGACGAGGTCGTGGCCCAGCGCCTGGAGGACAAGCTCATCTTCATGGGCGGCATCCTCGACGACCCCGCAGTCCAGCAGCTCTCGGACCTCGACGAGGAACCAGCCGTGGGTGGGGGCCTGGCACCGGCGGACCTGAGGCTGCTGATGGGACACCTCGGTGCGGGCCCTTCCTGAACCCATCCTGCGCGCCGCCCAGCGCTGGCTCCAGCACCTGCCCGGGGCCGGGGCGGCCCGCGCCCGGTCGCTCTTCGCCACGCACCCTGGGTTCGGGGACCTCACACCCTCACAATACGAGGCGGCATACACCTGGCTCTCCGACAACGGTCTGCTCACCGGGCCCGGTCCAGGGGTCCCCGTGGACGAATTTTTGTTCGACGCCGTCGTTTCCAGCAGCGAGACGGGCTGGCTGCGAGACGCAGACGTCCTCGTCCGCGGACCCGACGAGATCCCAGTCGATGCCTTGCAGGCCGCTGCCATCCTCGGGCTCTCCCCGGATACCGCCTATGCGCGTGTCCATGGGATGTGGGGCAAGGTGGACACAGCAGAACGCGCACGCATCGGTGCCGCCGGAGAGCTCGCCCTCGTCAAGCTGCTCGCAGAGTCCACCACGTGCCAGGTGGACCACGTGGCGGCGCGCTCCGATGGGTATGGCTACGACATCTGTGTGTCATGGTTCAGCGAGGTAGCCCACCTAGAGGTGAAATCGACGCTACGGCGCGGGAGGCTCTCGGTCTACCTTTCCCGGCACGAGTACGAAACGATGCGGCGCGACCCTTGGTGGTGTCTAACAGTGGTCCGCCTGACGCCGGAGCTGGACCTGGACGCCATCGCCACCGTCCCGGCGCCGTGGATTGCCGCGCAGGTCCCCTCCGATTCCGGTTCCTTCGGCCGCTGGGAGTCCTGCCGGCTAGATGTTCCTCAGGAAGAACTGCGTCCCGGCATCCCGGTCCTGTCACCAGTATTGAATGGCACCGCGCCCGGAATCCTCACAGGTGCCATAGGCTGGTAATCCCTCCCGAGCCGATTCAGTGGCCAAGTCCGACAAGGAGATCTGGGCCGTCATCACCGGCTGAAATGACCGCCGCCACTTCTTCGCCTGGACCAAAAACAGCACCGACATCCTCCAGAAAGCCAACCGCCCAATGACCTCAAAGAGTGGCCACTAGTTACTCTTGGCGCGGATCCAAGAGTAAGCAAAACGCTGTCTCGGTTCTTTAGCTGATCCTGGAGCGTGCAGCCGATTGAGCGAAGGCCAGGTGGCGATGATGGTCAGCCTGGCCGGTGAATGCCTTGAACTCGCCGAGCCGGTAAGCCAGGCCTTTCCTCGTCTTTTTTGTCTCGATGACGAAGTCCTTATCCAGGTTGGCCAGGCGCTTCTCCAGTTCCGCGAGTCCGTAGGACTGTGCCAGGCGCTTGACCAGGTCTTCCAGGGCCACAAACTCTTCGGCTTCCCGCAGGGCGCGGTAGACGTCGTCGTGGATGCTGCGCTCGGCAACCTCCCGGGCGCCCTGGACTTCAGTCTCGTGATCGAGAGCGGCCCTGATCGAGCGGCCCACGGCCTCGGCCAGAGGCGGTGGGAACGCGTTGCCGATCTGCCGGTACTGGGCAGTTTTCCGCCCGGCGAAGTCCCACTTGGTCTTGCCGTTCCAGCCCTGCAGGCGGGCCACCATCTCCACCGTCAGCTTCGGCGGCTTCTCCAGAAAGTGCGGATCATCGGGCAGCGGGGCGTGATTGGCCACGCCCATGGCATCCACGTGCATGGCCCGCCACGCCCGCTTGGCCCGTGTCGGGCCCAGGTCGGCACCACCGTGTTTCTTGCTGCCGCCGACAATGGTGGGGGCGATCCCGGTGACCGCATCAGCCCATTCGCCCGCATGGTGCCAGCCATTGGAGGCCATCAGATCTCGTAGCGTCTCGCCCACGGAAACCTGGTGGGTAGCGGGTTCGGGCCACTGGAAGTACGGGGCGTCCTCCTCTTTAAGAGCCACCAGCACGAACCGCGGCCGCAGCTGCGGCACCCCGTAATCAGACGCCTGCAGCAGCTTCCAGTCCCCGACGTATCCAGCCTCCGCCAGCCGATCCAGCACCGCCTGGCGGTAAGCGGCGAACCGCGGCATCGACAGCCCGCGCACGTTCTCGAGCATTAACGCCCGCGGCTGCACACGGTCGCACAATTCCACGGCCCAGGCGAAGAGATCCCGCTCATCGGCCGTGCCTAGCTGCTTGCCAGCGATCGAAAACGGAGGGCAGGGAACCCCGCCAGCCAGCAGGGACACCCCCTGGTAATCCTCAGGTGTCCATACGGCAGGGTCGGCGACATCGCCCTGGGCGACCTTCCACTTAGGGCGGTTCATTCGCAGGGTCTCGACGGGATAGTTATCGAGCTCCACGGCCAGCGCATGACTGAAGCCGGCCCGTTCCAGGCCCAGAGCCTGCCCTCCGGCACCGGCGCAGATCTCCACGACGTCATGCGACACGCTTACACACTCCCTTATTGCCTCAGTCCGTGGGACAGAATCAGCCCCGGCTACCGGCCGCAATCTTGCCGCATGGCCCCGACTAGCTGCGGGTTTCCATTCCCGCGACCTCCTGGGTTATGCATGGGGTGGGCCTGCACCCGGCAAGGTGGCGGTAGATTCACCCAGCTATGGCCTCTGGTTCGGACCTGCGGCTGGACAACTTAGCTTAACTGAAGCGGGGGATCCGGCCTTCCACCGTGCATTACCCAGGCAGTGCCGGGCGGTCAGCGGCCTGATAAAGCGGCCGTGACCGCGCCCATCGCTTCGGCAACCGGCTCGTGCTCCCACACGCGCACGACCACCCATCCCGCCTGTTCAAGCGCCTGGGTATTGCGCCGGTCGCGGTCCCGGTTCCCCTGCAGCTTCGGTGACCAGTACCCGCTGTTCACGGCCGGCTGCCGGCCATGCTCGGGGCAGGAATGCCAGAAGCACCCGTCCACGAACACGGCAACCTTCCGGCGTGTGAAGACGATGTCTGGGCGCACCCGGGCGCCGGACAGATCTATCCGCAGATCACAGCGGTAGCGGTACCCGGCTGCATGCAGGGCTGACCGCAAAGCACGCTCTGGGCCGGTATCACGTCGGCGAATGGCTTGCATGTTGCGCCGGCGGCCTGGGCTCACGCCCGAGGCCGTCGCTGGGTCTGGGACTCTGCCGCTAGCCATGGCCATTCATCACACGAAGGTGTGCCACAACAGCCCCTTGCCGGTGGGGCGCATCATGCGAAGTTGGCAGCAACTCTCATCACTCCGGTTCTGGATCCGGTGACCTGCTATCGCCCCGGGGTGCGGTTTCTTCAGCTCATCCCTTTCCAAGCTATGCATCCTGGCCATCATCTCACCGGGTGAAATCGGTGCACCAAGGAGTCCGGTCGGTGGGAATCCTTCACGGCGTGAGTGCTGTTTGGGCAGCACCGGCCCGAAGTGCCCTGTTCTCATGATTGGCTACGTCTGCCGTTTGCTGGCGGCGGGGTGGACGCCGAGGGTGTTCATTGCCGCCATCACGATGGTCACCAGGGGAGCCTTGCTGACACCATTCTCGTCGGCGGCCTCAACCTCGCCGGCCATGTCGAGCCATTCGATGGCATCGGCGCCGTGGCCGTTCATCCAGGCGAGCAGGCCCAGCAGGGCGAACACGTGGGCGCGGTCGGTAACGGGCGTGCACCCCGCCACAGCGTGCAAGCCGTCACGCACGGCTTGTGCCCGGGCCGGGTCGGGATCCACCACTCCCCCGGGCACATCCGTCACTCCCAGGGTCCGCAGCCAGGTCAGCTCGAAGTTGGCGCTTCCGGGGTCTGCCGTCACCGCGCAAACGGCAAAGCGCGCTGCGGACGGATAGACCAGGGCGGCGGCGAGCCGCTCCACCGTTTCCCCGCGGTCCCCGGCGATCAGCTGCTCCCACAGCCCGGCCAGCTCCCTTCCGGAAGGATGCCGCTGTTCCCACAGTTCTTGCGCGTGCACTGCCGCGAGGTAGCCGTAGCCGGCGCGGTACATCGCCACGTGGGCGGCTACGGCCTCATCGGCACGATAGGCCGGGGGCTCGACAGATCCCCTCTGAGATGCTGAGACGATCCGCTCGTCACTGGCCCAGGCGATGAGGTCAACAGACTGGGCGATCTGCTCAGCGCTTCCCTTCGAGCCGGTGTGGAGCAGGGATTCCCAGCCCGCCGAGGTCACCCGGACGGCGTCAGCAACGTCGGCACCTGTCGCCGCAGCGAGAGCCTCCCCGACCAGTCCGGCGCCGAGATAGCGGGCCTGCTCCTGGTCCAGGTCATCGCTGAAGAGGTAGATGTAGACGCCCGTGGCATCCACCCGCTGGCCGTGGAACAGCTGCTCCAGGGAGGTCCCGAACCCGGCCATCTGGTCCGGCATGGGGGCATCAAAGCGGTGGACCGGGCCGGGTCGCGCGCCTCCGTAGAAGTACAGAACGATGGAATCCTGCGGCATGTAACCGAGGGTCCCGGCGATGGTGGCGATCATGTCAGGGTGGCTGCTGACGACGATCTTGGGGCCAACCATAATTCCTCCCACGGTGAGCTACGAGTGCGATTGTCCTGCCCAGTTCTGTGCAACCCGGCTCGAGCCAGACAGGCACAATCTCACTTTATCCCATTACAGCCATTTATTCCATTTATTCCGTTTACTCACTGCTTCTTCAAGGTGATGCACTTCCGACCCGACCCGCCGGAGGTGCGAGCGAACCGCGATCTGGGGAGTCCTCAGTTCGCAGCGGGCCCCTACAAGACATTCGGATGAGGGGCCATGCGCAGAAAAGCACTGGACCCACCGTTCTTGGACAGCTCCCGTTCCCCCGAGATTGCCGATCGTGGCGGTCGAGCCTTCAATACTTCGGAGGCCTGCCCCGGGTCACGGTGCCTGCACCGCCGAAAGGCCGCCCGTCGTTGACCTCGTCGCGGTATTGGTGGATCCGGTCGGTGATGATGCCGGCGACGAAGTCGCTGAGGGTCTGCCCGCGCTGGGCGACGTGGTTGTAGGCCGAGCGCAGTTCGGCGAGGTCGTCGATGTCCATCTGGACCTGGAGGCGACGGCGGGTGTCCGTGGCGTTGCCCTTCTTCTGCTCACCCTTTTGCTGCTCGTCTGCAGGTGGCGGCACCGTCTCCTGTGGTGCGGCGGGTGCCGCAACCTCCGGTGCCGGTGTAGGTGCGGCGGGGGCGGTGGTGTCGGTAATGGAGGGGGCGACGGCGTCTTGGCCGGTGAGGAAGGTGGATTTCCGGCGGCGTCCTGTGGTGCTCATGGTGGGGGTCGTTCCTTTCGTGCCGGCCGGGCTTACCGGTCGGTGATCTTGGCCAGGTGGCGGGTGTAGAGCTCGGCCATGGACTGGCCGCCCTTGATACGGTCCAGGGCATCACCGGTCTCGATGGCGTCGCGGATCACCGCGCGCTTGGGAATGGGCGGGTCCAGCAGCTGCTCCCCCAGGGCTTCTTGGAGGGTCAGGCGCCATTCGCGCCCGGCCAGGGTCGCCGGTTCCCACTTGTTGAGCAGCACCCCGCGGATCGTGAGGTCGGGGTTGTAGTGCTGCTGGACGGAGCCGATGGTGTCGCGCATCAGGGCCACCCCGTCGGCGGCGAACAGGCCGGCCTCGGTGACCAGCACGGCCCCGTGGGCGGCCACCAGGGCGTTGACGGTGAGCATGCCCAGATTCGGCGGGCAGTCGATGATGACCAGGTCGTAGCGCTCCCCCACCCCCTGCAGGGCGCGCTGGAGGGTCCGGGCGCGTTCCTCGGTGCGGGGGGCCTGGGTGAGGTCTTGCTCGATGATCGCCAGGGCCCGCCCCACGGTGGGGGCCAGATCCACCCCGGGCCAGATGGTCGCCACGATAACGTCGGCCAAGGTGACGGGCTCCTCCCCCGGTGCCTGCTGGGGATTGATGACATCGGCCAGGCTGACCTCATCCAGGGGCAGCCGCTCGGGGGTCAGGGCGGTGGTGAGGTTGCCCTGCGGGTCCATGTCGATGGCGAGGACGCGCCTGTCCGCCCGCTGGGCGGCACGGATGAGGTGGTAGGCCGTGGTGGTCTTGCCCACGCCACCCTTCTGCAGCACGGTGGCAAGGATGTCCATACGGTGCCTCCTTTGAGTGTTTGCCTCAGTTTAGTAAATGGAGGCGTTAAGTAAATGGAATGCACAGGTGTGTGCAAGCGTCTCACGCGGTGATGGAGAAGTACACGCGGTAGAGGTCGTCCCGGGCGCGGCAGGCGGTGGCGGTGACCTCCACCAGGTGCTCCCCGTCGAGGTGGCCGGCGTTGACGCACGCCTCGGTGGCGGCATCCGCAAGGTGCTGGGCCTTCCGCGCCAGTTCCTCCAGATGCTGGGCGTGGCGGGTGAGCCACTGGGTGCACTTCTCGCTGTCAGCGGCGGCCTGGGCGGCTGCGCGCAGCTTTTCAATCTTGGCCAGGACCTCCTGGGCGGCCCGTGCCGCTTCTTGGGCGGTCGCCCGGTGCTTGCTGGTTGGATGTTCGGGCTGGATGGTCATGGCGTCCTCCTGGGGGCGGGCGAACTTCGCGTGGGCCGGTCGTGGGGGGGGGTGCCGTGGATCTGCGGTCGACGGGTTAGGTCAGCTGGGCGCGCTGTCGCACCAGGGCGTAGAGCTTGTCCGGGCGCAGACCGTGCCAGTGGTCGCAGACGGTGCCGTCGTCGTCGCGGACCACGGTCACGGGCACTCCCTGGTAGCCCAGGCCGCGGAGGAAGTCGGCGGCCGCGGGCAGGGAGGCGACATTGATCAGGCCGAAGGGGATGTCCTTGCGGTCCATGGCCTGGCCGGCGGCCTGGCAGTCCACACACCCGGGGAGGATGTAGAGGGTGATGGTGGTCATGATGCCCTCCTGGGCTCAGGGGAAGAGCGGGTCTTGGACGTAGAGGCTGTACCCGGCGACGGCACCGTCGTCGTCAAGGACGGCAACGACTGCGGCGGTGCCGTCACCGGGAACACCGTGGGGATAGAGCACGTGTGTGACGTCGAAGTAGTGAGGCCATCCTCGCCAACTGGTCTGACTTCGGTACTTCTGCTCTAAATTTATTCCATTACGTAATTGGAGTAAATAGTGTAAATGGATGATTTTGAGGATCTGTGGAATGTCGGGAATGGCCAGGCGGACAAAAGCCTCAGGAACGAGTAGTCGGCGGTGGGCGTCAGCATCAGCGTTGACACCACGCGGAAGGGCGGCCATCTATGAGTCCCTGCGAACATGGAGTGACTCGATTCCCTCGGGGATGGGAGCGAGCAGCTGCTCGCGAGCGGCAACGCAATCCTCACCCTTAGCTTCACCTGCTGGGTCGCCGTGGATTGGATCATGCCGACGATTTTCATGTTGGGCTCCTTCTTCGTGCAGCGACATGCTCACCCTCCTAAAGCTTCAGCAGGGCACACATGCGTCGACGCGCGCGAGGATGCCGGCCCGCCTCACTCTGCTGCATCTCGTGGACTCCGCTGCCCACAGAGCCACTGAGTCGTCGGCGCTCAGGGTGCTGGGCGGAGCCCCAAGGCTTCCGTCTTCCCTGGACGTCTTCACCCCCTCGAACCATCTAATCGGAAGATTTACCTCCATTTATTCCAAAAAGTCCTTTTACCCACCAGGGTTGTGTGTCACCTCGACCGCAAGCATGGTGCTGGTAGTGATCGCGGTCCAGTCCGGGCTCGGAGGTTCCCGCGGCTTCCCTTGGGCAATCATTTTGGAGGCCCGCCAGGGCCGAAGAAATGTGCGGCAGCCATCGTCTGCCGACCCAGCCCCAAGGAGGACTGTCGCCTTGATCGGCTGGGGGAGTAGGTCAGTCCTAGTGCGGCTCAGCGAAGAAGCATGTGTCTAGGAGACGGTGCGAAGTTCGTCCCAGTCGGTGGTGTAGCGAGGAGAGAGGTCTGCTTGGCGATTGCCCCAGGGGGCGGGGGAGTGGCCGCCGAATCGGCCCAGGGCGAGGGTGCCGGTGCCGAAACGACGGTTCACGGCGTCGATGAGCTCCCCGATCGGGGCAGGCTGATCGAGTACCCCCGGCAGAACAGGCACGGCCCCCTCGGGTGCCAAATCCATGCAGAGAATGCCGGCGCGCATGTACTGCATCCCATGCACCAGCTTGGGCACCAGGGCCGCCCGGGCGGCGGCCACCAGGGGCGTGGGTTCATTGGTAGGCACAGCCAGCCGCACGTGCGCGGAGACATTGTGGGCTGGCCCGGGCCGATGCGGGGAGGTGCTGGCGAAGACGGTGAAGCGTCCGGCAACCTCGCCTTCTTTGCGCAGCCGGCGGGAGGCACGTTGGGCGAACTCGGCCACCGCGGCCCCGACGATCTCCGGGTCATGAATCGGGTCCGGGAAGGACCGGGAGACCAGGATCTGCTGCTTGGTCGCCACCTCGTCCTCCACGGGGATCGCGGGGAAGCCGTTGAGCTCGAGCACTGTGCGCATCTGCACCACGGAGAACTTATGCCGGATAGCCACCGGATCCGCATCACGCAGCTGCGCGATGGTCTCGATGCCCATTGCCTCCAGGCGTTTCGCCAGCCGCCCGGCGATCCCCCAGACCTCGGTGACCGGCAGGGCGGCCATGAGTCGGTCCCAGTACCCGTCCGGGGCCTGGTCCCAGTGGACGACTCCACCGGTGGCGGGCAGCTTCTTCGCGGCCTCGGTGGCGATCTTCGCCCGTGTCTTCGAACTGGCGATCCCGATGCTCACCGGTAGGCCGACGTTGCGGGCCACGGTGGCCTGCAGCCGGCGGGCCCACCGCACCTGCTCGGCCGGAGTGCCGTGCGGGGGGAGGAGGAAGCACTCGTCGATGGAGTACACCTCCTGACCCATCGCGTGGCGGGCCAGCAGCAGCATCACCCGCTCGGACAGGTCGGCGTAGAGCTGATAGTTGGAGGAGCGTTTGATCAGCCCCCACCGTTTCGCGTCGGCGCGCAGCTGGAACCAGGGGTCGCCCATCTTGATCCCCAGGGCTTTGGCTTCGGGGGAGCGGGCGACGACGCAGCCGTCGTTGTTGGAAAGCACCACCAGCGGTTTGCCGGCCAGGGAGGGCTCGAACAGTGCCTCGCTGGAGGCATAGAAGTTGTTGACGTCCACCAGGGCAATCACGGGTCATCACCTTGTTTGGGCCCGGCTAGTGCAGTTTCCGGGAGTGGACGTGGTGGATTGAGTAGGTCACCACACCCCATACCTGGAGCTGGGTCATCGAGGGAATCGTGATGTCGGGATAGGCGGGATTCTCCGCGTGGAGGACCACGCCGTGGTCGTGGACGTGCAGGCGTTTGACGGTGAACTCGTCGTCGTAGACGGCGATCACTACATCGCCGTGTTTGGGGGTGATGGATCGGTCCACGAGGATTTCATCCCCGTGGTAGATCCCGGCTCCTTCCATGGAGTCTCCGGTGACCCGGAAGGCGTAGGTGGAGGTGACGTCTCTGATCAGGACCTCGTTGAGGTCGATCCGGCCGTCGTCGAAGCTGTCCTGGGCAGGGGAGGGGAAGCCAGCCGGGACTCGGACCAGGACCGCAGAGACCAGCACGGGGCGGTCAATGGTGAGCGGAACTGGATGTCTCATGCCGCCAGGATAGAACACACATTCTAAAGATCAGCCCACAAACACAATAGACCCGTACACATATACGGTTTGGCTAGTGCTGATGCTGGGGATTCTTCCCCGTCGACCGGACACGCCAAGGGGCCCGGCTACGGAGCCGAGACGGCACCGGCGGCTTGGTTCTGGCCGGCGGCGATCTGGGCGGCCCAGCGTTGCCGGAACGGCCGGCGGGGGCCAGGCACGGGAGAGGACGCCGGGGCGGTGTGGGCGGTCGCGCAGTGGGGGGTGCCGGCAACCAGAGTGATCTGCGATGCCGCAGGTGGGGCCCCGCCATGGGATTCAGCGGGGCCCCGTGCGTCCATGAAGCGGCCAAGCCTGGACGCACATCGATGAGGGCACCTGCCTGCCGGTGGATTGTCTTTCACGTCCAGCAGGTTCCAGGCGGCGCATCGACGTAGCCAGGGTAGGAGCCGGAACTGGGTCTTACCTAGACACAGCACCGCAGCAGACAACCACCTACTCCTCTCACGGCGGGCAGTTCCGCCTAGTTGGTGGTGTCGCTGGGGGAGGTCCTCAGGGCAAACCTCAATGAATACTGCGCCCCGAACGGCAACGCTTCCTAGAGGGCCAGATGTCCACTGTTGCTCTCGGGGTGGAGGATTACGGTTGTCCGCGGCGTTCTTGGGAGCGTCGGGTGAGCTCGTCGAGGTCGATGTCACCGGCTACGTAGCGGTCGGTGTCGGCCATGGCCGCCGGGGTGGGGGCGAGGTCTTCCAGCACCGCATGGTGCCAGCTCATCTCTGCGGCCAGCACGTGCTGGAGCTGTTCGCGGGCATCGGTGGCTTCGGACTTCGGTTTGCTGAGGAGGGTGTCCACCGAGGGGCCGACCATTGCGCCTAGCGCTGCCGTGGTCACGGCCACACCTATGACCAGGACCCCCAGCGCCCCCAAGGCATGGGCGGTCCCTTGCCGTACGTGGAATGCACGACTCTTCCGCTTTTGTCGTTGTCGCATCAGCAAAAGGGTACGGGAGTGCGTTTCCCGGATCGAAACGCGGTGCATCCCTTGAGGGCCTTCCGAGGCGCCGTGGTCACGGGAGTAGACGCCCGTCAGCACGGGGAGGACACTGGGCCTCGGTGAAAGGCATCTCACCCGAAAGGCCGGGGATCATCCCCGGTCTTTCGTCTGCCATGGGGACCGATGCTGTGGTCCCGGTGGACTCCTTTACCGGGTGCCTGGCTTAAAAGGGGGCGGGCCCTGCCTAGTCGAGGGGGCGGCAGGGCCCGTCCGATGCCCGCACGGGGGAGGTGGCGGAACATCGTCGATCAGCATCTACTCCTGTGGCACGCAGGAATACGTCCATCTGCGGCAGGAGTACTGGCCGTTGCTGATCGATGTCCCCAGGGTAGGACACGTGTGCGTTCGTGTACGTGGTGCGGTGGAAGGTGAAGCCGCGTGTCGGCCGGCACTGGGTCGGGCAGGGAACCGCCGGGGAGCACTCCGGCGGGTCCCTGGTAGGCAGGTGCGGCCATGGGGGGGGGGGAGGGGGGCAGTTCTCCTGTGCTGGGGGCGGGATCAAGCTAGCGGTGCGGCGGCGCGGCCGGCGGCGATCTGGGCGGCGAAGCGTTGCCGGAACGGCCGGCGGGGACCAGGGGCGGAAGAGGACGCGGGGAGGGCCGCGGCGGCCGCTGTGCGGGCCGCGTAGCGTTCAGCGGCCGCCCGTGCGGCCGCCCGGCGCTGGGCGGCCTCGGCGGCGACACGCTGGTCGCGGGACCGCATCGGGGTGCCGTCGGTGTGGGTCCAGGCGCGCATGCGGGCGGTGAGCCAGGCTCCGGGGTTGTCGATGCCTTCCACGGTCAGGAAGCCGTAGCGGGTGCCCGCGGGGCTCCAGTCCAGGGCGGTGAGCACATCGGCGATGGTCCACCCGGCCTCGAAGAACGGCTTGCACACGCTCACGACGTGGGCGGTGGTGAGCTGGCGCAGGACGATGGCTTCGTGCTGGAGCTCCAGGGCAGCCGCCCGCTGAGTCTCCTTCCGCGCCCGACGGGTCACCCGCTTCGTCAAAGGCTCCGTCGTTGCATGACGGGGCCACAGCGGGGCTGTACGACGACTCAGCGCGGCGACCACCTCGCGCCGCTGCGCGGCGCGCTTTCGGGTCGGTCGCGGCGTAGCCGCGTCCTTCGGGGAAAGCTCTTCGCGCGCGTGCGGGGAAAGACTCTCCCACTTCGTGGGGACCGGGGTGTCAGTTAGTTCCACAGGCTCCACTGCCGGTTGCGGGGTGTTGTGGATGAGGGCGTAGACGGGGGCCTCGCCCTGGGTGCGGCCGGTGGCGGCCGGGGTGCGCCCCGCGCTGCGGCCGGTGGCGACCACGGCCAGCAGCCCGGCCTCGCGCAGGTGGCGGATCACCCGCGCCACGGTGGAACGGGAGCGGTCGATCTTGTTGGCCACCCAGTCCCAGGTCGTGCGCCAGGTGCGCGAGGCGGGGTCCTGCTGGCGGCAGATGATCTCCACCACGGCCAGCACGTTCGCCCGGGCATCGGCACGGATCAGCTCCAGGCTGGGGTGCTCCAGCACGGCCCGGCGCCAGGCGGCGACGTGCTTGGCGAGCTGGCATCCCGTGGGCACCGCCCGCAGCACGACAGCCTTGGACCGCTCGTGCTCCACCCGCACACGACGGGTACGCGACGGGAACTCTTGGGGGTGCTGAGGTTTTGGCAGGTCAGCGGCCAACGTCACGTCGGCGGCACGGAGCCGGGAGGACTCCACATGGTGACGCGTCTCAGCTACACTAGGGGGCACAACAGTCCCCTGGTGATGGGTTCATTGCTAGGTCTCATTCAGTTAGCTGTTGAACCAGCTGTCCCCGGTCGCCAAACTAGCGACAGCTGATTGACTTAGACGGCCCGCCCACCACGGCGGGCCGTCAGTCATTTAATGGTCAAGAGGTAGTTGGTCCTTCTCCTGGTTTTGCCGCTCGTCAATCACGTTCGGCAACCCATAATCACGATCAACCAGAGCACCCACATAGTCAGCCTGGGACAGGCCCAGCGCAGCTGCCCGCTCCGCCACACGGCGGTGCTGAGCGGGCTTAACGCGCATGTTGAGTGCGACGCGCTGCCCGAACAGCTTGGGGGGTGTGTACTCCTTCATGTGCTCACCCTCTCACACAGCTTTTGCTAGCGCTAGAACGCCGAGGGGTGTGTCTTATTTATGGCCGACTCATAGGTTCCATTAGCCAAGCCGCTGGGTGAAGCCGAGCAGGGCCGGGGTCTCATCCCCTATGTCAGGGACAAAAACAGGGGATATAGCCGATTGCCCCTCCCCTTGCGCATTGCTTTCGCCGCTGATCACGGCCGATGGAAGGCCGGCAGTACACATTGGGAAGCAGTCGTTTGCATACATATCATCACTGTAGGCGCCCCGGAAATGTCCGCCGGACGACAAGGCCAGTAGCGCCTCAGGGAGATGTGTCGGAGTGGTGTGCCGCGATAGGTCAGAGCGTGTCTTGGCTCAGCAGATACGCGGTCCAGATATCCAACAGCTCACGGGTCCTGTCCATATCCAGCGTGTGAAGTGTGGGACGGCCCCTTCCTGGTTGCGGGGTGGACGTGATGACCCCTTGACCTCGAAGGAGCTCCAGGTGCGGTCCCACAGTCCCTGAAGGCAGGCCGAGACGGGTGATGAGGTCTGGGCCGAGGACGGGGCCTCGCGCGAGCTCGTGAATGATTGCGAGGCGCACGGTGTTTCCCAAGGCCACAGCTGCCGCATGTACTGCGTCGCTCTGACCTCGGGGTTGGATCGGGGCTGGCATGCGTCCCATTCTCCACTGTCCTCTCACTTAAACGGATACAGCGTGATGACGCACGCTGCGAATAAAACGGGTTATACTTTTCATAGAGGATAACCCTGAATGGTTGTTAATGGGACCGGAGGTTGGCGTGAGCGAGGAGTCCAAGGGAGGCGGTGGCTTGGTGACCGCGGTGACCGTGGGTGCGCTCTTGCTGACGGCGGTGCCGCTGGTCGGTGTGGCGGGTCTGGCTGTGCTGACGCAGACCCAGGCTTCGGCCGATGATTGCGCCCCGGCCGCGGTGGTCTCCGGCGAAGAGTCCGAGGACGGTCTGATCAACGTTCCCAATGGTTGGGGCCCGTTGGTGGAGGCGGCGGCTGAGGAGGCTGGGTTGCCGGTGAGTGTGGTCGCTGCCCAGCTCAAAGCCGAGTCCAACTGGGACCCCAACGCTGGTAGCTCCGCTGGGGCGCAGGGGGTCGCGCAGTTCATGCCTGATACCTGGGCCCGGTACGGCCAGGGTGGGGACGTCACCGATCCCGAGGACGCGATTCCGGCCTATGGGCGGTACATGGCTGCGCTGCGCGATGAGGTGAAGGACCTGGCCGGCGATGACGCGGACCAGCTGGTGCGCCTGATGCTGGCCGCCTACAACGCCGGCCCCGGTGCGGTGGCCCAGCACAAGGGGGTGCCACCGTTCGCGGAGACCCAAAAGTACGTGACCACGATTCTCGACGGTGGGCAGGTGGAGTTCTCCGCGGATTGCGAGGTGCCCACCGGTGCCAAGGAGTGGGACGGGGACCTGGGCGACGGAGAGTGGACCACACCGTTGCCGGGCGGGAAGTTCACCTCCGGCTACGGGCGGCGTAACGTCCCGGGCTTGCCGGCCTGGGCCCAGGACCACGTGGGCGTGGACATTGCCACCCCCGGTACCGGCTCAGGTTCGGGAGGTCCGGTGATCGCGCCGACCGATCTGCGCATCACCGGGTTCAACAACGAAGACGGGTGCGTGATCGCTAAGGAGAACGGCGACGATCCCGATTTCGGGTTCGCCTTCTGCCACCTGAACTCCTACGCGGTGAAGAAGGGCCAGAAGCTCTCCCGCGGCGACGTGATCGGCACCGAGGGCAACCGGGCCGGCCTAGGAGCGGTGGCCACGCACCTGCACTTCGAGATTTACAAGCCCTCCGCCCCAGACGTCGTTTTCCCCTACGAGGGCTACAACATCGACCCCGAACCGATCCTCAAAGAGAAGGGAGCGTGGCCGAGATGATCCGCCACCGTCACCGTCTGAGTGCTGTCCTGATCCTGTGCGCCCTGCCCCTGGCGGGCTGCGGGGCGGGCGCTGAGCAGACGTCCCAGCAGGCCACCACCTCTCCCACGAGTGCGGCCGCTTCCAGCAGCACTGCCAGCACCCCTACTGTCCCGGCGACCCCGGCGGTGCCGGGGGATGGCACGTTCCCGGTGCCGGGGGATGCGGACCGCTCCGATGTGGAGTCCACCGCGCGCACGACCGCACTGATGCTGCACTCCTGGGACACGGCCACCGACCGCACCGAGACGGCCGCGGCGATCCGCGCCAAGCCGTTGATGTCTAAGGAATGGGCGGCCAACCAGATCGAGCCGCAGCGCAATTCCTCGCAGGGCGCGTGGTTGAAGCCCTCCGAACACCGGGCTTACAGCGAGGCTCGGGCGGTGGCGGCGATCGGGGACGCTGCCCGGGACGTGGCAGCGGACAAGGCGATCCGGGTCTACGACGTGACCTGGAGCTGGATCAGCCGCGACGAGGAGCCGGCCCCGGGCACGGGGCGGCGGCAGGTGACTCTCTACCTGGAGAAGCATGACGGTGCGTGGGAGGTCGTGGGGCATCAGCTGCGCGACATGGACCCCGCCCATACGGGAGGGCAGTGATGAGTGGGGTGGTCCACCGGTGGCCGCTGATCGTGGTCACGATGACTTCCCACGAGGCTCTGGCGGTGTGTGGGGGCAAGCGGTCGGTGGTCGCCGTCGATGAGGCCGGGTCGGTGGCCTTGGCGGCTCGTGATGCCGCGTTGGCGGTGTGCGAGGCCTTGGGGAAGAGGCGGTGCCGGGTCGAGGGGATCACCGATGACAACCAGACGTATCAGATGGTCGTGGACGTTGATGAGGGCACCTTGGTGGAGCTGCACGAGGCGCCTGGCCCGTCCTCGGGTGCTGGTGGTGTGGCGAGGACCGGGAGCATGGCCGCGGCCGCCGGTGAGATCCGGCGGGGCCGGCGGTGGAACCCGCGCACGCTGACCAAGCGGCAGGCCGGCTACGCGCTGACCGGATTGTTCGTGTTGGCCGGGGTCGCGGTGCCGGTGGGTGCCCAGGTGCTCGGGGAGGACTCCAGTGCCGAGGTCGTGCTGCCGGCGCCGGGGCCCACCCAGCTGCCGGTGGCGGCCCCGGCCGGGTGGTCCACCTACGCGAAGTGGTCGGCCCCGGCCGAGGACCGGGTGCCCGTGCGCCAGGACGCCGCAGGGCGGTTGGTGATCGTCGAGGGCCGCGATGTGGTCACCCGGCAGGCCGAGACCGGGCGGGAGGTCAAGCGCGTGACGGCCCCGTTCGAGCCGACCGGGCTGGCGGTGTGGACCGACAACGGTACGCCGCGGCTGGCCGTGTCCGGGGGCGGGGGCCGGTTGGCGGTGATGGACCAGGACGGCGAGCAGTTCACTGAGGTCCAGCTGCCCGAGCGCGCCGAGGTGGTGCTGGAGGGTGGAGAGCCGCTGATCGTTGGAGCGGACCAGACCGCCGGAGTGCTGGCCGGCAACAGCGTCCAGAAGCGGATCGTGCCCGCTGGGGCCGAAGCGGTCGCTGCCGATGGTGGGGCCTTGATCGCCGCGGACGCGCAGACCGGCCGGTTGTGGAAGATCACCGATGAGAGCCCGGAGCTACCGCAGCCGGCCACCGTGAAAGTACCCAAGGGCATGGAGGTGGCGGCGTTCCCGGCCGGGCACGGGTCAATGGTGGTGGCCCAGTTCGCCGGGGAGAAGAGCACCAGTGAGGTCGCGGTCCTGGAGGTCACCGCCGGAGAGGGCAAGACGGAGGTGACGCAGCTGGTGTCTGAGGCGGTGAAGGGCTCCACCGGGACAGGCCAGCCGCAGTGGGACCCGGCCGGGGCACTGGTGTCCCTGGGGCGGGTGTCGGTGGATTTCGAGGCCGTGACGGTGACGGTGTTGCCGGAGTCGGCCCAAGCCTCGGCTGGGCACCTGTGGGTGACAGGAACCGGGGATGAGACCAGCGCCCGGCTCTCCCGAGCGGGTACCGCCCTGGATGCCGGGGACCCCAAAGCCTCGGTGCCGGTGCTGATCACAGACGGTGGGCTGGCCGTGGTGGAGGAGAACGGCCAGGTGTACGCCGTGACCGAGACCGCCCCGAACCCGATAACAACCCCGAGTGGGCAGGCGAGCACGGAGCAGGACGAGCAGAAGACGACGGACGGGGACGCTTCGACGGCCCCCGAGGATAAGGAGAAGTGATGGAGCTGCACGCGACGATCACCGAGACCGGAGCCATGACGGTCACCATGGGCCCAGACCAAGAGGAGCTGGCTGAGCAGCACGAGAACGTGGCCTCGGCCCGGCGGGCGCTGGTGAAGCTCTCCAGCGAGGTCGCTGGATCGACCGGGGAACCGACCCGGGCGGTGACCTTGGACCCCTCGGGGATGCACGTGCTGACGGTCTCCGCCGATGGGCAGGTCTCCAACGCGCCGGCCCCGGCCACCGAAGAGACCCCGGCACGACAGGCGCCCGCTGAGGAGCTGGCGTCCACGGCAGCGGCCGCACCCGATGAGGTTGCCCCTGAGGATGTGGAGGAGACGGCCCCGCAGGACGTCGAGAAGAGCGCCCCGGCGCAGGCGGAAGGGGCGGAGGCCGCGGCTGAGGCTACTGCTCCTACCGCGGAGAAGCCCGCCGGGGGCAATCCGTTCCTGGTTGCGAACCCCCCGGTCCCGCCAACACAGGGCCAGCCAGAGGTGCCCGCCACAGCTCCGGTGTCGGCGCCGCCGGGGGAGAGCCTCAGCGCCGCCGGCGCTGGGGAACAGACCCCGAACTTCTTGCAGAACAACTCCCCGGTCACTCCAGACCCCGCCGAGCAGGGCTGGCAGGGCTGGCTCAACCGGGTGTTCGGGCTCAAAGTTGGACCCTCCGAGTCCGAGCTGCGCCAGCGCGCGGCGGTGGATGCCCTGTCGCGCCATTGGATTGGTTCGCGCACGGTGGCCGTACTCAACTCCAAGGGCGGGGCGAACAAGACGCCCACGGTGATCCGGCTGGCCTCTGAACTGGCCCGAGCCGGTGGTGGCGGGGTGCTGGCCTGGGACAACAACGAGTCATTGGGGACCCTGGGGTGGCGGACCCACTCGGGGGAACACAGCGCCACGGTGCTGGACCTCATCACTGCCGCCCCGGAGTTCTTGAAGGCCGGGGCGAGCAAGGCCGATCTGGCCGCGTTCGTCCACCACCAGCCTGAGGACGCTTTCGACGTGCTGCGCTCCGACGAGCGACCCGAACACGATCACCGCATCACCGGGGCCGAGGTGGACCTGCTGCATGAGGTCGCCTCCCGTAACTGGCGGCTGATCATCATGGACTCGGGCAACTCGACCCGCGGGGAGAACTTCACGCGGATGATCGACCACACCGACCAGGTGGTAATCGCCACCACCTCTGAGTCGGACAAGGCCCAAGGCGCGGTCAACTCCCTCCAGGCCCTCCACGCCCGCGGGGGCCACGCCGCACAACTGGCCCGCAACGCGGTGGTGATCGTCTCGGAGGTTCATCCCCAGCACTCCCTCAAAGCCCAGGAAATCGTGGGCGAGTTCGCCCCGATCGTGCGCTCGGCCCACATCGTGCCTTTCGATCAAGCGCTGGTGCAGGGCCGGATGCGCGCCCAGGACCTCTCCGGTCCCACTCGACGGGCGTGGCAGTTGGCTGCCGCGGCTGTGATCGCGGAGTTCTAATGCGCCACCTCACCGCTGAGCTCCCCGGCCTCGTGCCGGCCGCGGCCTGAAAGGAGGAGAAGTGATCACCAACCACGACAAAGACACCCAGGCAGGTAGTCAGGACCAGGAAACGGCGGCCCCCGCCCCTGCGCCACTGGACCGGCCGGTGCGGCCGGGGCCACCGGCCGGGGGCAACCCCTTTGTGCTTCCCCCCGAAGAAGAGGAGGCCGGTCCTGAACCGATCGACACCGATCCTGTGCTGGGCACGGCAGCCTCGCTGTTGGGTCGCACCGGCATGGAGGACACCGGGGCCGGCAAGGGCTTGTGGCTGATCGGTGCGGCCGGTGGGGTGGGCGTGTCCACTCTGGCCGCCGCGTGCGGAGCACACGTGCACGATGGCGCCGACTCGGAGCCGCCATGGTCTGCCCGCGCTGCGGTGGTCACCTCCTGCACCCGTACCGGTCTCGATGCCGCCCAAGAACTGGTGCGGGCCTCCCAGACCGGGATCGTGCCCTGGGAGGCGGTGGCCGTGGTCATCGTCCACGACCGGCCCGCTGAGCTGGTGTCCAAGGACTGCCGCCGCCGGGCCCGCGCGGTCCTACGGATGGTCAAAGGCGGCGGGTACACGATCCCGTTCTTGCCGGAGCTGCGCGAATCCGCGGTCCCGGCCCTCGATCTGGGGGTGACTCGATCACGGAAGGTGATCGAGGCCCTCGACAAGCTCGCCACCCGGGTGAGCTCCCCCCGAAAGGAGAAGTAGTCATGAGCATCCCCCCTCTCTACGCCAGTGCCCAGGCCGCTGTGATGCGGGCCATCAACGTCTCTCCCGAGCCCCCTCCGGGCCTGGACAACTTCAACCTGATCGTGTCCTGGATTCTGTGGGGCGCCGGCATCGTGTTGTTCGTCTTCTTCATCTTTGGCCTGGTCTCAGCTGGGCGGAACCGCCGGCACGGCAACGAGATCGAAGCCCCGATCTGGCCGCTGGTGGCCGCCGCCCTGCTGGGCGCTGCCGGAACGATCTGGAACGTCATCATCGGCTGACACCGGCCTCTGCGCGGTTGCGGGCCTGCCCCTTGCAGGCCCGCAACCGCGCCCTGGAACACGACGCCCCATAGGGAGGACAGGACAGATGAAGCAGGAACGAACACAGCAAAAGACCCGTCCGCGGTGGCTGGGAGTAGCCGTAACGGTCGGGGTACTGGCCGCGCTAGTGATCATCGCCTTGCTGGTCCGCACCGTCACGGCAGAGCCCGACGAGCAGGCCGGCCCCGCCGAGGACAACGCGCAGGCGCCGGCCTCGGAGGCTGGTCCTGAGGTGGACGGGCTGCTGGACTCCTCTTCCGAGGATTTCGCTTACCCGTGCCAAGCAGAGCTGTCCACCGACACCGCTTCGGTCGAAGACAAGGCACCCGAGGTCGATGAGTGGGTGTCGGCAGGCTACAACGTCGTGCCGATGTCCACGGAACTGGGCGGATGCGAGAAGCGGGATTCTGGTCTGAGGGTGGGCTACGCCCACACCCCCGCCGGGGCCCTGATGGCGGCCGCTAACTACGCCGTGGTTGTCGATCCCTCGGGTACTGAGGCGCAGGACAGCATCAAGGCAGCCGTTGCCGAAGGCCCTGATCGGGACGAGCTGCTTGACCGAGCCGAGCAGATCAGCAGCGGAAGCGCCCCGGCGACAGACCCGGCGGCAATGCGCAGTGCCGAGTTTGTTGGCTACGACGTGCGAGAGGCCAGCAAAGATCAAGCGTCATTCAACATCTACATGAGCTTTGACAATGATGCAGGCGTTCGTCAGCAGGCAGTCGGGCAAGTCGATCTCATGTGGGAAGACGGGGATTGGCGAGTGGAGCCGGCATCCGGCCAGCAGCTCATGACGGTTGACTTTGCCACTACTTCACCGTCCGTGACTTGGGGCCCGTGATGCTCGAACGTCTTGGCGAGATGGCGGCCTCAGCGGCCGAAGGTGGGGTCGAGGCGATCTTGACGTGGCTGGCCGGGGTGGTGCTGACTGCGCTGTTCGACACGGTGCAATGGCTGGGTACCTGGTGGCTGTCGATCGAGGCCCCTGGGATGGGCGAGGGGTCGGCGGCCATGCGTGCGGTGGAGGCCACCCGGGTGTTACTCCCGTTGTTCGGTGTGATCGGTATGGCCTTTGGCTGCGTGCGGATCGCACGGGAGCAGAGCCGTGGATCGGTGGAGGGTCTGATCGCGTCGATGCTGCGCAGTGTGGCTGCCGTGGCCGTCGCTCTGGTGGCCACGTCCATGGGCTTGGATTTCGGCACGCAAATTTCCCCGTGGCTGGTTGAGCAGATCGGCGGCCAGGACGTCAATGAGCAGATGGCCGAGACCCTGGGGTTGCAGGCGATGATCAGTGGCGTCCAGAGTTCCGCGGCGTTGGCAGTGATCGTGCTGGTGCTGGCGTTCATTGCGTTGCTGGGGTCGCTGGTCAACGCCTTCCTAGTCCTGTTCTCCTACGGGATGGCGTCTGTGCTGGCGGGGTTGCTCGCGTTCTTCGCCGCGGTGTCCACCACGGACAAGGGAAAGAAAAGCTTCGACAAGGTGTTGTCGTGGCTGATCGCTGTAGTGCTGTTCAAGCCGGTGGCCGCGATCATCTGGGGAGTGGGCCTTGCCCTGGCCAAGGGCTACGTCGGGGAGGGCTCTCAGGAGCCGATGGATCAGATGGTGGGCCTGTTCGTGGGCCTGGTGATGGTTGTGGGAGCCTCCCTGGCCCTGCCGGCCCTGGCCCGGGTGGCGGCCCCGGTGGTGGCCGAGGGTCCGCGAGGTATGGGGGCGGGCAGCCTCGTGGCGGCCGGTGGCGCGCTGGCCACCGGCGCGCTGATTGGTGCCGCCACCGCCGGTGCCGGCGCGCTGGCCGGCGGTGCTGGGGCACGAGCGGCCGGAGCCGGCGGTGGCGGCTTCGGCGGCGGAATGACCGGTAGCGGGATGGTCGGTGGTGGGCAGGGTGGCGCCCTGGCCGGTGGTGGCGGGACCGGCCCCAGCAGTCGCATCAGTGGCGGCTCTGGCGCCGCCGGCGGCTCCGGGGGAGGCGAGGGCCCGGGGGCACCTGCACAGGCCAACGGTGCCCAAGGCGGCAGCGGAACCTCAACCAGCGGTGAGGGATCTACTGACGCCGGTGGCGCCGCCACCGGTAGCAGCGCCGCCGAGGGACGTGGCGGGAGCGGTCCTGAGGGTGCACAGCCTGAGACTGACCCCGGAGGGTCCTCCCCGGATGGTGCCCCTGGTGCTGCCGCGTCGGGTCCGGGTAGTTCAGGCAGTCACGGCTCCGGCCCTTCGGGTGCCTCTGCACAGAGCGCGGAGGAAGCCGGGGCGGGCATCGGGCCGGCCGGAGGGACATCGAGCGCCGCGGGTGGTCCCACGGGTGCCGCCGGAGCCAGCCCGGGGCGAAACAACGGTGGCGCGGAGGAGCCGTTGCGTGAGGTGAGTGGCCCGGAAGGGTCCGCTGCGCAGACCGGCGGGGCGATGGGCGCGCGGGCTTCGTTCGTGCAGAACGCGGTCCGGGCAGCAGGGTACGAGGCGCGTCGGGCGGCCGATGACGCTGAGAAGTCGATGGAGTCAGGGGAGTAAGCGATGTCAGAGATGGTGGTGGATTCCACGTCGCGGGTGCGGTCCTACGGCAACATCACGGACACCAAGGTCACCGGGATCATGGGCCTGTCCCTGGCAGCTACGGCGGTGGCCGGGGCCGGGGCGATCGGGGCGTTGCTGGTGCTGTGGTTCGGGCAGCTGTTGTGGCTGGCGGTGTTGCTGCTGGTGCTGACGGTGCCGGCGACCTGGTATTTGCAGTCCAAGGACCGCAACGAGCGGTCCCGAGCGGAGAAGAGGCTGGCGCAGACGATGTTCCGCAAAGCGCAGAAGAAGGGGCACACCCGGTATGTGGCCGGGCCGGCCTCGCAGGTCCCGGACGGCAGTTTCCGGGCGCCGGGGCTTTTGGCGGCCACCGAGATGCTGGAGGGACACACCACGTTCGGGCAGCCGTTTGCGATGCTGTGGGCCCCACGGACCCAGACGGGGGCGGTGTTCATCGGCACCTCCTCGACCGGCATTGGGCTGCGCGATCAGGAGAGTGTGGATCAGATGGTCGATGCCTGGTCAGAGTTCCAGCGTGAGGCCGGCAGTGTCCCGTCCCTGGTGCAGGTCTCGGTCACCACCCAGTCCACGGCTGATCCTGGGGAGCGGTTGCGTGATGCCGTAGAGGTCGCCCGGTCGGTGGCCGGCGCCGAGGCGGATGGGTCTACGTTCGCCCGGGAGGTGATCGGTGATGTGGTCGATGAGCTCTCGTCCTGGACACCGCGGTTGGATCAGTGGATCACGCTGACATTCTCCGCCCGAGAGTCCACGGACGGGGCCGTGCCCGCGCGCACGGCCCCGGAGTTGATGGAGGAGATCGGTGGTGTCCTGCCCGGTTTCTGCGAGTTGGCCACCGTCTCCGGGGCCGGTGCGGTGTCGCTGCTGCAAGTAGCGGACGTGACCGACTCCACACACGTGGCGTTCAATCCCTCGGCGGCCGCCGATGTGGAACGGGCCCGGCTGACCGCCGCCGGCACCGGGTTGTCCTGGGAGGAAGTGGGACCGACCTCGGCCGAGGTGTTGGCTAAGCCGATGTGCTACGCGCACTCGGGGGCGGTGTCGAAGTCCTGGCAGATGTTCGGCGCCCCCTCGGGGGTGTTCCGGGAGTGGGGGCTGCGGGCGCTGCTGGAGCCCGATGACCGGTTCATGCAGAAGCGGGTCACGGTGTTCTACCGTCCGGCTGATCCTCAGTCCAGCGTGCGGGAGGTCAACGCCCGGATCGTCAATGCGGAGTTCGCGGCCAACCAGAAGAACCGGCGGGTCTCTGCCGCTGAGCAGCTGGCGGTGGCCAAGGCCAAGCAGGCTGCCCAGGAGCAGGCCCGGGGCGCGGCGATGGTGCGGTTCTCGATCCTGGTCACGGCCACGGTGGGTTCGGCCGGCCAGGAATTAGCCAAGGCTGAGGCTGCTATCCGGCAGAAGGCGGCCCAGGGTATCCAGCTGCGGTTGCGCGGGTGCGATCACAACGACGACGCGGCCTTTGCGATGGGTCTGGGTCTGGGGATCGTCCCGGACAAGGCCGCCACACTTTCCGATGCGATGAGGAGGGCACTGTGAGCGTTCTTGATGATGTGATCGACCGGATTGGCAATCGATTCTTCGGTGAGCGGGAAGGCGCCGCTGGCGGAGACCGGATGCCGGGACTGACTGCCAAGGGTTTCGACATGGCCACTGGGGGCCGGTGTTCGTGGGTGGAGGCTCCGCCGGAGTTCGCGGCCACCAGCGCTCAGACGGCCGGGCTGTGGCCCTATTGCGTGGGCACGTCCTCCCCGCTGATTGGCGCCCCGCTGGGGCGCAACACCAATAACGGGTCGGTGGTGTGCGGAGACCCGATCAGCCTGTTCATCCGCGGCACGATCTCCTCCCCGTCGGGGTTCATCATGGGCCTCAACGGCCGGGGCAAGTCCTCGGTGACGGTGCGGATTTGCATCTACCTGTCCTCGTTGTCGTTCGTGCCGCTGATCCTGGGCGACCTCAAACCGGACTACGTGGGCATGATCCAGGAAATCGACGGACAGGTGATCCGGGTGGGTCCTGGCATCGGGTCGGTCAACCCCCTGGATGCGGGGCCGCTGTGGAACCGGGTCGAGGAGCTGCCGGTGGCCAAGCGCAACGAACTGCTCTCGGAGATTCACACCCGCCGGGTCAACACGGTGCGCGGGCTGCTGGAACTGGCCCGTGGCCGGGGCTTGGACACGGAGAAGCAGGAGCCCACGGTGCTGTCCATGGCGATCCGCACCGCGACGGTCCGCGCCGAGGCGGAGGGGCGGCAACCGTTGCTGGGGGACCTGGTGACGGTGATCCGGGAGGCGCCGGCAGAGATGCAGGCGGTGACGCTGGCCAATGACGCCGCGGAGTTCCTGGCGGAGTCCAAGTCCTTGGTCAAAGGTCTGATCGGGTTGCTGGAGGACGGCCCGTTCGGGGACGTGTTCTGCAAGCCCACCACCCAGCAGATGCGGGTGGACCGCCCGGCCTGCTTCGACGTCTCCGGGGTGGACATCTCCGATGAGATGATGCGCGCGGCCATCCAGATCGTGTGCTGGGCCTACGGACAGGCCGGGGTCTCGGCGGCCAAGACGCTGGCGGTGGCCGGGCTCGAGCCCGAGCGGCACCACCTGATGATCATGGACGAGCTGTGGCAGACCTTGCGCGCCTCGGAGCTGCTGGTGCACCAGATCGACGCGCTCACCCGACTGAACCGGCAAAAGGGCTTGGGGCAGATCATGATCACCCACACCATGAAAGACCTCACGCTGTCCACCGAGCAGCTGTCCGAGATTGCCCGCGGGTTCCTGGAACGGTCCTCGGTGAAGTACTTCGGCGGGCTGGCCCGCAACGAGATGGAGCTGCTGGAACAGGTCTTGCCGCTGTCCCAGCGGGAGAAGGACCTGCTGGTGGAGTGGTCGGCCGAGGGCGCGACCGATCCGCGCACCGGCCGGTCGCTACCCCCGCCAGGGCGGGGCCGATTCATGATGAAGCTGGGGGAGAACGCCCCCGGGGTGCCGTTCAAGATGAACCTCACCGACACCGAGCACCGCATCCACGACACGAACGAGGCGTGGGTCGAGGCGATGGCGAGGGCCCGGGCATGAGCGGCTCACTGTGGATGCTGATCGGGGCCCTCGTGTTGGGAGCGGTGACGGCGGCCTGGTGGTACTCCGGGCGTCAGGGCGGGTCGATGGGGGAAACCGTCAAGCGCCTCGACCGGGCCCACCCTGTCGGTGCGGTAGACCGGGACAAGCGCCAGGAGGAGGCCCTCCAGCTGCACCCGAACGCCCCGGGCATCGGCCCGGGCCTGAGCATCGGGGCGCTGGGCGAGCACGGGGACCGGCGCCTGTACCAGGGCTGGCGGGAGTGCTCGGTGCACGTATGGGGCACCGGACGGGGCAAGACCACCAGCCAGGTCGTCCGGCACGCGGCCGAGGCACCGGGAGCGTTCCTGATGACCTCGAACAAGGTGGACGGGGTGACCGAGGTGATTGCCGCCCGCCGCGACCGGGGCCGGGTATGGGTCTTCGATCCTCAACGCATCCTCGATGAGGCCGGGGAGCCAACGATGACGATCGACCTGTTCGCCTCGGTGGAGGACACCCGCACCGCCGATGAGGTCGCGGCGATCTTCGAATCCGCCTCCGCCGGGTCCGCCGGCGCCAGCGGGCGGGACCCGCAGTTCGACTCCCAGGGCCGGGACCTGCTCTCGGCGTGCATCCTCGCCGCGGCCGAGGACGGGCGAGACCCGGCAACAATCCTGGAATGGATCACCTCGGGGAAGCTGCGCGATCCCGAGGCAGTGCTGCGCGAGCACGGGCACACCGGCCGGGCCGCGATGCTGCGCGGTATTTCCCAGCAACCGGACGACACCCGCGGTTCCGTTTTCGCCACGGCCCAGCGCATGGCCTCGGCGCTGTCCCATGACACGCTGGTGCGGTGGGCCACCCCGACCACGGGGGTGCGCCGGTTCGATCCTGAGGCCTTCGTGGACAGCGACGACACGATGATCCTGCTGGCCCAGGACACGGCCGGCTCCGGGGCCGCGTTCGTCTCCACGGTGCTGCACACGGTGTTCACCGCCGCGCAAAAGAGCGCCCGGCGCAATGGCGGGCGATTGCGCGTGCCCCTGGTGGCCGATCTGGACGAGGTGGGCAACGTGGTGAAGCTGCCGGCCCTGGCCGAGTGGTACTCCTACTTCGGGTCAATGGGCATCGTGGTCTCGGCGTTCTTCCAGACCAAAGGTCAGGGGGTGACCATGCTGCGCCACACCGGATGGGAGACGCTGTGGTCGGCGGCCGCGGTGCGGGTCTACGGCGGCGGAGTGGAGGACGACAAGTTCCTGGAACAACTCTCCAAAGTCACCGGCAAATACGACCACCGCACACAGTCCTACTCCACCAGCCGCGGTGGGGGGCGCAGCACCTCGGTACAGACCCAGCAGCGCGAGATTCTGCCCGTGGACAAGCTCGCCGCCCTACCTCCAGGGCGGGCGTGGGTACGCACCAACAAGGGTGGGGGCACGATCGTGCGCACCCTGGGCTGGTTTGCCGATCCGCCGCTGGCTGCCTGGATCAACGAGGGCCTGGACGAGATGAAGGAGGCCGGCTGAGCCATGAGTGACATTGAGGACGACCAGTTCCCCGACCCGAAGGATCACCGGGGCCCGGACGAGGACGGGGTGCTGCCCGAGGGTGAGGACGTCCCGGACCGCGATTCCTCCTGGATGTCGCTCGTGTCGTGGGTGGAAACGCTGATCGCCAGCGTGGAGAGCTTCGACCACGAGGGCAACATGCACTGGTGCCCGCAGTGGTGGGCCCACCCCGAGGCGGTCGAGCGGTTCCGCGGGATGCACCAGCAATACCTCGCCTCGGCCCCGAATAAGGATCAGCCCTACGGGCTCTTCTCCTCATGGTGGACCGATCACTTCGACCGTCACGCGGCCGTGCTCTTCGCCAAGCGCGGCCCGTTCGGGGAATGCCGTGACGGGCACGTGGACAAGCCACGTCTCCCCACGGTGCCACCGCCGGCGGGATGGAGCGCATAGGAGGACACCGCGCCGTGGCCACGAGTAGAGCCGGGCTTCCCACGAGGAAGCCCGGCCCTACTTCTGCGCCCGGAGGAGGGTTGGACGTGTTGTTAGAGGCTGCGGCCGCCGGTGTCGCGTTGAGCTTGCTGCGCCCGCCGGGATGCGGCGGCCGCCCGGGCCGCTTCTTGCTGAGCCGTGGTGCGCTGGGAGGTGGGCGTGTCCTTCTGCTGCTGGTGCGGGTACTTGGCGGCATGGGTTTTGCGTGCTTGTTCGGCTTGCTCCTGGCCCAGCTGGTGCAATGACTTCCGCTGCGGGGTCCGAGGGGTCTCCGTCATGGCGGCCTCCTTCTTGTCCTGATTGGTCGGGGTGATGCCCTGCTCCTGCACTGGATCGGGGCGTTCGTGAGCTTGGCTGGCCCGATAACGGGCCACAGCCGCATTGATGAGCTGCTGACGGTCGGTAATGCTGTCGTCCCCGCCGCCGGTGGCCGCGGCGGCGACCGCGGCCTGGCGGGCTTGGCCGGCCGGTAGCGGATCGGGCCCCTGAGCGCGGGTAGTACGCAGCTGCTCGATAACCTGCTGCGCTTCGGCGGGGGTGCTCCGCACCCGTTCGGCCACGTGAGCCTCATCGACTGTCCGGCGGATGCGGGTTTGGCCCTGCGGAGTGGCAGCGATGAGCGCGGAGTGCTTGTGCAGGGCCGTGGCCCGGGCGATCAGCGCGGCCGCCACCGGGTCGTCCTGGTGGGCTGTGGGGATCAGCGTGGTCTCATGGGTCCCGATGTTGTAGCGGTTGCGGTACGCCTCGACCTCGGCGGCGACCTGGTGCCACTCGGCGGCCTTGGCGGGCTTGGCCGGCACCGGCCCCAGGGCCGTGGTCCACTCCGGGCGGGCCTCAGCCAGTTCCGCCCCACGCACCGCGATACGGTCATCCATGCGGGTACGCAGCCTCTCCAGCTGCTCCCGATACTGCACCGGCACCTGCGGGTCGGTCAGCAATGCCGTGGGGGCCAGGTCCTCGCTCACCCGGCGCCCGTCCGCCACGGCGGCCGATGCCGGGGTCTTACCGGCCACCGCGCGCACCTGCTGCTCGGCGGTGATGGCCTCACCGATAGTGATGCGCGAGTCGGTGCGGGTGCGCTCACCGCGGGCCATCTGCTCCACGGCCGCCTGGGCCGGGGCGAGGCGTGCGCGGCGGTCCTGTTCGGCGCCCATGGTCTGAGTCATCCACTCCAGTTTGGCTGCGGTGGTGGAAGTCCACCGCTCGGGAGGCAGGGCCTCCATCTGGGCCAGGCCGAGTCGAAGGGAGTCAGCCAGCTGCTCGGAAGGCATGAGCGCGAACGGGCGCTCCGCCCAGTCCGGGTCCTCGATCACCGGCTGACCCTGAGCTGAGCGGGTGCGTTCAGCCAGCTTCCCCAAGTGCTCGTCGGTGAGATTGCCCAGGGGCCGACGGTCGGTGTTGTCGAGGATGCGCCGGCCGGCCTGCATCTGGTGCTCGACACGCCAGGCCAGAACCGCGGCGGGGTCCGCTGCGTCGCCAAACCCGCGCTGAGCCACCGCCCGGGAGAGCAGTACGGCCGGGTCCATCCCTGCATCCTGGGCCTCTCGTAGGTGGGTGGCCACCGCACCCCATGCGTCCGAGCTCGTGAACTGCGCAGCCGTTGCGGCGCCCAGGGTCTCCACGGCCAGCGTCTTGGTTTTGGCGGTCCAGGCCGCCTCCTGGGTCTCGCGGTAGATGCCGGCCAGGGTGGCGACGTCGCCGTTACGCATGGCCTCGGCGGCCACCGTCTCGTGCGCGGACAGGTTCCGGTCGTAGGCCCCGGCGATCGCCTCCAGCACCTCCTCCCGGGACTGCCCCTCGGCCAGGGAGACGTAGAGCCGGTTGGTCTCGCGTCCCCGGGTGGCGGCCACATAGGCGGCAGCACGGTCCGTGGCGGAGTCCACGATCGCGTGCGCCGTGTCCACGGTCGCACCCTGGGCCCGGTGTACCGTCGCCGCGTAGCCCAGCTGGCCGTGCTGGGCCAGGTAGTCGGCGTCCAGGGTGATCTTGCCGCCGTGGCCGGTGTGCCGCAGCGTCGCAGTGTCCGCCCCGACTTTCTCAACGGTCCACACATCGTTGTTCTTCACGAAGTCCTTACCGCCGTTGAGCTGCAAGGTCCGGTCGTTGCGGCGGGTCACCACCACGTCCCCGGCATGGGCCATCAGGCCGTCGCGCAGCACCACCGACTCCCCGGATGCATCGAGGGCCCCGGTGGCGATCCGGGCCGCCTGGGCGCGGGCGTTCAGATCGGTCACGGTGGCGTTGTCGGTGGCGATCAGCAGCGACCGCTTGCCCGCCTGGGTGTCGGTAATCCAGGCCCGCAGCGCGGTGTCGGTCATGGCCTCGGTGTCCCCGGCGACCACGCGGCGGTTCTCCAGATACCAGGCCCACGGAACGTCGGCCCCGGCCTCCGGCGGCTCGCGCAGCGCCAAGGACGCGGCCGCCTCCCCCTCGGTGCGGAAGCGGTGCACGGCCTCCAGGCGAGTCGCCCCGACTTCATTGTCGAGCAGCCGCAGCGCCCCGCCGGAGCCGATCGCGCCCAGCTGGCGGTCATCACCAATGGCGCGCACCACGGCCCCGTGCCGGGCCGCCACGGCCACGAGCTCGGCCAGCTTCGGGGTGGTCACCATGCCCACCTCATCGAGGATCACCACGTCCCCGGCGTGCAGCTGCGCCGCTCCGGTGCGCCCGGTGCGGTGGGCGATCAAGAAGGCGTCAATCGTGGTCGCCTGCGCCCCAATGTCCTCCGACATGACGGCGGCGGCAGCCGCGGTGGGGGCCAGGCCGATGACGTTGCCGCCGGTGGCCCGGACCGCATCAGCGGCCAGGGACAGGCTGGTGGTCTTGCCGGCACCGGCCGGGCCGATGCCCAGGGTCAGCAGCTTTTCGTCGGTGGCGAAGGCCCGTGCCAGGGCCACTTGCCCGTCACTGAGGGGGCCGGTGTGGGCGGCCAGCACCTCGTCAAAGGTCTGGGTGGAGACGGCCGGGATGACGGTGCGCTGGGCGGCGGTGAGCACCTGGTGTTCGGTCTCCAGGACCTCCCGGGAGGTGAACACTGCCGCGTCGGAACGGATGAACTGGCTGGTGCCATCGGCGCGGGTGAACTCCGCCAGGTGCGGCACATCGGCGGTCGGGGTGACGGACAGGCTGTGCGTGTCGGTGGCTTCGCGCACCACCTCGGCCACCAGCTCATCGGGCACGGTGCGCCCGATCATGGCTTCTTTCAGGTGCCGGCGGGTCTGGGCGTGGACGTGGTTCACGCTCCAGGTGGAGCGCTTCTGGGATAGCTCGTGGACGACCAGACGGGCGTGCTCGGCCACGTCGATCTGGGTGACATCAGGGCCTGCCGGCAACCTGGTGGCGGCCGCCCGCACGTGGTCCAACAGGTCCTCTCCCACCGGCATCTGCGCCTGCTCGCGGTACTCCTTGCCCCACTCCTCGACCAGCTCGGACAGGCGTCGGGCGGACTTCTTCGCCGGTCGGGATTCCAGGGTGGCTTGCTGGGCTAGGGCGATTTTCTGCTTGGCGTTGGGTGCGTAGCCGTGGCGGTCGGTGAACTCCGTGTGCAGCCGCTCCAGGGTCCCGGCGATGTCGGCTCGGCGGGAGGAGGCGTGGTGGATCGCGTCCAGGTCCACCCCGGCGATCTCATAGATCGGCTCGTCCCCACCGACCATCCGCGGCACCACGGCGACCCCCAGGGAAGCGGTGACCTTCTCCATCACCTTCGCGTTGTAGGTCTCCGAGGCGGCCACATTCATCCGGTACAAGGTGCGCCCGTCCAGGGAGGACCACTTGCCGTCCGCACCCAACACCTTGTTGGCGATCACCACGTGATCGTGCAGCTGCGGGTCCCCATTCCGGGAGTCATAGTGGCGGAACTGAGTGGCCACCAACCCACCCTCCACGTCGATCTGCCGCACTCCGTTGTACCCGCGCCGGGTGTACGTACCCTCCTGCTCCAGGAAGCTCAGAGTCTCGGCAATGGCCTCGCTGTGCGCCGTCTCCACCGCTTTGCGGGCCTCGTCCCCGCCCAGGGCCCAGAGCAGGGAGACGGATTTGGCGGGGGAGAACACCAGGTCGTACCCGGCCACTGTCTGTTGCTTCGGGGTGGTCTGGGCCGTGATGAATCGGCCCAGCTCCTCCTTGTTCCGCACGTCGCGCCCGTGCGTCTCGCGGAACAGCTGGCCACCGACTCGGCGCCGGATGACCTGCCGCTCCTGCCGGGTCGGGGCCGCCCCGGTGGTGCGTTCGTGCCGGGCGATTTCCTCGTCCAGGCGACGGGTCAGCTCGGTGTTGGCCTGGGTGTACTTGTGGAACTTCCGCCCCAGAGCCACGTCGGATTGGGTGCCGCCGGCAGCCAGGATGCGGTCCGTGTCCGGGTGGACACCTTCCCCGAACAGGGCCGCCATCTGCGCCTCGGTGACCTCTCCGGACATCCCCAGTAACGCCTCGGAGTGGGCGACCCACTGCCCCGGAGGCATGCCCTCCACGGTGTAGTAGTCGCCCAACTCCCGGCCCTCGGCCCGCAACTCATCAGCCGAGGCTACCTCGCTGGTGTAGTAGGCATACCCGTCCCCAGCGCTGAGCTTGTGGACGGTCATCACAGAAGCAATCATGCGCGTTTTCATCCTCAGTTATCAACAATGCATGAGGTGTGACGGTCTACAGGGCTTGCGGGTCGTCGGATGAGCGCCAGCGAAGGAGACGGCCAAAAGACCAGAACGTCCGTCACGAACGTGACGCGGTTGTGCACATGAGACTGCTCTTGTGGGCAGGGGATGCCAAGGGCAGGACGAGGAACGAGGACGAACCGCAGCGCATCGGCTGTCCAGAAGACCAGTCGATTGGGTGCAAGCGAAACCGGGGTGTCCACATGCGGTGTTCATGTGGTCAACCCGCATGAGGTGTAGTGGGGGCTGTGGGTCCGGTGAAGAGACCGGAGGATGAATCTCGGAGGCGGTCCACAGCCCCCACCACAGCTCACAACACTGCCGCCGGGTAGGCGCCCTCTCGCGCGCCGCCGGCTCGACCGGCGGAACGCTCGGGATGGAGAAGTTGGTCTATGACCGTTAGGGGGCGATTGGTGTTCAATGGGATGGAATGGTGTTGCTGGTGTGAAGGAGGAGTGATGGCGCAGCGTAAAAGTGCGACGAAGACTGAGGCTCGGGAACGGGCCCGCCGGGCGGCCGCCGAGTCGATGGCCCGGGAGCAGCGGTTGTTGGAGCTGGGTGAGGAGTTCTTCGTCGCCGCCGGTGAGGCGGAGCAGATCATGGAGACGGCCGAGCAGCGCATCACGGAGATACGTGCCAAGGCCGAGCAGGAGGCCGCTCAAGCCAAGGAAGCGCAGGCGCGGGTGGTGGCCGGCATGAAGGGTGAACGGGTCACGGTGACCGAGATTGCCCAACGCCTAGAACTGTCGGCCGCTGAGGTGCGCACCCTGTTGAAGGAGTCCTCGGCTCATGCGCCGACTGACGCCGCAGACGTGTCCAGCGACAACGACGAGGTAGCGCAGGCCCAAGCTGATGCTGAGGCGTCCCCGCGTAAAACCGTCAGCGTGTAACCGACCCACCTTCCACGCACAGGAGCAACGGATGATCCCCGAGCCAGCACGCCCGCCTCAGGCCTGGGTCCGCGCGTCGGTGGCCGGGATGGTCACCGCAGCAGCATTGACCGGCTGCGCCCCCGCCTCCATGCCCACCAGCGGGGCACCTGTGGTCGTCGAGACGGTAGGGACGGACGTGACCACATGCCTCACCAATCAAGGGTGGGAGGTGTCGCACGTGAGCGCGGCCGGTTTCCGTGTGGATGCCGGCCTTCCCGCGGATCAGCAAGACGATGTTCAGCTGGCCTGGAGCGAGTGCGTGGGAACTACCGCCACGTTCTCGGTTCCATTTTCGGGATAGATCTGCGACTAGAGCCCGACCTGTGAATGGGCGACATGTCGGGCCAGTATCACGATGAGAGGGTAGGGACTACCAGTGTGCTGCCCCGACCGCGCCAAGGAGCTCGATGATGACAGCCCTCAACGTGAGGATTGCCCACGCTGCAGAGGAGGGCGCGAACCCGCTGATTCCCCACGCCTGGGAATGGCTAGCCATGGTGCCGCTGGCCTTGGCGATCGCACTACCAACCGCCGCGGTCATCTCCTTGGCATGGGACCGGCACTACAGCACCACCCAACGCCTGCTGTGGCTGATTCTCATCGTCATCGCACCCTTCATCGGCCCCCTGCTGTGGTTCACCCTGGGGCGGACTCACCTGCTCACTCAACGCACAACTCATGCTGCTTCACAGAGCCAGTCTTAGAGCCTGTCCTGTGAATCAGTGGTCCGGATGAGTTCTTCAAGGTAGGCCAGGTGAGACCGGTAGGCGCTGATGCCGCGTGCGGTGAGCCTGGCCCAGCCGCGTGGACGAGTGTTGACCGTGCGGGTGGACAGCTCCACGTAGCCAGCCTCTTCCAGTTTCTTCAGGTGCTTGCTCAGCACCGAGGGGCTCACCTGCAAACTCTCGCGGAGCAACTGGTACTCGGTGGTGCCCAGCTGGTGCAACAAGGCACAAATCCGCAGCCGGTAGGGGCTGTGAATCGTCTCGTCCAGCACGGGGGGCACCTCCTGCGCGGCGGTCACCGTCGGCTCTGGCGCATCGAGCGGGCGAAGACCGTCTCCATCCACGTGCTCAGCCCGAAGCACAGAGCCCCGGCCAACACGGCGGCCAGCCACAACACCCAGCCCAGGCCCGTGGCAGTGAACAGTGCGATCCCCGCGGCGCCGACCACGAGCACGGCCGCGGACTGGGCCAGCCCTATCCGCAGGCTGGCCTCGTCGTTCCAAGGGTCAGCTTGGGTTTTTGTCACCCAAGGACGCACCGCACCGAGCAACACCGCAGCAACCGCACTGACCGAGACAGCAACCGTGAAAGCGTCCTCGTCCAAGGCAAAGGCTCCGATGAAGGAGGCCACCACCAAGGCGAGCCCAACGCGATACCACAGAGGGGCCCGCAGGGCGGAGGAGACCCGAGCGCGATCGGCGTGAACCTGCTCAAGAATCCGTTGCGCGGCGGTGGCGTCGGAGGGGGCACCATTGTTTTCCATAAGTGAAACACTAGGTTTTCCAGAGCGGAAAATCAATGGTGCGGGTCGAGCGCAGCCGGAACTTGGCGCGAATCCACTCATCACGCTGCCCCTGACCCCAGACCGGCTGCCCCCATGCCGGCAAGCTGCCGCAACAGACTCCCTCTTGACCGGGCGCGCCGATTCGCAGAACAGATCCTAGAAGAGGGTGGGGTGGTCGGGGTCGATGCCGTGCACGAGCTCGCGCACCACGTCCTCATCCCACCCGTGGGTTTTCAATTCCTCGCGCAACTGCCGGGACCGGGCCGAGCGTTCGGCCCGCGACAGCCGCCGCCACCGGGCGGCGGTGGCCGAGGGCATCCGGCCCTTCATCGCCCGATCGGCCATGTTGTCTGACCGGGTGCCCAACAGCAGGTGCGTGGACGGCTCCAGGGACGCGCGCACGCACAGCGGGACGTCGCACCAGTGCAGCGCGGTCAGCCCTTCGATCGCACCCAGCCCACCGTGGACGGTGGCCAAGGAGAAACGGTGAGCGGCGACGGCTTTCTGCCCGTTGGCGGTGGGCAACCAGAAACGGCCGTAGCCGTCATCACTGATCGCACCGAGCCACAACCAGCACGAGTCGGGCTCCGGTCCTTTCAGGACGTGGGAGTAGAAGCGCTCAACGTCGGACGACTGCACGGCGGGCCTCCGCTCGATGGACCAGCAGCAACAGCAGACCCGTGAGCACCGCACCCACTCCGATCGCCGGCCAGGTGTTGTCGTTGATGACCACCACCTCCCACACCCAGAACAGATACGGGGCGATGGCTACGGTGCCGGCCAGACGGTGGCGCAGTCCTGAGGGCATCGGGATGATGCGCAGCACCCAGTGCGCTATCGCGTGGCCGATGCGGTAGAACAGCCGCACCCACCACAGCAGGTAGAGGATCACGAGGCGGGGCATCAGCGGTCTCCTCTCGGCGTGGGAGCACTCTGGGTGGCCGCCAGTGCCTCGGCGTCCCAGACGTCAATCTCATCCTCGGGCAACTCCAGACTCACATGCGCCAGGGACTTAATCTCCCCGCGCAGCACCCGACCCACAGCCCCCTTGGACACCCCCACCCGGCGGTGGATCTTGTAGTGGAGCAGCCCCGCCCGGTGCAGCCGGTGGATAGCGCGGACTTGCTCCGGGGTGATCGGGGATTTGCGCCCCAGCTGCACCCCGCGGGCCCGGGCGGCCTCCAAGCCGTCCTGGACCCGTTCCACGATCAGCGCCCGTTGGTACTCGGCCATGGCCACAAACACGTTGAGCTGGAAGCGGCCGGACGCCGGTGGTGGTGTCGATGGTGTCGGTGAGACTGCTCAGCGCAACGCCGCGGCGGATCAGCTCGTCAATTGTGGTGACCACGTGCACCAGGGACCGGCCCAGCCGGTCCAGGGAATACAGCACCAAGGTGTCCCCCTCCTCGGCCTCAGCCATGAGCGCGGCCAGGCCGGGGCGCTCCGCCTGGGTGCCGCTGATCTTGTCGGTAAAGACCAGCTCCGCCGGCACCCTGGCCTCGGTGAGCGCGCGCAGCTGCACATCGAGGTTCTGGGAGGTGGTGGACACCTGGGCGTAACCGAGCAGCCGGCCGGGGCGACTCGAATCTGGGGCCGTTGTGAGCTTTTTGAGTCATCGTCTATCGAGTCCTGGATTTCGAGTCGGATTTGGGAAGCTGTTGCCGGCCCTCGTCGGCGGGCCGGCCACTATGGTCACCGAGCCAGTGATCAACCCCTGTAGACGACTGTGCCATCCGGCCATGTCTCGTCCGGCTGCCGCACCGTAGAGCCCGGGCGGTCCTCAACAGTGCCGGTGCCATGCACCTGCACGCCTCGAACTCCTTCGTTGACCAACTCGCCGTCAATGTTCATCGTCCCGAGGGCAACGCATGTCTCCGCGAGGCGCACGCGCCCACCCTGGCTGATGTTGAGCGTGCCCGACGCTTGCTGATGGAACGTCGCCTCACCATGAGCGGCAACATTGACGGTTCCCATGACATGCCCCTTGGCATCGAGGGACGCCCCGCTCTCCACGTTGACAGATCCGGTGAGCTCCGCCAGAGACACCACATGGGCCCCTGCTTTGATGACCACCGTGACAGTGATCGGCTCGGAGAGCTCACAAGACTCCGTGATGACGACGTCGGGGATTTCCACCAGTTCACCGTCTTTGTAGGTGTAGCTGGGCATGGCAACTCCTCCATTTGTATTCGTGCAGTGCTGAGGACTTCGGCTTCACTGTGCCTATGTATTTTTATGGCACATAGGCACATAGGCGGCTAGTGGTGAGTGCGCTTGGGGTGGCGGCTCCGCTGATCCGGTCCGGTTATGCGGCGCCGTGGCCGGCGTTGTCACTGATCGACTGTGGCTGATGCCCCCTCACCGAGACGGATGTAGGCGATCAGTGCCTCACGCACGATCTCGGACTCATTGCGGTGCTGCTCCTGCGCAATCTGGTGCAGCCGGTCTTTGAGTGCTTGTGGGACGCGGGCGCGGACCACTGGGGACTTTCCTTCCTGGCCCAGCGCGGGCCGGCCCACCGCGATACGGGTAGCCTCCTCAGCTGTCGTTGTGCCGGTAGCAGCCATCAAGGCGGTCCGGGCGGCCTCGGCCGCCTCCGGTCCGCGCCGGACGGTGCCCGGCTTCACGCTCAGACCGCCGTGCTCGGCGTGCCGGGCCAGCTCGTCGTAATCACCCATGAGGGTCACTCTCCTTCGTAGAGCAGATGCCGGTACAGGTCGGTGAGCTCCATCGCGTGGAAGATCACCAGGTCACGTGGTGGACGGTGGGCGGCGATGACTTCGAGGTATTTCTCCGTCTGCCCGTGCGGGTGCCCCACGTAGACGACCGTCACCTCACCAGGACGCCCCTCCACCTCAGCGCTGACTTCGGCGTGCGTCATCGCGTACAGGGCATCTTGCCTAGTAATGCCATGTCGGCCTGCGCTGTGCGTCCACTCAACTCCCATACCTAATAGTGTAGCACAAAATACGGCTACACTATTAGGGCCCCGTGAAAGGTGAGGAGTTGCACCTGCCGGGGTGCTCCAGAGGTCTCACACTCTCCAGCGACGGTTTCACAGGGACTGATAGAGCTTCGCGTACTCATCGATGGCAGTGGAGGCCCGTTTTTTGCTACCGGCAGAGAGCCCAACTCCCACTGCGGCAGCCATGGCTTCACATCGTGGCGTGCCCTTTAACCAGTCATGGCGCTGTGATCGTTATGGGCTCCAAGCCATGACGCCATCGGCTTCGCGGCCGGGGACGTCCACGAAACCCTCAGCCAGGTAAAGCTTCTTGGCGTAGTTGTCAGCCTCCACAGAAAGACTGATGCGAGGCACCTGCCGAGTCCGCGCATCATCCTGAGCCCGACGCAGAAGTGCTCTGCCCAGTCCGCGGCCACGCCAGTCCTCCCGCACCCAGAGACTCACCTCCGGGGTGTCCTCGTCGAGGAAGCCGTAGCCGAGGTCATCCGGGGGCAAGTGCAGGGCCCATACGACGCCGATGGCTTCATTGCCGACCTCCGCCACCCACCCGAAGTCCCCGCGGTACGGATCAAGGATCGTGTAGTGGACGAACTCCAGTCGCGTGCTCACATCGATCGCCGAGAACCGCTCCCCGCACCAGTTGAGGTTTTCGAGCGTGGCGGTTGTCAGCAAAGCGCTCTCCGCTGCCGTCAGTTCTCGGAAGAAGACGTCATCGAGCATGCATTCATCGTAGACAGAGGTGGCCAGCTGATGAGCGACAGGAGGAACTGAACGGATCGGCCGGAGAAGACTGAACACTGGGCTGTCGAGGAACCCCTACTGCAACATTGTTCTCGCGGAAAGTGTCCGGTAGCCGGGCCACATGTAAAGCAAACGACCTCGCGCTGATTGTGCGCTGGAGTGGTGCCATCGGCACACCACAGAGCCGGGTCGATGGGATCACTTCACCGGGTCCGGGAGGAGCCGGAATCGTTCCAGCACCACAAGCGTGTCGTCGTCCAAGTCGTGCCCCGGGACCTCGGCGCACGCCTCCGGCGGCGAGGCCGTCCAGAACTCCTCGTGGGCCTCCCGCCACAGGGCCACACTGCGGTGCCCCTCGCCCTCGGCCAGCACGTGCTCCCAGGGCACCTCAGCCAACCGCATCGTGGCCACCTCGGTGATCTCCAAGGTGGCAACCACCCGCCCGGTGGAGTCGATGAGGGCCTGACATTCGCCGGGGCGCGGCAGGGGCTGGTCCTCGGCTTCGTAGTCATCCAGCAGCGACGATGTGCCTGTCTTCGCGCTGGACCGGATCAGCTGGACGAGGCGGTCCCGCAACGGTCCGGGGGTCGCGAACTCGGCCACCGGCATCGATTCATCCATGGTCCGAGTATGTCGCCCGACGACCTCAGAAGAGCGCACTCGACCCCACGGGCAACTCGCTCATACAGGAATCAAGCGCCCACCAGCGAACCCCTATCGCATGTGCTGAGCGTGGGTCACCACGTGCATGTGCTCGGCAGGTGTTGGATACGGTGACAAGACCACCTATGCCTATGCCAGAGGTCTTCTTCATGCGCGTTGCTCCCTCGATCACCCTGCGCCCGTTCCGGGAGACGGACGCCGCCTTCTTCACCGGTCTAGCCACCGACGAACGCGTAACCCGCTACGTCGGCGACGGCCAACCCTGGGCGCCCCAACTCGTACAGGACCGTCTCGTCGTCGCGCTGCAGCAAGAGCCGGTGGAGCAGGTCGGGGCGATCCGGTGGTACATCGCCGAGGAAGCCGGCGAGGGGGTCGGTCTGCTCGTTTCAACCCGACGGGAGACGGGCGTGGAGATCGGCTATTGGGTCTCCCCCGCCCACTGGGGTCGCGGAGTGGCTGGGGCCATGGTCGATCGTGCTGTGGCCGTGGTCCCACAGGTCTACGGTCGGGCCCGGCTGATCGCACGCGTGGACCCGGCCAACGCCGCCTCAGCCCGTCTACTAACCCGCCGCGGTTTCGGGCTCGGGGCCAACCACGATGGCCTGGACCGCTACGTCCTGGTGCCGGCGCAGTAGTCGACAACGACCATCAAGGAACCTCTACCGCGGTGCCGTCGAAAAAATGTCACCGCAGAAAGTAGCACGGGATCCTACCGGCGGCACAGCAGATTAGGAGAGTGGCGCACCGATGCTAGGCCTCGGTCTGACTACGCTGAGCTCAACTTCCCCGCGGCAGGAGGACAGCGATGCACTCGACTCCATCTCCGGTGACAGCCGGCCTCAACGGCGCAGTGCTCGGCGCGGCCGCAGCCGGACTGCTCGGTCTGATGCTCACGGTGACCGCGCTCCTCACCGGCGGTCACGTGAATCTGCCCGGACTCATCGAGGCGACCGGTGGGACGACCAACGGCGCGGCCTCGGTGGAGTTCACCCTTGGGTGGACAGCACTGGCGGCCGCGGCCGTGATCGGCGCGTCGTTCGAGGCTCGACGAACTCGAAGCCGTACGCATGGGGCCTGACCGCTTCGCCTCGCTGAAGGGCACCTGATGAAGCTCACCGCCGCAGCACGCCATTTGTTGCGCATCCCCTTGGCCCTGATCGCTCTGGGTGCTGTCACCGCAGTGGGCGGCTGGGTCTGGAACATCGCGGAGTGCTGCGAGGGCGGGGCGAACATCGGCGCCGGGATGGTCTGGTTGCTCGGTCTGACCTTGCTCGCCAGTGGTGCCCTATGGGGCCTCATCACCGTGCTCGCCACCACGCGCGATCGAGGCTAGATCACCCCTGGGCCGGTCCTCCTGCCACACCCGCTGGGTCTCGAACCGTGCCACGGCCTGATCCCCAGTCGTGCCGGCCCGGAGCCGAACCTCAAGCGCACGACGGTGGATACACCCATTTGTGCGCCCCTTCATTTACGGTGCGCTGAAACCGAACGGGATGGGTGTCGATGATGAACCACCGCATAAGGCAGTACGCGTTCTTGGTCATGGCCTGCGGCCTGATGGGGGCCGTGTCCGGCTGCGGTGATAACACCGATGAGCTACCGGCCTTCGACTCCCTGGAAGCCACCTATCGCGCCGTCGACGAGGTCGTGGACTGCTCCGATGATCCCCCGGAGCCCACACTGAAAGTCCCGAAGTCAGGCGGACCCACCGGCGAATCGATGATGTGCACCAACACGGTCGAAGTGCTCTGGTTCGACAGCGAGGAAGCCCGCGCGAACGTCTACGATCTCTTCGCCAACGCCGGCAACACGGTGTACCTGGCAGAGGGCCGCAATTGGTTCGTCGTTGATGCCTCCGAGATCATGGTCGAGACAATGTCCGAACGCACGATCGACATGGAACGGCTCGCCGATATTTTGGACGCCCGGTACACGGTGGAACCGTAAAACCATCCCCCAGCAGATTCGCCGTAGTGGCTCATCACGGAACCCCAGGTGAACCCTCGTTGAAGTAGACTGGTCCGCGGCCGCGCGGACGCCCATCTCCCTAGCAGTAGTTCGCGTCGGCGGCGTCGTGGGCTCGAGGGACAGAGACAGCACCACGGTCCCGGATGGCCAGGACCACCCCACCGAGCAACCCGGCCACCAGCCCGTACGGGGTGAGGACCAGGACGTAGAGGAACCACACCGGGTCGAGGACCACGTTGAGCGCCAGGAAGGGCAGCATCAGCGCCGCACCGGCAACGGTCATCAGGCCGACACGGACCCCGGCGGTTAGGCCGTAATCGGCCCCGGCCTCCCAGCACGGGCCCCACACCAGCTGGGTCCACACCAACCCCACTCCCATCAGCACCGCCCAGCACAGCATCCAGGCCGACCAGCCGCCGCCCGGTGACAGGACGGCCGCGTAGGCCAGGGCCAGCACCGGGGTCAGCGCTTGGAACACCAGATAGGTGCTCAGTCGATGCACGTGCAGGGCTCGCCTCACCAGATCACGCCTCTCCGCTCGACAGTCCCCACCGTATGCCGCGCGCCGGCCCCATGACGCGATAACCCTGCTCGGGGCCACCACTCAGGGACACTGAACGCGGCGTCCGCCACTTCGCGTTCGTAGCCTTCGACCTCGGGTTGGCAGGACCGCTGCGGCGGCATACTCCCCTGCCGCTTGCGTGGCCTCATCTACCGATGATTCTGATCAGCCACCCCAGCAGGGGAACGACGTTGACGACATCGAACACCCGATCCAGGAGATGGCCCATTCTCCACCACCAACTCGGATCCTGCGGCGGGTCCTGTTTGGTCTTGATCATGGGGTACATCCCTCCTGCGCTAGGACAGAGGCGACCAACGTCTCCTGCCCCACCCTTCCCGAAGACTCCGCCGGATCCCCGCAGGACAGTCCCGGCGCCGAAGACCTTCCGTGCATTCTGACGAACCGGGTGATCTACCTGTGCTGTCGAAGGATCCGCTCGACCCGGTTCACCACCGTTCTCCTCAGCGGTGACCTGCCCGTGCCACGCCCGGGTCCGATGCCGCGGCGATGACCGCAGCTTGCGCGCACGGGAAAGTGCCGGCAGTCCGACACGCACGGCACGGGCAGGGTGCATCGGATGCAGTAGTTCCTCGATAGCGTGGGCAAACCTACTCCAGGAGGTTCCTCGTGATGGAGGTCGCCGGCTTCGGGGCATTGCTCGGACTGTTCATCTGGGTGCTCATGGTCGCCCTCACCTTGTGGCTGCTCTATTGGGTGGTGCGCAAGGGCGTCACCGCCGGCATCAAGGACTACGCGCACCAGCACGGCGACCGCCCCGGCAACTGGCAGCCATAGACCATCCCGCTGCACCGTCCCGGCCGGAGACCAGCACCCTTTCCTCGATTCGCCAAGGAGCCCCCCGCCGTGCAGCGACCCGCCCGTGTCCTCAGCCTCGCCGTTGCCGCGCTCACCTCCCTGGCGCTCACCGGGTGCGAGGAGAACCTGCTCCTCCAGGACAGACCGGAACCCCTTTCTCAGGTCACGCCCACCGCGATCACCCCCGATCCCGGGTGCACCATCTCAGCAGCAGGCAAGGACCCAGGACAGACCGAGGACCTCGCCACAGCACCCGGCAACTTGAAGCTGAGCTGCGGCGACCGGTCCCTGAGCCTGGCCGGGGACTACACGAACAAGACCGCCAACAGCTTCTTCCCGGACCACACCGCCATCAAGGCTGCCATCGTCGTCGACGGCGAAGCCCGTATCTGGCACATCCTCGGCCCCCGGGGCGAGGAGGAGGGGTGCCTGACCGTTCAGCGTCTCGACGAGACCAGCGCCTCCCGCGACGAGTGCGACGCCGAGCGGCTCAACCAGTGGCAGGACAGCGACCCCGCCGCAGAAACCCGCGACACCCCCGCAACTCAGATCCCCTAGGGGCTGCCCGACGGGACCCCACTGCCCCAGAAGGAACCCCATCTGCAGCGTTGACGGATCAGGAAGGCCCGCGGGCGCACGTCTTCCTAGCGGGTGTTCGCGTCGACGGCGTCGTGGGTGCGAGTGGCAGGAACAGCACCGCGGTCCCGGATGGCCAGGACGGCCCCACCGAGCAACCCTGCCACCAGCCCGAAGGGGGTGAAGATCAGGGCGTAGAGGAACCACACCGGGTCGACGACCACGTTGAGCACCAGGAAGGGCAGGATCAGCGCCGCACCGGCGACGGCCATCAGGGTGACGCGGATCCCGGCGGTCAGGCCGTAGTCGGCCCCGGCCGCCCAGCACGGGCCCCATACCAGCTGGGTCCACACCAGCCCCACCCCCACCAGCACCGCCCAACACAGCAGCCAGGCCGCCCAGCCGCCCGGTGACAGGACGGCCGCATAGCCCAGGGCCAGCACCGGGGTGAGTGCTTGGAACACCAGATAGGTGCTCAGCGGATGCACGTGCAGGGCTCGCCTCACCAGATCACGCCTCTCCGCTTGATAGCCCCACCGTACGCCGGGCACCCGCGCCACGACGCAAGGACCACGCTCGGGCCATCACCCGGGGACCCTCACCAGACAGGTCGGCGCATCTAGAGCGGCTCTTCGCCTGCCTCGCGGCGAGGGCTCTCGTGAATCTTGGAAGTCGTGTATGCAGGACCGCCCACATCGGCGATCCTCGAGGTCCCCGGTGAGAACCCGAACAGTCGTGACTGCACCGACGCCGCATCCATGACCGGAGCGGCCACACCTGATCGCGGGCGTCGGATATTGAGCAGCAGACGGATCACGACAAGCACTCCGAGGAGCCCCCCGAGGGGACCGAGGAACGGACTCAGTCGCACCTCGATCAGTCGGTCCAGGACCATGAGGAGCAACAAGGCCCCGAGCAGCACGACCGTTACGGCGGTCAAGATGCGGGAGAACTGCCGTTCCATCAGATCACCCTTTCCAGCTTGCTCCACGGGGTATGCGAGGGAGTCAGGTCGTTATCGGAGCGTTGCTCCCGACCAGATAGTCCACCCCATCAGCGCGGTGATGCTGTGCCCTGGGCCGGTGGCGGTCAGCTGCGTGGACGGTCCCTGTCACTGCGGGGTCGCCCGGGGGTGAGCATCCCGGACTCGTTCACCAGCAGCACACCTGCTGCCGCCGGAAGAAACAGCAGGGCGGGCAGCCATTCCGTGACGGCGAACAGGCCCAGGGCGAGGAGGAGAACGACGATCGCAGCGACTCGAGCTGTGGTGTGCATGAGATCACTTCCGTTGAGTTCGTGAAGCCTAGCATCGGCCTCCGGCACGCCTTCCGGCCCGATCCGGTAGGCAGGTGCGGCACGGGAGAAGCCACTACGTGACCCCAGAGATCGGGAACCTGCCGGGGGCGCCGAGACACAGAACCGGGCACCAGGCGGAGAATGAGGGTCATGTCGGAGAAGTTCAGGTGGGTGCCGGACCTCGCGCGGGGCGAGTGGCTGCGCCCGGTGGAAGCCGAGCCGCTGGGCAGCGTCTTGTCGGTGGTACCGCGCGGCTTCCAGGCCTACGCCCGCCTGTTCCATCCGGTCGAGCGCGACCGGCCACGGGAGACAAAGACGTGGCAGGGCCTCAACGAGGCCACCTACTTCGCCGGTGTCCACGACATCGAGGCCGCACTCGAGACACAGCGGGCCACCTGGGCCCAGGCCGCGGCATCCTTCGGCACGACCATGCACGCCCAGGCCCAGTACGCACGCCTCGTCCGGGCCGACTACAGCCAGGTCGACGGCGTGATCGCCGCCGACGGGTGGCGCTACGGCGACACGTCCGAGGGCCGCCTCGACACCGTCTCGCTGGCGGTGGCCGCGGCGGTGCTGGCCCGGCACACCAGCACCCCGGATGCTGGGATCGCCGCGATCTGGGAGGGCTGGGGCGGGCTGGTCAGTTCGGCCGGAGCCGCCCGCTACGTGCTCGTGCCCAGCGACGAGTGGCCGGCCCCAGACACCACTGAGGAAACAGGGCGCGTCACCGCCCTCTCGCTGCGCCAGCGACTGGCCGCTGCCGTCCGATTGAGGATCACCGGCGCCCAGGCGGCGCTGACGGCTCGTCCCCGGGGTGCCCACCGCGACCCCGCGCCCGGCACCGGGGTGCTGGCCCCGGAGGTCGCCGCCGGGCCGCGGTTCGCACTGCACGGGGACACCGGGCGCAGCTATGTCCTGTTCGAGGCCGGGGCCGACGACTTCACCGACCCCACATGGCCGGACCGTGCCCCCTGGGTCGATGAGCCTATGTGGGCGCACTCCCCCAGCATCCTGTGGCCCGACGACCACGCCTGGGTGCTCGCCACCGAGATCGACTTCGACTCCACCCTCGTGGCCGGCACCACGGCACTGGTACGCGAACTCGTACGGACCCCGGGCCTGGAGGTGCTGCCCCTGCGCACCGACGCCGACCTCACCTGGGACGGCGACGCGCTCAACCGCCCCTAGTAACGTCGTAGCCTCGGACGCCGCCCGGACATCCACCCCAACCGCGACTGCAGAAGGGCCTCAAGCTCACAGTGGGATGCCCCTGCCAGAACACATCGGGCTGGGGGAGTCTCTCCCTCCGATGACCGGGGTCCCTGACCGACAAGCACCTTCGAACAGCTGGCTCACCTCATGTGCCCGACCCGTCGCGCCCGTTCCTGGGTGCCGCCGCGAGGCATGTGAGAGTCTGGCTTCGTCCCCATCACCCTCCCCTGGAGCCCCCGTGAACGCTGCCGCGCCCACCTCTGCCCTCACGCATCGACCGGTCGTCGACTCCTTCGCCGTCGCCGCCCAGATCCGCATGACCGCCGCCGGCACCCGCGCACGCCTGGCCGTCGCCGTGCCACCAGAGGCACCCGTCAGCCCGAACGCCCTCATCGCCGCGCTGCTCACCCTGGGCCAGCAAGTGCTGGAGGAGTACCGGCTCACCGGCCAGCCACTGCCCGAGGTGGAAGTCACCGCGGTCGAGCGTGTGGAGACCGTGCCCGCGGCCGCGGCGACCACCGGGTTCACCGTTGGGGTCACCAACGACCTGGCAGCCCAGCGCTCCACCCTGGTGCTGGACTCGGACTTCCTGCTGGGCAACGACGGCGGGGTGCTGCTGGCCGCCGCCACCCTGCTGGCCGGGGCCGAGCACCTGCTCGACCCGGCACCGGTAAGCCGCTCCCGCCGCACCGGGGGCAGGCCCCCTCCCCCAGCCGCCGCCGCTCAGGTGGCCGGGGCCGCGGCCGCCGCTGAGCCTCCCCAAGCTCCACCTGCTGCCCCGAGATAGGGACCCCTACCCGAGTGCGGGACGGGCCGACCGTAGTGTGATCTCCATCGGCATCCGACGCGCTGTCCCGCCATAGCCAACTCGCAGCAGAAACCGCTCGAGCTCATATCGATGCACCCCAGCACCCACCCTGACCAGGAGGGCCGATGCCGCCCCACGGTTCCGCTGCCGCACCGGGGTGGGTCCACGCCTACCGCCAAGCCAGTACGGAGCTGGCCGCTGTCATCCACGGCATCATCGTGACCTCAGTGCTCTTCGCACCCACCGGAGACCTGGTGGTGTTCTTCCATCGCCCCGGCGGAGCTCGCTACGCCTGGATCTACGGCCCTGAGCACCTCCCGACAGGCGAAACAGACACAGTGGAGTTCGCCCGCCTCTCCCTGCTCGGTGATCTCGTTCCTCCCACACAGTGGGTGAAGGTCCCGGCCAGGGCGGACCTGACGCGGTGGGCAAGACAGTTCGGTCACGTGCTCTGGGGCGGAAGAACCGAACAACCCAGACCACCGGCCGGATAGGAACCCCAACTGCAACGGTGCATATCACGCCGTCGACGCGAACATCAGCGGTTCTGGCCTCGGCGTCCATGACCGTCCGAATGCCCGGGTGCGTCCTAGGCTGAGCAGGTGCCACCCTTCGTCGACGTCTCCGCGCGCCACCGTGCCGTGAGGCGCACCGTTCTCGCCCTGGTGGGGGTGTTCCTCTTCTGTGCCGTGGCCGGCACAGTATTCCTCTGGAGTCAGATGAGCGTGACCACCCCATTCGACCCCTGGTGGCGCAGCCTCAAGAGCGTGGAGCGGCAGCTGGATCGACTCGAGGGCGTGGATCGGGCGGTGCTGACGGTGGACACCCCGTATTGGGTCAACCGCTCGTTGCACGGAGCCTGGCCGCCCAGGTCCGGAACCCTGGAACTGGACCTGGACGAGGACACGGACCAGGCCCGGCTGCTGGAACTCCTTCCTGAGGCTCACCGGATCATCACCGAGCACGACTGGCCGGTGGAGCAGGGCCACCGCGTCGGTCCCGAGGAAGGCCCCGAGGCGGTGACCTTCCCGGTGGAGCCGGCCACCTGGAAAGTCCTCGTCACCTCCGGCTCCGATCGCCTCGAGGCCGGGGAGGGGCCCGTGTCGGTGCTACCGCTGGCCCGCCAGTGGACCAACGCGGCCCGGGCCGTCACAGACCGCCTGGTGACCGGAGATGCCCCCGGACCCGGCCCGGCGATCACTTTGATCGGCTACGGCGAGGTGGACCTCAACTCCGAGGCTTCAGTCCAGGGGTTCCTGGACGCCCGCCAGGTGATGCCCGATGACGTTCAGCTCATCGGCCAGGAGGGCAACACCACCGTGCTGGCCGAGAACCCCACGGGCATGGGTCAGGTCACCGCCGCGGACATCGTCGCCGGCGCACGCCTGGGGAACGCTGAAGGTATCCGCACCCTGGACATCGGCTACGGAGGCGAGGACAGCCGCCTGAGCTTCTGGGCAGAAACCCGGGACGACTTCGGGGCGCTTCCGGATGGTCCTCTCCCGGAGTCCACGCTGACCACCGCCGCCGAGCTGCACGACCGGCTCGCCCGACAAGAGATCAAGCACACCATCATCGTCGCCGTCCCCGGCCACGCATATACCTGGCCCGCCGAGATCGAAGAAGTCAGCGAGT
>NZ_SSSF01000012.1:0-58030 GCF_013368965.1 Kocuria salina
CCGGTGGTACGGTATCGCTCAACTCAGCATATTTGCTGACGTGAACATGTGGTGGTGGGCCGCTGGATCAGGGGCATTCATGGAAAACATCGTCCTGTTTGGCGCCGTGGTCACCATGGTGGTGGCAATCCTCTTGGGATGGGTACGAACTCCTGTTGCCCAGCGACTGGCTCCCACTACGGATGCCGTGGGGCCAGTGGCCGCGCAGGTGGTGGTGGTGGCGATCTTCACCGCTACTGCTGCGGTGGCCGCGGCGATGACGCTCATGCTGTTCTCCGCCCTGGACGACTCTCAGCCACTGTGGGTGACGGTGGGCTTCCCAGTAGGGATCAGCGCCATCCTCCTGGCGGGCGCGGTGCTGGCGCGGTTCTTCGCGGAGCGTTTCGGCGAGGCGATCTACACGGCCTTCAATGGCCCCGCCCACCCGGAGGAGAACCCGTCCATGTATGCGGCCGCTTCATCCCGCTGGTGGTGGATCTACGTACTGGCCGCGGTCCTGCCGCTGACCGTGCTCGTGGCCGGCCTGCTCCGATGACGGCACGAGTTGCGGCAGCAGGCAGTGGCCGACACAGGGCACGACACGATGCGGAGAGTATTCGATGACCGCCAAGACCTTCATCATCATGACCTTCGGTGGATTCGTGGCCATGGCCGTTTTCGTGCTGCTGGTCGTTATTCTCGGCGGCACCTGGAGGGGCGGCAACGAAGGCATGGCATGGGTGTTCCTTGCCGCCTCCGCCCTGACCTCCCTCTCCTACCTCATGTACCGCCAGAAATGGTCCCCGACACTGACCGGCGCACGTTACTTGCTGGCCGTGGAACGAGGGCTGACCATCGAGGAAGCCATGGAGATCTGCCGGAAGTACTCGTTCCTCATGCTCATCAGCGCCGGCATCTTCCTGGTCGCCGCAATAGTCGCCTTCTTCACCTACTGACGGCCCCGGCCACTTCTCCTGCTCCGCTGACTCACCACTGCTTCAGAGACGACGAGCAACAGCCGAACGAGGATTGACATGCAGACAGTGCTTATCGTCTTGAACTCGATCTGCTTGGTGCTGCTGGTCGTGACGGTGTTGATCGGGCGCTACAAGTTCCAGTGGAGCGACACGAAGCTCGTGATGGCCGCCCTGACGTTCGGCGCGGCGTCGCTCGGCGGGTCAATGTTCATTTCCTACCTGACGTGAAGCGTCCAGCTCACACGATCTGAGCGCCGCCGAGCAGGCACAGCCTCGAGGTCCCGGCAGACCAACCTCATCTGCAACGTTCCGGGCATGGGCTCTTTGCACTACCAGGGCGCACTGGTGGGTCAGTGGGCGGGCTGGGAGTCGTCGGCCAGTGCCTGTACGAGGCCTTCGGCGAGTTCGCGGAAGGCGGCCGCACCGGCGGCTGGTTCGGAGGGGTTCTCGGGCTCCAGCCCGGTGACCACGAGGTCGGCGAGCAGCTCGAAGGTCGCATCCAAGGACGGTGTCGTCTCATCGCCCAGCACAGGTTCGGCCAGCAACGGGCCCACGGCGAGCACACTGAGCAGATGGCTGGTGACGGCGGGATCAACGTCGGGTCTCAGCAACCCGGCATCGATGAGCTCCTGCAGAAAAGCCGTTCCCAGCATCACGCGGGGGCGATAGCGTTCGGGTCCTCGCAGCAGCCCGTCGAGGATACGCCCGGTGTCGGCGTAGAGGGCGCGCATAAACGGGCGCTCGAGCAGCACCGCGATCGAGTGGCGGTAGATGCCCGACAGCCGCCCGCCCTCGGGGTCGGCCTCGACCCGGGAGCACGTCTGCGCGATGTAGTGGCTGAGCTCCCGCCGCACGGCGGCGTCGACGAGGGCGGCCTTGCTGGGGAACTCCAGGTAGACGGCTCCCTTGGAGATCCCGGCCTCCCGGGCGATCTCATCGATCGAGGCGCCTCGGACGCCCCGCCGCAGCATGAGGGCGACGGTGGTGTCGAGCAGCTTCTCCCGCCGTTGGGTGTCGCGGGCGCTCACCGTGCCCTCCCGGCGGGGGCGTGCTCAGCCAGGAACTCCACCAGGACGCGGTTGAAGAACGCGGGATTGTCCTGGTTGGCGTTGTGCCGGGCGCCCGGGACGATCTCATACCGTGCCTGGGGATCACGGGCAGCCCAGGCCGGCGCCGACCTGGCGATGGTGCCGGTCCGGTCCTGGTCACCGTGGGTCAGCAGCAGCGGGTGCTCGATCCGATAGCCCGGGCGGGGCCGGGGAACTCGCGTGACCGCGCCCCAGACGGCCAGGAACTCCTGCTTGCTCAGCGCGCTCATCGCCTCTCGGGCATCGGCCCGCACCCCGGGGCTGATCGCCAGCGAGGTCGCCATCACATCCTGCAGGTGCCTGTAGGGCCACCACCGGAACCACAGCAGCGAACTGCGCAGCAGGAACAGCTCCGCACGCGGGATCGGAGCCGTCGTACACGTCGCCCCGATGATCCCCAGGGCGACGATACGCTGGGGATGCCGCAGCACCAGGTCCTGAGCGACATAGGCCCCCAGCGACTGACCGACCACCACCAACCGATCGGCGGTGACCTCCTCGACCAGCGCGAGCACGTCCTCCGCCAGATCCGTCACCTGCAACGGCACCCGTCCGATCGGCTTGGACACCCCGTGCCCACGCAGGTCCATCGTCATCACCCGGTAGCCCGCCTCCAGCAACGGCCCCACCTGAGTGCCGAACATGCGGTGATCCATCGTCGCCCCATGCAGCAGCACCACCAGGGGCGCCGTCTCCGGGCCATGCAACCAAGCGTGCAAGCGGCACCCGGAGCGCTCCACCACCACTTCCCGCACCTGCCCGATCATCTCACTCACCCACCTAGAATGACCGGTTGAACGGATTTGGTCAATTAGTCACATATGGATGACTTGCACCCCCCGGAGCGAAGGGGTTACACCACGGCACCGCCCCACGGAACAGCGCGATATCCACGCATGACATGGGAACCCTCACCGCAACCAGGTAGGTCGAGAAGTCAGGTGAACCCGAGGGGGTTCCCTCGAAGGAATAACCGACGATTTGCCTCATAGCGTCTAGGGTGACCGGCATGACGAGCCGAACGTTCACCGTCGCAACCGCCACCACCGCGATGACACTGGCCATCACCGCCTGCGGATCGTCACCGAATTCGGAATCACACCCGGAGCCCGACCTCACCAGCTGGACCGCCGACACCCTGCCCGTCCCAGCTGAAGGCGGCTTCTCCATGACCAACATCGCGACCCCGGACGGCGCCCATGCCAACGACGCGATCCCCGACGTCGAGCCCGGGTGGTACGCCATCACGATGGCCTGCGAGCCCACCGGGTCTGCAACTGCAGTCGAGGATCCCTCGGCGCATATCGTGCTCAGCGGCGAGAGCGGCAACTACGGCGGAGGGGATTGCCCACGCCCGCCGATCACCACGACCACCTACGTCGGCATCCCCGAGGAGCCAACGCCGGAAACGTTCAGCGTGAAAGTCCTCCCGGACGGCCAAGAGCTCTACTGGGGCGTGTCCGCTTCACCGACGACCGCCCCCGAGTAGCTCTTCTCGATCCGCCGGCACAGCGCTCATCACCGCATCCGGCGCGCGGACGAGGCCTCCGGTCGGGCAGGTGCTGGGCTGATCCACACCCATACCCGTACAAGCCCCCGCTTTCCGTCCACCGCAAGGGGGGAACCCCTACTGCACTGTGGAGTGGTGAGATCCGCGGACTCCAGTCGTCGTACCACGGTGACTGCACGACACGCAGGGCGTCGGCGCAGTCCGGGAGGTTCGATCGCGTCTCAGTAGCGTGGGAAGCCCCACCCGAGGAGGCTCACCACGATGCTCACCGATCTCGCCGCACCGCCCGGCGTCCTGGCCGCGTCCGGGATCAATCCCACTGCCGGTGACTGGGGTCTGCCCCTGTTGGCCCTGCTCTTCCCTCTGGTCATGTTCGTGCTCTCGTTGCTGATCTTCTACTGGGTGGTGCGCAAAGGCGTGACCGCCGGCATCAGGGACTACGTGCGCCAGCACGGCGACCGCCCCGGTAGCTGGCGACCGTAGACCCCCCCAGAAGGCGCCTGCCCTCGAGGCCCGTGTATCGAGCGATGACCTCGTCGCCGTCCAGGAAGGAGCCCGTCCTGTGGATGCCCCAGCTCAAATGCCTGCCCGGCCCTGGAGGAGTGCTGCCCGGTGGATCTGGCATTTCTTGGTGCGCTGGGTGCCGATCATGGTGGCCCTGCAGGTGAGCTTCGAGGTGCTGCTGCGCAGCGACTGGTTCCTCCGGAACCCTGACCTCGACCCGGGGCAGGCCGCCACCGTGGTCGTCTTCGTCCCGGCCGGGCTCTGGGCGGTGGCCGACGGGTATCGCCTGGTGCCCACCGGACAGGCCGTCGCACTCTGGGCCGTCGTCGGTGCTGCGATGGTGCTCGCCGCGCATCTTTACACCGCGGTGCTCGGTGTCAGCCAGGGCATGACCCTGACCGTGGTGGAAACAGCCCGGTGGGCCACAGCGGCCCTGGACCTCGCCGTGCTGCACGCCGTGCCCGCCGGGATGCTCGTGCTGCTGGGGGCGGGCCTGCACCACCTCCGGAGCACGCGGGCCACCGGCCAGTCCACGACCACCGCCGAGGGCGGCCGGTAGCGTGAGCGGCATGGACGACCGCCCCCGGCCCGCACCCGACGAGTCCTCACCGGTCGACACCGCCCCGGTCCCCACTGTCGGCCAGGTGGTGGTCGGCACCGCGCCTGCCGCCGCGGTCCTCGTCGTTGCGATGCCGGTGGCGCTGTGGTGGCTGCTGGACACCTCCTCCGGTGAGCTGCGCACCCCGTGGCGGCCGGCGCTGCTGCTCGGTCTCCTGGCCCTGTTCCACCTCCTGGCCCGACTCGCCCGCCCCCCACGGCCCACTGGCCTGCCGTCGGTGTCCGCGGAACGGGTGCGCAACGCGCTGGTCTCCGCCGCCCGGACCGGTGCCGTGCCCTCGGAGCCGCGAGTCCGCGCCGCCGCCGCTGCCACGGCCTGCCAACGGGTCGAGGCCGCCGCCTACGCCGTGGCCGCCACGACCGGGGTGCTGATCGCCTCGCTGCTGGTGCCGCAGCCGGCTTGGACCGTCTTCGCCGTCGTCGCCGGGATCCTGGCGCTCATCCACGTTCTCCGCGCCCGGCACCCCTGGGCCTACCTGCGCGCGGTGCACCACGACGACCACGCCAACTAACGAACCCTTATTGCATCGTCGGAGACGTGAGGCAGGCCGAGGTTCACACGGCCCGGCTGGTGCACCGGTCCGGGGTGCTGGTGAGTCCTTGGGCCGGTGGGCCATCGTGGTCTCTCTGCCTGCAGCGCCATCGATGCTTGGCCAGAGCCACTGCGGACGAGGTGGGCGCGCAGCCGAGTGCGGCGTCACCTCCAGTGCATCCCCGCCGGCATCTCGTCAACGGTTCCGAGGGCCCCGAAGAAGACCAGCCGTGCGATGAGCACCAGGACCAAGGGGGCCACGGCCCAGCCCACGATCCAGGCTCGCTTCCGGTAGGCCTGCGCGTACAGCTCCGCCGTCTCCCCCGCGGCTGCCCCGACCCACTGCTGGTAGGAGAGCCGGCCCATGTACTGGCTGCGGTAGCGGGCCATGAGGTAGCCGTAGGCGAAGAACAACGCCCCGAGGATCGGGGCGATGACCACCATGGGATCCGGGTCGGCGTAGAGGACCTGGACGGTCGTGATGAAGGTCAGAAACAGGCTCATTGCGACCATCGCGAGGTGGAAGGACGTCACCGCCAGCGACACGGCCACCCGCGGAACGTCCTGGGGGGCTTTCGCCAGCCGGGCAGCCACCGGTGCCCGAGCGAGGGTGAGGACCACATTGGCCAGGCCCACGCTCATCAGAATCCCGAGGGCAATCCAATTCATCGTCTCCTCCTCGCGCCGCTGCCGGTGAGGGCAAGCCCGGTCCAGTCGCACGTTCGCCGGCAGGCCGTCCTGAACTTCTCAGGCATCGAGGCGGCGAAGGCCGAGGACAGGCATGGACCTCACCGGGGGTAGCGCGGCTGGGTGAACCAGGCGCGCAGCGGGGCTTGGAACGCGGTCACCAGCCAGGCGATGTTGACCGCGATGAAGGCGATGCCGATGGCGATCAGCACGATCGCCCACTGCCCGTAGAGCCAGAACCCGAAGAGGTTGCCCAAAAAGCCCAGCGAGCTCAGGATCGCGGCCACGATGCCCACGATCCGCGCCCAGTTCGCGCCCTTGCGCAGGAACACGTATTCCGTGGCGTAGAGGCCCACCAGCACCACGATCGCGATCACCCCGGAGGCGATCGAGAAGCCGCGCATCTGCCCCATCATGGTGCCGACCTGGCCGGCGTCCTCGGCCGGCACCCCCATGCGCTGGTACATCGCGGCGAAGTCCGTCGTGGCGAAGATAACCGTGACCACCACCCCGAGGGCCGTATACAGGGCGCCTGAGGCCACGGTCAGGCCCAGCAGCCGTTTGAGCTGCCGCGGCGCCGGCACCGGACCGCGCTGCTGGCCGGGGCCCGCCCCTGCGGACCATTCGGCCGGGGCGGCCCGGGGCGAGGTGCTGCGGGTGGGTTCGTAGGGGTGACTGGGGTGTCCTGGGTTATCCGGTGGGGTGCTCACAATCGGAACTCCTTGAATGGTGCGGTGACAGTGCTGACGAAGCCCTGGAGTGCGTGGCGGTGGTGCGTCCGGGGCACCTCAGATCGGTGGCACCCCGTCCCGGATGGCTCACGGTGTATTGGTCTCATCGCAGATCGTGATCCCGGGCGGCCCATTTGCTCTTCCGGCGGCGTTCAGCCCACCACATCCCGGCCGTCACGACCACGGCCATCCCGGTGAACGCCGCGTACGTCCCGAGGGACAGGTCCAGCCCGGCGAAGACCGCCAGCACCGTCAGGATCAGCCAGGCCAGCCAGATCTTGACGAGGTTGGAGATGTTCAGCGCGTCCATCGGCCCCGGCCCGGGGTCAGGCTCCCGCTCGGTCAGGCGCCCCAGATGGGAGCCCCCGGGTTCCTGGCTCTCCGTGTCCTCCGGGCGGGTGAGGGAGCGGCAGGTATCGATCAGGTGGGCGTTGCGCTCGGCCGCCCACCGCGGAACACCCGGGCGCATGAACAGATACCACCCAAGGTTGTCCCGGGCCCGCGCGGAGAGCACCGCCCCCGTTCCTGAGGGCACAGCGGTGACGGTCAGGGCGGCGGGAAAGGCTCGGCGGCCCCGGACGGATTCGACCCCGAGGAACCGGAACTTCCGGTCCGAGCCCATCTCCACGGTGGTCCCGTCCTGGCTCTCGTGGACAGTTGCGCCTTCGCCGGCGAAGTGTGCGCTGATGCGCTCCAGCGCCTCAGACACCGGAAGCGCAGTAGCCCACCGGTCCTCGAGAACGAAGCGGTCGTGCCGGGGGGCGTGTGCGGCGAACCGGGCGAACACCCATCCCGCCACAGCCAGGCCCGCGAAGCCCAGCACCCACCCCCACCAGGGCATCTCCACCAGGCGCAGCGCCAGAAGACCCCCCACGAGGACGACAACCAGGACAATGACCGCAGCGGTGGGCGTGCGCGGTTTCTCGCTCATCGGCCCGCACCGATCGACTCGGCAGCACAGGGAAGACTCATCCTCTCTGCCTATCAACGAGAAGATGAACCCACCAGACACACATGTGCGGTAGCAAACCGCAGAGGGGTGGGGGCCCGTTAGTGGAGCGGCCCTGTGGAACGGCCGCCCGACAGCACCGCTGAAGAGTCCACAAGCGTGACCGTTCCCTGTCGCACCGGCAGCTGGTTGGCTGGGATTCCACAGCGACGGAGGGAACCAGTGGGCAACAGCAGCGCACCAGGGTGGAGTGCCCGGTGGTGGGACGTCACGATCTGGGGCACCATCCTTCTGACCGTGCTGATCCACGCCGTGCTGCACGGGTGGACGGACGAGCACACCGTGGCCGCGGTGGCGATGGGAGCCTGGGTAGCACTCAATCTCATCTGGATTCACCGCCACCGCAGCAGACGTCAACACGCGGCTGCAGAGTCGATGTCTCCGACAGCCACGGACCGGCAGGCCACCACCTCCAGCACAGCGGGCGTGCACGGCCGTCGGAGGGCGGTGCCCCTGCGCGGGATCGCCCTGGTGTTCCTGGCGGCGATGGTGGTCTTCATCCTGCGCACGGACAACCTCATGGCACCGACGACAGCCCTGGGGGTGTGGATCGCCTTCGCGTGGATCGAACGGCTGGAACGCAAGGATCCCATCCAGCGACGGCCACCTGATCCCAGCCTGCACGACGCCACCCGGCGCAACTAGACCCGGGTCCACCGGAAGAACGGGCACCCACGATGACGACACCGACCCCCACTGCGCCGGCTTTCGACGGAACCCGCCGCTCCATGCTCGACATGGGGCTCCAACCCTTCGGTGACTGGTGGTCCACCCTCCCCACCGGGGTCCAGGTCGCCCTCGTACTGGGCTTCGTCGCGGCGATGGCCGCGGTGATCTGGTGGGCGATCCGCCACGAACGACGCCACACGCCACCGGGCACGACCTCGGCCATGCACAAGAGACCGAGACTCGGGCGGAGCAGCCCTCCAGGATCCTGACCGCCAACCAGAGACAGTCAACGCCGTCGGCCAGCGCCACGTGCTCGAGCAACCGCAACGCTGAGCGGGCGCCGCATCGATTCCCAGCGACTGCGCTCAGTTGCCGCCGGCATTGGCCTTCTTCCGCGCCTTCCGCTTGTCGTCTAACCACATTCCGCCCCACACGACAGCCATCAGTCCGATCATCTGCAGCACATTGTCGGTGCGCACGGCGAACCAGATCAGGAACGCCAGCAGGAACGGTAACGAGATCAGCGCCAGCAGACCCTGCCACTCGGCCCGGCGCGCCTGAGCCGACTGCGGCGCCCGGTGCCGCGGCGTGCGGGTGCTCACCGGCGACCCCGCCCGCGATTGTTGTCGAGGCGCATCAGGAACAACCCGAGCAGCAACAACCCGGTGAAGATGGCGATGAACCCCACGTGTCCCAAGGCGATCTGCCAGCCGGCGACGACGAGGTAAACGAGCGCCCACAGTGCGGTCCGCATCCGCACTCCACCCGTCATAGCAACCCCCTTATTCGTGTCTCGGTCCGCGCATCCTGGCACGCGCGCACCAGCCTCGTCGTTCCCCTCTTGTGGCCCAAGCGGTGCGCCGTCACCGGGCGGTAGCGTCACCACCATGGACCAGCCCGCCCAGCGCACCGACGAGGTGCCCATACCGCGTGCCGGGCAGGTGCTGGCGCGGACACTTCCTGCCGCGCTCATGCTGGTCATCGGTATTCCGGGGTTGGCGCTGTGGGGCCTGGACGAGAACGGCGACGCACGAGCCGACTGGTTCTTGCTCCTCCCGGGACTACTGGTCCCGGCCGCCCTCTTCCTCCATCGACTCACGAAGGCGCCTCGACCCGCGCTGTCACCGGACACCGAGCTGGCACCGCTGAAATGGGACCTGGCGATCGCGGCCGAGAGCGGTCGACTTCCACCGAGATCTCCGGCGCAGGCAGCCGCGGCCCTGGCCTGTTGGCAGGTCGAGAAAACCGTGCTGGTCGGCGCCGCTGCCGTTGGTGCGACCATCACCTGGACGACTCGTGCGGTGTGGCTGTGGCTGGTGCTCGCGGCGCTCTGCGCTGCGGCTACCGTGGTCGCGGGCCGCCAAGCCCGCCACGGCTGGGTCTACCTGCAAGCCACGCACTCCACTGGCCGGCCGACGCCATCAGATGCGGTCAGTGCCATTCCCGCAGCAGCCCACGAGACCACAGCGGTGCCCGTGCCGACGGCCGGTCAGGTCCTGATGCGCACACTGCCCGAGGCGGCGGTGATGGTCATCGGGCTGCCACTGGTCGTCCGGTTCGTGCTGGACGAGAACGGTGAGACACGCACTCCCTGGTGGCCGGTGCCGCTGCTCGCCCTCGCCGGTCTAGTCATGCTCGTCGACCGCTACGCCCAGGCCCCTCGCCCCCGATACGACCAGCGGGTCGGTGAGGCGCAATGGAAGCCGGCGTTCGCTGCGGCTGCGAAGACCGGGGTTCTGCCCGAGCACCCCGAGGTGCGGGCCGCGGTCGGTGTCGTCGCCTGCCAGAACATCGAAGGAGTGGTGACAGGCGTCGCCATGGTCGTAGCTGTCGCCCTCAGCGCACTGGCCGCCCCTGGCTTCCCGTGGCTGGGTGCACTGGGGGCCCTCGTGATCCTCACCGTGATCAACGCCCTCCGGGCTCCCCGGGCCTGGGGCTATTTGCGCGCACTGCACACCGCCGAGCCCACCGGCTGACGACCAGCGGCGACGCGCCCCTGGGTAGCGTGGAGCCATGAACAAGCTCCTGCTCTCCCTGACCGGGGCCGCGGCCGGCTAGGTAGGCCGGCAGCTACGCGTCGGCGGCGACCTCCAGCCGCACCCGGTAGCCCAGCAGCGGGCACCCCGCCGAGCACCCCGGCAACTGTGTCCCGGCACCGGGGACCGCCTCGAGCTCCACGCCCACGTCGTTGCCGGCGCGCACGGTGAGCTCCCCGGGATTCGGGCCCTCTTCGAACCCCCTACCGCAATGAAGAGTCTCAACCTGCCCCAGGCCCTCGACCCGGCCGCTTCGGGCTTCCAGTCACTTCGCCGGGTCGAGCTCCGTGTCCCGCTCGTGGAGGTAGACACCCATGGTGAGCATGGCGATGAACTCGAAAGCGAACACGGCGAAGGTCCACTCACCCTGGGTGACGCCGAAGAAGACCGCGACCGGGATGACGATGAACAGTTTCATCGCGTCGCTGGTGATCATGGACCGTCCGCGGGCTCGCGGGGTGTCGATGTAGCCGTGCCCGGGGTAGAACATGCGCCCCTCCACTTGGTCGGGGTCCGCTTCTTCACCGGCCATCTGCTCGGCCCACTCGCGCCGGCGACGGGCGTAGTGGAACATGCTGATCACCGTGATCACGTACATCAGGGCGGTGATCCCGGTGACGAAGAGGAGGACCATCCGCTCGTCCCCGCCGGTATTCACACCAGCGCCTGCGCCGACGGCCAGAGGCACCAGCCACAGCGCCAGCAGCACCTTGTCGACCCCGGTCAGCATCGTTCCCCTCCCCCAGTCATTGCCTGCGGTAACGGCATCCTGGCACGACAGCACATCGCCTGTCTGACCCCTCATTCGGGGCGTGATGCGGCTCTAGCGTCGCCCGAAGGGCCCGCCGGGTCCTACTCCTCGGCCCGCACGAGGAGAGACCTCAGGAACCGGTCCCCCAGGGATGTGCCCCCGGCGAAGAGAACTGTCGACGGTCGGCTCGCGCCCCCATCAGATAGCTGGAACTCATCAGGAAGAACGCCAGGAAAGCCCCCAGCGACTGCCAGTCCCGCGCGACCGCCGACAGCACACCGAAGGCACCGAAGAGCACGGAGCCGACCACCCCGATACCGATCATGGCCTGCACCCGGTGCGGACGGGTGGCGATGAGCTGGGCGTAGCGCTGTTGCTGCCGCGGTTGCTCGAACAGTGCCGCCACGGGGAACGCCACCAGGAAGGGGAACAGCGCGACACCGGCCATGGTGGGATCCTCCCAGCTGCTGAGCAGCATCAGCACCCCGGCGATCGGCCACCACACCAGCATGATCCGGGTGGACCGTCGACGGCTCAGCTGCCGGGGAGCCCGGCGGAGCACACCACTGATGAGCAGGACACCGAGAACGACCGCCATCGCCCCGGTCAGCACGCCCAGCCAGGGGGCGAAGAGCTCCGAGGTGACCGGTGAGGTCAGGTGCCCGATGCTCCACCACAGGGGCACCGCCCCCACGGCGATCATGAACAACCCACCCAACACCGTCAGCTGCGCCCACCGTCGCTGTTGCACCCACCACCCCCATATCTGGACGGACCCCGCCCTACCGCCCGGTACAAACATCGATCATATGTGCATAAGTGAACGATCGTTGTTGTGAAGGGACATGCGCCGACAGCCATCGCGTCGCGTCAAGAACCCCAGCTGCACCCGTGGATGCTCGGCTCCCGCGCCCTATTCCACGGCAAGGGCCCGTGTCCACCCGGACAGGCTGGACAACTTCCATGTCAGCGAATCTCTCTCCCGCCGCCCTCGGACCCTTGCCCCTGCGCTCGGAAAGTGAACCAGCTAATGGTTCCGATGACCGCTGCAGCAATCACCGTGACGGGAAGGATGAACCAGGACACCCCCTCCCCCCGGACGACTTCGGGCAGAAGCATGGCCAGGATCGCCCCCAGCACGAAGACCGCCGTGTAGATCACCCGCTGCGTCTTCGGCGATTTCGACCCCCAGGCGAGCCGTCGCCCCGGCAGGGCAAACAGCAGAGCCAGAATGATGAAGGCAAGGGGAACCAGAGACCAGGCAAAGTCCGGGGACTCGACGACCGTGAGCACGATCAGCAGAAGGCCGAACACACCGATGATCAACTGGGCTATCCCATTCGACGACATCTGCGCTTGCTCCGTTCTGCTGGTCTGCTACCGCTCATGGCGCAGGTAGTCGTATCCTCACACGCCAGTTCCGCTCTGCTCGATGCCCTCTTGTGCGCCAGAGAAACCCCTGTTGCGACGCTATTTAGTTAGTACGGGGTGAGCTCGCCCAGGGTTGCGGGTTCTGAGATTCACCCCAGTTGAGGAGGGCAAGGGTCAGAAACATCGCTGCCATGGGCAACATAAATGTGGTTGAAGTCAAGGTGCCAAAAACAGCCACAACCAAGCTGAATGCGGCGGCGAAAGCCGCCATGACCCCGTAGCCCAAAGCAATCCGCCGCAAGGTCCTCCGCTGAGACTGCACATCAGTAGGTGGCTCCCAATCGGCGCGAGGGCTGATGGAAAACGGTAGAACCAAGCAAAGTCCCAAGAGGATCGGGAAGGCCGCCAAGGCGGTCTCGAGCGTAATAGGGCCGGCGGTGGCCAAAAATGCCAGCACCCCCGCGTTGACCAACAAGGCCACTAGTGCGTGCCCATACCTCCACCGAGCCATCTCAATGCTGCGAGTACGGGCATAACTAAGCAGCATCACTCCCAAGCCCACCGCCATGAGACCAAAAAAGATGTCGACCACGATACTGAGGCCCTCACTCCGGTCGACCGGATCCCACCCCAAGATGTTCCACACGATGGGAACCAACCCCATACCTATGACCGTGATTCCACAAAGCCTCAGTAGCTGCTGTGGTCCGCGTCCGCCCATTCCCAGTCTCTCCCCCGTTTTGCGCCGTGTGCCTAGTCACCCACCAGTGTTGTCCACCGGGGCCCACCCCCCGCCCCTATGTGCGTTTGTGAACTTCCGTGCATGTTGGGGCCACCATCCTCGAGTAGCCCGTCTTGACCCGGTCCCGACCAGAAGGGGCACGTTAGAGGGACCTCAAGCGGGCCCGGATGCACCCCTGAGGAACGCAGGCAACCAAGCGCGGTTGTCATGCCCGTTTACCCCGCCCGGTAAAAAGCCCGCTCAGGTGCGTCATACGCACCACGATGTCCACAGGCAACGACGGACTCAGATGGTCGTCGCTTGCGGGAGCTCTCGAATCCGCCGGTAGAGGGTGGCCCTGGACATGCCAAGGTCCCGGGCGACCTGGGTGGCCGGCTCGCCTCCCTCGATCAGCCGGAGAGCATTGCGGATCTGGGAGTCGGTGAACGTCTGGCGCCGCCCGCCGAGGTCCTTGCCTGCCGCCCTGCGTTTGGCCACCGAGTCGGTTACCCGTTCCCGCTTGATCTCCAGTTCCATCTGGGCCAGGGCGGCCATGACGGTGAAGACCATTGAGCCCATCGGGGTGGCGGTGTCCACATCTCCCCCACCGAGGTTGAGTACCCGCAAGCCGGCACCCCTTCCCCGCAGCGCTTCCGCGAAGGCCAGCATGTTCTGCGTCGACCGCCCCAACCGATCCAGCGTGGTAATCACCAGCGTGTCGCCGTCCTCGAGTGCGGCCACCGCCTTGTCGAAGGCCGGACGCGATGCACGACCTCCAGACACTCCACTGTCAACATAGACGTCATCGCGCCGTACGCCGGCACCCAGCAGGTCAGACACTTGACGGTCCGCGTCCTGCTGCCGCGTCGACACACGGGCGTACCCGATCAGCTTCCCCATGTCCACCCCATCTGTCTCGCAACTAACGTTGAGTATCCGATTCTAGGGGCATGGATAAAGCACATAGCTACGAGACAGGCCGAACCGCGGAATCATGCGGGTGCAAATTTCTTAGACGAGACGTCTCGCATCCCATGGCTTGAAAGACGACTGATGGCTGACCCGCTGACGAGACCCTCACCTTCGGCCTGGACGGTTGCGACCCCGAGATCGACCTCTCAACCGTCAACGCCGAGAAGCTCCACGAGGCGCTGCGGCCCTTCGTGGCCGCCGCACGCAAAGCCACCGGCGGGCGCCGCACCCGCACCACCCGGACCACCGGTGGTGATGCCGCCGAGACCGCCGCGATCCGGACCTGAGCGAAGAAGCACGGCCACCAGGTCTCCCCCCGTGGTCGCGTTCCCGCCGAAATCCGCCAGGTCTACCACGCCGCCGCCGGCGGCCAGCCCTAAGAGATGACTTCCATACCGGGGCCGTACAGGAGCACTTCAGCCAACCAGGGACATCGCAACCCTGAGATGACATAGTCACGTACCGAGCCAAGCAACGGATAGCTCGTGCGCTCAACGAGATGAAGTATGTGCTTCCGGGCGCCAGCCGCAGACACTGCGTGGAATCAGCGCGTCTGCCGATGTCCTTATGTAGGCGTGAGCGTGGGGCATCGTGCCGATCCATCAAGGAGACGGATGAGTTGGCGACCATGGAATCGCACTGGACTCGGACACGCTGCAAGCGCGCTACGACGACGCGTAATCTGTAGCCATCAAATGGAAGGAAAAATGTGCCTTCACTACTCACAGAAGAAGAATTTGAAGATGACTACCGCCTGCGGTTCGAGAGACTACTGCATGGTCAGGGCCTACTCATTGATTTTCGAAGAGACCGGGCTGGCCTAGACGCTGGCCTGGTGCTTGCGCAAGACGATTCAAGAAAGCTGAGTAACGTAAAGGTATGGTTTCAACTCAAAGGCAAGCATAAGGAAACGCTATCCGCTACCCAACTAGAAGAACGGGGAAGCGTAGATGTATCAGTTGATATTGAACACTTAAAGTATTGGTACGCCTCCCCCGAGGCTATCTACTTAGTGATATACATAGAAGCAACTGACATGTTTCTTGCTGAAGACGTCCAAGATATTGTAGACCGTCAGTGGGGAACAAGCATCCTGTCTCCTCAATTTCTCCCCGGCCAGAAAACAGTAACGGTACACATTAGCAGTGAATTAATCCTTGACACACGGGCAATTAGATCAATGGCCCGCCATCAATCCATGCGAATTGATGGCCCCGCATTCCGCGGCCGACCTTTGGGTCACCGACTAGACCCCCTCCGTTGCGACTTAGCGGAACTCCATCCTAATGTATTCATGGATGTTGTTGATGACCTGCTTAAAGCTCATCGCTTCAAGCTGGAAAAAGAGCTAGACGTTAATAGCCTGCTAATCTTGCCTAAAAATTCACGAGATCAAACGAAGTTCATCGTAGGCACCTTTCACACTACCTACGAGTGGATTTTTTCACTGGGCGTGGAGTACGGGCATGATGGCACCGGCTCCCCTCGAGAAGAAGGGCAAACTTTCCACGCATTTGGTAAAGTCGCCATCCTCGTACTGGGAAATCATCTTCAAGCTAAAGCTGCCGAACGAGCGACGGATTTTCTTAAGCAGCTCGAAGAAGAAGGGGTGACCAAAATCCTAGTTATAGCTAATGCAGATGAACGCAATATTTTGGGGACTTATGGTCGCATGATGGGACGATTGAGCTCGATCCCACAAGGGCTTGGAAGCCTATCCTATAGTGTGCTCACCTGTACGCTCATCTATTTAAAGTACAGGGATCAATTGGTATGGAAAACAATAAACTACAATTATTAGCCTGGGCTTTTGCACTTAGTAGTTGAGACGCCCCCAGGTCACCTGGTTTATCTGCATTATCGCACGATGATTACGTTATGCGCAGTAGGCACATCCGGGGCGTTGTTGGATGAAATCATTTTCGCAAAATCCATACGAAGGGTCAGATTCTTAGAAAGATTACCCCTTCTTGTTACAGAAAATGTAGTCTTGCACATTTCTGCAACATCTAGATCGCCTGTGGACACCGCAAGGTTTAGAGTCTTTCGCAGGTAAGGCATAAAACCAATGTCCCCTCCCAGTACATGCAACCCATACGTAGCAGCAGCAAATTGCAGGGCACTTGACGTCAAGCTGGTACGGCTTCCGAATTGACAAGCGTGCAACAATTCCAGCCGACCCATCAAAAGGTCTTCCGGTGGGGATTTTTGTTCCATTAGGTGCGTATATTTGGTATACGCTTCAAAGGGAACTAACAAATTTTCATCGCCTGGTGAGCTTGTCACCGTGACAGCTACGTCATCAGGCGAATTATGCGCAAGAGCCAAGGCCAGTACATGCACATCACGAGGTTCCCCTAGCAACTCAAAGGTCCAGGAAGTGGAGTCTTCCCAAGCCGATGCAAGTTCAAACCCGTGTTGTTCTAATGAAATACATGCTAAGCGAAATTTAGATACTCCCATGTACGCCGCATCTCGCTCATCCAATAAAATAGACACATTCGCCTGCGCAAGAGCGTTCGAAAGTGCCCATGACGTAGCCAACAACGACTCGAGGAAAGCAAATACGTCATTTATCACCTGATCCTGCGTTAGGGTTTCAGCAAAGGAGCGAAGCTGAAATTGAACTTCGTCGCCATTCAAGGCAAAGCTGCTTCCATGTTGGGCTGCGTTCCGGAGGTAATTGGCTACGCCAGCAAACAATCTCGAAGTGGCATCATTCTGCGCTAAGGACCTGGCTAGTGATGTGGCATCAGCTTCAAGCAGTCTTGCATAAGGTTGTGACTTTTGACCCGACAGTAAACAATACCAGGCAAAAATGGGAGCAGCGACGTCTTCAAATATTTCTCCATACAATTTAATTATCCGACGAAGCAGTGCGTAAGAGTCATTTTCGCGCTGGAGAACCGACTCAAAGGAAAAAACAGATTCCACAAGTAGACGCGAGCTTTTCGCCAGTGATTCTAGAGCGCCTGCTTGGGAGGCCACAGCCAACAGACGCTCATTAGCGCGACACAGTCGGGCCGCTTCAATGAGCAACTTTTCAAAATTTTCTGGGTCTAAGTGAACCTTGGACACGGCTTGCAAAGCAAGATACTGAGCTCCGTGCCCTTCATCGACTTCAACTCCGGTCAGACTTTTAGCTTCCTCGGCTCCTTTACTCCCAATATCCAATATGGACATGTTGGGATGGGTGACCAATAATGCTTTTATGCCTCTTTCAAATAAATTGGGCTCACTTAAGTCTTCATAGACACTTGCTGCACTTACTGCTAATGCGTAGTCCTCGATATCCAAAGCGCATTCATCAATCCTGAGTTGGCCTTGATGGATGAGTTTTTGTGCATCAAGCATGCTGGAGACTGAAAGCGCTTCAGCGTAAACCGTCCACAACGACTGCATACGCTGGAGCGTGGCCGTCACGGCTTTGTGCGCGGACATAGTCGGACGCAACGGCTGAGTTACCTTGTACTGCCTAAGGGTACTTTCGATTGAACTTTGAGCTTCTACCATTTTGCATATCGATTCGGCTGACCCATCTGTCTTGGCCATAAGGTCTAGCGCGCTAATAAATGCTGAAAGATGCTGCGTCAATTCGGTCAGTGTTTCCGGGTCCATCCCGCTTCTTTTTGGCAATGACTGAAGTCTCGAACTTCGAATCCGGTCATTGACTTCACGGACGGCTGAACGCCTTTTTACTACGTATCCATTGACTTCCGAGACTGGAGCCTTCTTGCCGCAATCCGCACACGGGTTGCCTAGTACGCGTTCTGCGTGGCAACGTTCACATTCCGTTAATTGAAACCGAAGTGAAGTTTTCATTGTATGTATCTACCCAATTTCCTCGAATCTTAATGATTTAGCGCTTTCACCGAATTCCTGGAGGTACACGGATGGAGAGCAGCCACTAAATATCGTTGCGGCCTTGGAGGAGGCGCATCATCGTGGCGACCATGTGCTGGCCCTGGAGCTGGTCGTCGGGCGTCTGCTGGTATTCCTGTCCGGTCATGCCGTCGCCCTGACGGCGGTTCTGCGGGGGCTCGAGGCCTTCGATCAGGATGGCCTCCATGGTGGCCACCACCAGGTCCGTCCCGAAGGTCTCCGCAGCGCGCCCGAGTCGACCGTTGGCGAGCACCGGGCGCAGACCGAACCAGGAGAACCGATCCCAGCGCCCGGACAGCCGGTCTTTGGTGTGGTCGAACAGGCGTTGCCCCAGCCGTGGTTTGGACACGCGTCCGACGTAGACGGTGCGTGCTCCGTCATGGAGCAGGTAGACGCCGACCTGTTGGGCGAAGTCCACGTCCTTGTCACTGCCGGCCTGGTGTCCGAGAATTCGGGCGCCCTTGCTCCAGTTCACCTTTTCGCGTTCCCAGAACATCCCGAAGGAGGTGATCAAGCCGGGGTCCTCGGTGGTGTCCTCCGGCGGGACGGGTGCGGGAACGACGTCGGAGGGGTCCGGGGCGTCCTCGTCGATCTTCTCCCCACCCGTAGCAGGTCCTTCAGCGAGAGGCAGAGGCGCCGGGGCAGGGGCGGCGGTGGGTTGGTTTCCGGCGGTCGTGTCTCCGGTTTCGAAGCGGTCGCGCAGCACGGCCAGAGTGATCCTCCTGCCGTCACGTTCGACTGCCCACATCACCCATCCGTTGGTTGCCCTGCCTCCGCGCACCGCCTGTGCTGCCGCGGAGGGCGTGCGATAGGACTGGCCGTCGTAGTTGACGCTGCCGTCGGCGTTCACCGACGCCTGGGCAGGCCACGAGGGACGGGTGGATCCCAGTCTCTCCCCTGATTTGAGCAGATCCGCACCGATGAGGTCCAACAGTGTGGTGGTGTGCACCGTAGGGGTCCGGCGCGGGCGGGGAGAGCGAGTCACGATGAATCCTTTGGGGGCAAGGAATGAACCCCTCCATCACACCACGGGGTTCGTGCTTGCCGGTCCCGGGCCCACCGCAGGGGCAGGGCTGGTGTGCCAGTGTCACCGGTATGCGATCCTCCCGCGGCTTCCAGGCCTTAGAACAAGGCGGCGCTCAGTACGACGTCGATCAGGCGCGGGGCGTATGCCAGCAGGGCGATGATGGCTCCCGATTGCAGCCCCGCCCGACACAGCTGGCGCCGTCGTCTGGCGGTGCGCACGGACGTGCGGAGGTCGGTGAAGCGACGCTGTAACACCGCAGGAACCAGCGGTGGTTGGGGATTGTCGTGCCAGGTTCCGGTCCGCTCGGCGGCCGAGGTGATCCGGGTAATCATGTCGACGGGGAGGACAGCACACCGTCGGCGCAGCCATCGCACCAGGTGGCGGTCAGTGAGCACGGTGACGCCGGCAGGCTTTTGCTTGATGGTCAGGCGCATGAGGCCGACGAGTACCAGCACGGCGGTGACCGGCACTGGTTCTCCGACCGCGGTGGCGAGCGGTTTGGCAGCCCGGGCTGCTTCATGGTGGGCGCGGGAGACGTGGTGCTGTTCCTGCCCGGCGATCAGACCGCTGGGGGTCACTTCATTGCTAACTCAAATGGAGGTCGCCGCCGTTAGCGATGGCGGCCAAGGTGCTGCCCATGAGGCACGACAATGCTACTCATAGACTGTCGCCTTCTAGAGTGTCTACTGGGCACTATTTCCGAGTGCAACAAAATCCTGATGACACAACTGCCCTCAGAAGGCTAGGTGACAACCTCCGCGCGCTGCGCGAGTCCAAGGGAAAATCGCAAGACACCCTTGCCAACACCTCAAGTCTTCACCGGACCTATATCGGCGCCGTCGAGCGTGGAGAGCGCAATCCAACGTACCTGACCCTAAAAAAATACGCGGCCGGACTGGGCATCAGCGTTCGAGACCTATTCGAGGGGCTCGAATGAGGACGGGCACACTAGAAAGTGCCCTCATGGTTCGATCAGACATCCAGGAGGGGATGCCCTCCATCTACGATGAGCCAGCCACCGAGCTAACCGGGTTTTTTTACACGCCATATGAACTCGAAGTGCTTTTGAAGGAAGAGTTATTAGGACGCGACGACCTATATGGACTACCCGTGCGCACCCGATCCAAGGTAGCAAAAACCCTAGTTTGTGAAGCTTTAGGATACGTGGCCCCAAAAACATTCCAAAGGGTTAACCCTAGACTGAGCCACATAAACGCCGATGTCTACGCGCAGGAATCAAACAACCTCCAAATTTGGAATCAAGAAGTTGATGCATCACGTCGCTACATCATTCTTATTCTTATTGAGGGACAAATATCAAATGTAAAAGTAATTGCCGGAGCCGACCTTGCTCAATATGATACGACGGGAACTCTGACACGAAAGTACCAGGCAAACCGAATTAACGAAAATTCAGGATCCCGACTAGTCTCCCAAACTGACAGCAATGAGCTTGTGAGACTTTTCCAACCATCATTCACACTTGACTACGCAGTCTCTCCTGTAGCGTTACCCGAGCCTGGACTCGTGCTGGATATCGCTACCATATATTCCAGATTGCAAGCAATCGTAGGACGCACCTATATCGACCCTGGACTAACGCAGGAAAGAAATAGGGGAAGCGTCGTACACAGAGACGCATGCGAACTACTCGGCTTATCACACTTTGCCGACAATGGGCAGTTCCCCGATGTTCTTTCTCAGCTACTAGAAGTTAAACTGCAACTAGCGAGGACAGTGGATCTGGGGCTTGAGCTACCAGAGTCCACAGCTCCCGTTGCTTCTACCAATGGAATTCTTGCAGCCCGAGACATGCGATACGCCATATTCTATGCCGCCCGGGATGGCGCCAAATTTACAGTAACAGAATTAGTGGTAGTCACAGGGAAGGACTTTTTCAAGGAGTTCCGGCAGTTCCAAGGAAGAATTTCGAACTCCAAACTTCAGTTGCGGCTTCCCGGTCCCTGGTTCAACTAAAACAGCGTGTCACTGGCCGGACCCGTCACCGCAACATCCATGGCTCCTTCGAAGGACTGTCGCACCAGGCGGTCCACTTCGCTTAGTTCCCCTGGAGTCACTTCTCCTTCCGATTCGCAGATGCTTTTGGTCAACGCGATAAGTCGGCGAGAAGTGTCAAGCGACGGGTCCGGCAATGGTAGCTTCCCAACATACTGAGTCATCCATCGTCGTCGACCTGAGTACAGTTTATTGCCACATACTTCATCGTAGAACCGAACACCCAGCCTGGAATTAGCTACTGCGATCATTAAGTATGCGAGACCCTCGTCACCAATGTCGGCAACGGAGATCCAGTAACAGTTTCCGTTCACAATGGCGCCTGATTTGTCGTAAGCAAACCGTGCGTCCACGCTTATGTCAGGGAACACGATTTTAGGCACCGACCACATTGCTGGCTTTTGAGGCACCCAAATCTCATACCACTCTCGGCCACTCTCGATAACGTATTTACGGCCCTTCAAACGTTCGGAGTGGCCTTCCAAATAGGTCATGCTGCTTGGATAAAGTGACATATCCACTAGAACTCGCTTTACTGAGCCGAGATCGTATGGATACAACACTTTAGTCTCGAGATTCTTGGAGATCCTCCATGGTGTCACGTTAGCTTGCGTGACCAGAGGCAAGAGAAGGTCTTTGTCAGGAACGGGTCGCGCCGACTCCCAATTGTCGGATATGAATACGCTGTCTGCCGTCGTCTTTATGCCAACCCGAATTTTGGCGACATCAGCGAAGGTCTTCCATGTGGCTTTCCGTATGGCTCGCAACCAATCGTCACCAGATCTATGAGAGAGGCGCCACGGTTCAGCGGGGGAAGTCGAAGGCACTAGCGTGCCAACTCGAATGGAAATTGTGCGACCTTCATGGGTTACGGTCGTGTCGCCGTCGCTGGTTAGCGATTCATACAGGCCTTTTATGGTATCCGGTTGGCCACTCTCATCTTCATACGCCGATGAGAAGTAACAAGAGACTTCAGGTGCTGGCGCTTGATTCAGTGCGACGACAATCGCGGGCAGTACGGCGGCGCGAAAAAGCTTGGTGTCACCCAGGTCATACAGCTCGACGGGTTGCAGAGACGTTTGGAATACGGCCCGTACGTTCGCCCCCGCCTTAGTCGACAAGAAGCGGTTGGAGCATAGTAAGCCCAACACTCCGTTATCACGTAGCAGAGCTGGAAAAAGTGTCACAAAGGGATGGGTAAGGTCAATACGCCCCTTCAAACCGAAATCCGCGGCCAGTGCTTTTGATGCCTCCTGCCCAAGTTGCTGGGTACGCACATAAGGCGGATTAGAAATAATTGCATCGAATGATCTTGGAGACAATTCGCGCCCTGCTTCAAGGAAATCTCCTTGATGCCACGTGGCATCCACGTCAAGGTCGCGGGCTCGCGTTTCGGCCACTGCGATGGCATCAGAATCCAAATCGTAGCCGACCAGTTCAAGCCGCATGTCAGGTCTACGTTGCTTGGCGACCTGGTCAATCGCCAGCAACAGCTCCCCGTCGCCACAGGCCGGATCAAGCACTCGTACGTCCTGCTGATCTCCTATCTGATGAAGAACTCGTTCCGCAAGGAACAGTGCCAAGTCCGTCGGGGTGTAGTGCCTCCCGTGGCGCTTAGTTGATGCCGACTCTGTCAGCATGGGGCTCCTCCGGTTGCTTCTCGTGTTGGGCCGCGTGCAGTCTATAAGTAGCAGCTGACAGCGGTCACGCTAGGTTCGGACGGGTCGTTGAGAACCCAGACGAACCTTGGCATGGAAGTCTTAGGGGAATGCGGTGTTGGCGGCTAGTGTGACCCCCGATATTCGCAGCAACCGGCGCATTTGACGCTACCTCAGGGCGCTGCATCCCGCGCCCGGCCCGGCTGACGGCGGCCTCAGCGGGCTAGCTAGCGCTCGGCCCCATGACCCATCAGCCAGGTTCTGGTCATGCACCGGGCGTCACGGAACTTGCACCTCCTTGTGTCCGCCGTCCGCAAATTCCTCACCTGCAATGGGCGCCCCAAGCACGTCATCGGCACCTCCGGCTTTCAGGGGGAGACCGCCGAGATCCGGTCCTGCGCCAAGGAGCATAGCCACTAGTTAGGCCGTCTGACCCCCTGTGTACATTCGAATACATGAGAACAGCACTCTGTTACTAATGCTCGAAAGGGGAACGGCATGGCACGTAAGCCCAGCGTCACGACCTACAACGAGGACGGCGTGTGGAAAAACAAGGTCGATGGAAACAGCCGCGCGAGCAATGTGTCGGCCACGAAGGCGGACGCCCAGCGAACCGGACGGCAGATGGCCGTGGACCGGGGCGCCGAGCACGTCATCAAGAACAAAGACGGTCGCATCGGAGAGAAGAACTCCTACGGCAATGACCCGCACCCGCCAAAGGGCTAAAGCCGGTCATGACTGTTGTGCAACGCTTCGAGCCGAGAAAGTAGGCCCTCACCCATGGTGATGTTCGAGCCTCAGCGTGATTTCCCCCGCGCGTACGTCGCTCTGCCCGCCCTACCCGAGGATGCGGTTCTCCCTGCCCTGAAGTGGGCCTTCAAGCACAGTGAAACCGGAGCTTGGGAGTCCGTCGGATTGCGGGTTGCTCAGCGCAGCACTATTCGGAACGTTCCCGTGCTCCAGAAGTTGGAGAAGCACGGGGTGCGCATCAGCACCGACCGTCACACCAATAGCAATCAAAGCCCCCGGGGGCCGTTAATTGTGTACCGACCCGACGTCGAGTCCTTGGTCGCGGCCGAGGATTTTCGAGGTGCCTCCGCCATCGTGGCGATCTCCGCTAATAACGAGTGGCTCCAGCCCTGGGTGGACGCTTACCACCCGGAACACCTGGGAGGAGACGTTGTCCCCCCGGCCAACCCCACTGTCCGCGAACCCGTCGTCTGGGAGGCCCTGGAGGCCTTCACAGGCAGCATCAACAGCAGCACGGGACTGGGGCACCCCAGCGACTTCGACTTCGTCCTGGACGGACTGCAACAACTCCGAAAGCATGGCTATGCCTTCACCGCGGACGAACTGCTGGCCGGAGCCCTGAAGCTGAACTGGCGTGGCAGCTCCGCCATGGAACTCCACCAGCTCGCCTCCGAGATACTCGCCGGCAAGAACAAGCGCTACAGGAATCGTTCCACCGTTCCTAATTCACGCCTACTGCGCCTTTGGGAGGAACAAGCCGCTGGGAAGCGGTGACAACCAGCTGGATGACTCGGCAAGGTCGACTTGTCTATGACGATTTCAAACTCGATCGAACTTCCAATCCCTACCGAGGCCGCCGCTCGTTCCCAACAGCAGGGAACGCCCACTGCCCGGCGTGTCCGTCTATACCGATGGCCCGACGCATGCGTCGGGCCATCGGTATATCTGTAAGTGATGTCTATGTGAGCGCGCCCGCCGCTTCCAAAGGCAATTGAATAACCATGGCCCTTTGTCGGTAGGGTGAGTCGGTGCGTGAAGACGCTCATCCCCACCGGTGGCACTTCGACTTACCCCAATACCTTATGGGAAGGTGAACCGATGCTGGCGTTCCAGACAGTGAGCGCATTCCGGCGGAAGACAGAACGAGATCAAGGAAAAGGTGTTGTGATGGCCCAGAGCGTGCAGATCATTCTGGAGGACGACCTCGAGGGTGGTCCTGCTGAGGAGACCGTCCAGTTCGGTCTGGACGGCCGGCAGTACGAGATCGACCTCTCCACCGCTAACGCGGAGAAGCTGCGGGAGGCCCTGCGCCCCTTCGCTGCCGCCGGCCGGCGGGCCCAGTCCAAGTCCGCCCGGACCACCGGGCCCCGTTCCTCCACCGGTGGTAACCCGGAGACGGCGAAGATCCGGGCCTGGGCGAAGGAGAACGGGTACGAGGTCTCCGACCGCGGCCGGATTCACCAGTCCGTCAAGGACGCCTACTACGCCGCCCAGTAGACCTCCACTCCCCCACCCGGACACCCCCTCGGGCCTGTCCGGGTGCTCCGCGACAGCGGGCTCTGATGCCGGCGGCCACGGCCATGGCATCACCGGGGATCGTCTCGGGGCAGGGCTCGAGCACGAGGACCCTCATCGTGGCCCCTCCGCACGATGAGCAGCCAGTGACGGGCTGACGATCCGTTGCCGGCCACGGTGCCCCCGGGACGCCCCGCGTCCAGCGTGGACAGCGCTGGTCGTCCCTTTGGCGCCCGGGAATAGGCCTCGCTGGAGGTCAGCCCTGGCTCCTACGGAGGGTGCGCGGGCAGCCGCGTCGTCCGACGACCCCCGGAACCACCCGCCCCATCCCGCCGCCTGTCCCCAGCATGAGAGAACCCGGCCCACCAGCAACGGTGAGCCGGGTTCCTTCCTCGCCGACCATGGGAAAGCCGCCCGCGGCCCACTCCCCTCCCCTGCCGAGGAGCGGGCGTTATCGGTTGAGCTGCTGGGCGTAGGCGCGCACGGCGTTCTCGATCACCGCACGGGCGGTGCCGTCGTGCTCGGTGAGCTCCTCGATCAGATCGGAGACGTCCTGAGCCACCCGCACCCCCAGCTGGATCGTGGGTTCCCGGCGCGGCCGGCCACGGCCCCGCTTCGGCGCCGCCACCGGGGACTCCGCCGCCGGTGCCGCTTGCACCAGCGGGGACGACACCACCGGTGCCACGGGCTGGGGTGTGGTGGCGGGTCGGGGTGTGTAGTCGACCGGGTCGATGTGCTCATCCGGGGCCGGTCGGGGCCGGCGGCGGGCCAGTGAGGCGGGACGCTCAGGCTTGTCGGTCATCGCAGCACCTTCTTCGCGATCGCCGTGTAGGCATCCAGCACCCGGGAGTCCTTGCGGTACTGGCCGTACCACTCCCCCGATATCCGCACCTCCTGGACGATGGCCCGGTCCGGGATCAACGGCTCCAGGAACAACCCCGTGGCACGGAGCTCCTCGAGGCTGGCCACCGCCGCCCGGCTCATGATGGTTTCCTTCACCCCGCCGACCACGATGCCGGCCTCGGTGAGGGTGTCCGGGGCGCCCAGCTGCTGGCGGTGCCGGGGAGAACTGGGCGATCGTGCGCCGGGCCCCGTCCACCCCGTCGATGCCGTCGCTGGTGGCGGTGGCGGCGTAGACCACGGTGTCCGCCGCATTCAGCGCCGACAGGGTGAGCGGGCCGCCCTGGCAGTTGGGGCAGTCGATGACCACCACATCCGCCTGAAGACCGGTCAGAGAAATCTTCAGCCGCAGCTCTGCGTGATCGGCCCGGTCGGCCTCGCGGTTGGAGACATTGCGGGCCGAGGGAATCACCCGGAGGTTGAGGTGCCACCCGCTGGGCACCGCGGGCTCCCCCCGCAGGCACAGAAAATACTTCCAACGATGACATGTCTTTAGTACCACACTAATATGACATTGGTGTGGTACTAGTCTGGTACTTGAATAGCATCACAATGGTGTTACTGTGGTGCCATGATCATTGTCTTTGGGCATCAGAAGGGCGGAACGGGCAAGTCGACGCTTACCGTCAACATGGCCGTTGAGCTGCAACGGCAGGGAAAAGACGTACTGCTGGTCGACGCTGACCCCACCATCCGCACGACCTCGAACTTCACCACTGACCGAGAAGAAGCCGGACTCCCCTCGATACAGTCCGTACAGAAATCGGGATCACTACATAAGTTCCTGGAAGAGTTCCGACCTAAGTTCGATCACATCTTGGTCGACGTCCCAGGCAAGGATTCCAAGGAGATGCGCACAGCGCTCACTGCCGCGGACATGCTGATCAGCCCCACGCGAGCCACCCAAGCTGACTTGGACGCTGTGGCCGGCCTTCTGGAGACGGTCGAAGGTGCCCAAGACTTCAACGAGGACCTCAAGTCGATGCTGGTTCTGAATTTTGTCTCCTCGAACGTATTTACCAAGGAGCGAGAAGAAGCCCAGTCATACCTCGAGGACTTCCCCCGTGTGCGACTCGCTGAAACCGTGCTGCATCAGCGCAAGGCTTTCGCCGACTGCCTGGCCGACGGCAAGGGAGTCGTAGAAATGCGCGATGCCAAAGCCAAGGCCGAGATCCAGCTGCTGACCCAGGAGGTCTTCTCATGGTGAGGAAACGTGGCCCGGTTGCCACCAATCGCGAGGAAGAGATCGAGCGGTTTGCAGCGGCAGCCGAACGCTCTGGATCCGATGTCCCCGAACAGGGGCCACCCCTGAAGCCGTGGAAGCGGCGGGCACGCATCGGAGCCAAGGTGAAGGGGTACAACTTCCGATTCAACAACACCCAGCACGCCTTGCTTAACTATGCCGCTGAAGCTGAGGACACCTCTCAGCAGAAGTTGATTGAAGAGCTTGTATGGCCGGTGCTCGAGGAGCGATACGGCCAGAACGTGCCCTTTAAGTAGGCGCTACCAATACCACACTGGTGTGGTATTGGTACTAACTCAGTACCAACGTGGTGCCGTATCGACAATGGTCGGTACGGCACCTCCATGTCCAGTCATCGCTGTGAAGTAGCGAATCCTCTCCTAGGAATCCCGCAACCACTACACCATCCGAGGAAGTCGACTGGGGTAGTGGTCAGTGCGAATACGAAGTGGGGAGTGGCCAGCCCAAGAGGACCGAGCTCACTAGCACCATACCGTACTAGTACCACACTAGTACCACACTTATACGTAACTGATGTGGTGCCACTCTTGGCGGTACCCCTCAAGTGATTCGACGACCAACCAATACCAAGAAGATGTATGACAGCTGCCATTTCCTGAAGCACCCCGGAGTCGTGAGTTATCGGTCAGCTGACGGTGCGTATTTCGTTCCAGTCGGTGGTGTATCTGGGGGAGAGGTCGGTTTGGCGGTTGGTCCAGGGGGTGGGGGAGTGGGCGCCGGTGCGACCCAGGGCGAGGGTGCCGGTGCCGAAGCGGCGGTTCACCTCGTCGATGAGCTCCCCGAGGGGGGCAGGTTGTTCGAGCACTCCGGGCAGGACGGGGACGGCTCCGTCGGGGGCAAGGTCTGTGCAGAGGATGCCGGCACGCATGTAGGACATGCCGTGCATCAGTTTGGGCACCAGGGCCGCCCGGGCCGCGGCCACCAGGGGAGTGGGCTCGTTGGTGGGCACGGCCAGGCGCACGTGCGCCGAGACATTGTGGGTGGGTCCGGGCCGGTGCGGGGAGGTGCTGGCGAAGGCGGTGAGACGCCCGGTGACCTCGCCCTCTGTGCGCAGCCGGCGGGAGGCGCGTTGGGCGAACTCTGCCACCGCGGCTCCGACGACCTCCGGGTCGTGAATCGGGTCCGGGAACGACCGGGAGACCAAGATCTGCTGCTTGGTGGCGACCTCGTCCTCAACGGGGATGGCGGGGAAGCCGTTGAGCTCCAGCACAGTGCGCATCTGCACCACGGAGAACTTGTGACGGATGGCCACCGGGTCGGCATCACGCAGGTCGGCGACGGTCTTGATGCCCATCGCCTCCAGGCGTTTCGCCAGCCGTCCCGCGATGCCCCAGACCTCGGTGACTGGCAGGGCCTCCAGGAGTCGGTCCCAGTACCCGTCCGGGGCCTGGTCCCAGTGGACGACCCCACCGGTGGCGGGCAGCTTCTTCGCGGTCTCGGTGGCGATCTTGGCCCGCGTCTTCGAGCTGGCGATCCCGATGCTTACCGGCAGCCCGACGTTGCGGGCCACGGTGGCTTGCAGCCGGCGCGCCCACCGGGTCTGCTCGGCCGGGGTGCCCTCGGGCGGGAGGAGGAAGCACTCGTCGATGGAGTAGACCTCCTGGCCGAGGGCGTGGCCGGCCAGGAGCAGCATCACCCGCTCGGACAGATCCGCGTACAGCTGGTAGTTGGAGGAGCGCTTGATCAGCCCCCACCGTTTAGCGTCGGCGCGCAGCTGGAACCAGGGGTCACCCATCCGAATGCCGAGGGCTTTGGCTTCGGGGGAGCGGGCGACCACGCACCCGTCGTTGTTGGACAGCACCACCAGCGGCTTACCGGCCAGGGAGGGCTCGAAGAGCGCCTCGCAGGAGGCGTAGAAGTTGTTCACGTCCACCAGAGCGATCACCACACACCACCACCGGCCAATTCAGTTGACGTGGCGGATGCCGTAGACCACCACACCCCAGACCACCAGCTCACTCAACGACGGGACTTCGACGTCGGGGTAGGCCGGGTTCTCCGGGTGCAGCACGACCCGGTCCGGGTGAACGTGGAGGGTTTTGATGGTGAAGTCCCCATCGAGCACCGCGATCACCACGTTGCCGTCCCGGGGAGTGAGGGAACGGTCCACCAGGACTTCGTCCCCGTTGTAGATCCCGATGCCTTCCATGGAGTCCCCGGTGACGCGGAAGAGGTAGGTGGAGGTGACATCGCGGATCAACACCTCGTTGAGGTCGATCCGCCCGTCGTCGAAGCTGTCCTGGGCGGGGGAGGGGAACCCGGCCGGGACCCGGACCAGGACCGCGTTCACCAGCACCGGGTCGTCAATGGTCAGCGGCACGGGGGGTCTCATGCACGCCATAGTAGAACACTTATTCGACAGTAAAGCGACATACGCCTATTCATTAGTACTGGATTACCAGCTGGCTAGGTTTGATGCCCTGAAGCTTGATGTGTCCCAGATATGGCGAGGGCCCTGCGCCGGGAACGCAGAGCCCTCGCTGCTACGAGTGGAAAGGATCAATTACCACCAAGGTCGTGCGCGCCGATGTGAGCGTGCTTAGCCTCGGTTCGTTCTTTGAGCTGACTCGTGCCGTGAGGCCAGACCCGGCAGGCGATTGCCGCCAGTGCCTGTCCGCGGGCGGTAATGGCGGCCTCATCCCAGTGCTCGACATCTGCGAGGGGGAGGTTCAGTTGCAGGGCTGCGTGGGCGGCCAGCTCGGGGCGTTTGTGCTGCCAGCCGAGGTTGGAGACGCCTTGGTTGAACGCGGAGGTCACCAGGGTGAGGTTGCCAATGCGGTGCACCACGGCAGTGCGTTCGGTGGTGGCCAGTTCCCGCTGAACCGGGTCGTCGAGTACTTCAGTTGGCAGGGGCCAGTGCTGGACCCAGCGTCGCGGCATGAGGTGCTCGATCTGCAGTTTGGTGTAGTCGAAGACCGCTGGCTCGGTCTTCGGGTTCTCAGCACGCATTCGTGCATCGATGGCCCCTAGCAGCAGGCGGATGCGCTCTTGGGTGAACCGGCCATAGATCCGTTCCTGGGCGAAGACCTGGGTGATCTCAGAATCAGTGGGCCAGGCCAGGGAGTTCGGCCCAGCAGAGAGGGCTTCGACGATGGCATCGGCGATATTGGCTTCCGGATCCTTGGCAGCCGCCTGCGCGCTCTTGAGCACGCTCATGAACGCCGCGTTGTAGCCACGGGTATTGACCCCAAGGATCATCCGACGGATCACCCAGGATTCCACCGCGCCCACCGCGCGTTCGTGATCGGCCGGGGAGAGCCGTGCTGAGTGGAGGGTGCGCAACCAAGCCAGCAACGGCACTGCGGTCTGGAGTTTGAGGGTCTCGAGGTTGCCGTAGGCCCGGGCCAGTTCCGTGGAGCCGGGGTCCAAGGCGCCGTAGATGGCCTTGTAGGCCCGCCCGTAAGCGGCCAGCTCGATCAGGATGTCCTCGGTCGTGCGCTCACCCCCAGCCAAGTACTGCCGGACTTCCCCGTAGAGGTGACCCACGCTGGCCTCGCTCCCCGAGACCGCGGTCAGCCACACCGACAGCAACACATCGCGCCGCGCGCGGGCAGCGTGACCGGTGCCGATCTGCTTCTTCCACCACCCCTCGTCGAAATCGGCCCAGTAGGCGTCGTAAAGAGCCTCGAGCTCGTGCTCGTTGGCCAGTTCCCCGCGGAGGAACAGCAGGTTTTTGACCAGGTCCGAGGCAGACAGGGGGGTTTGGCGGCCGTTGAGGACCTCGAAGATGACCTGGGCATCGTCATTGTCGTCCAAGTCGATGACCACCAATTTGAACAGGTCCAGCAAGGCATCCACGAGGTCATCGATGCGGTCCCGGCCGTCCACATCCAGGATGACCTCGCGCACGGACTCGGCGAAGAAACGGCGGGCCTGCAGATACAGGTGGTCCTCGGCACTGTACTGGGGAACCGCATCAGCCATCGCCACCGGCCACACCTCGCGATCCTTGCGCCGCGGCCACAGCTTGTAGCGCTCATGAGGCTCATCGACCACATCCTCGGGATTCTGCAGCAGACGCTTGACCTGCCGGCCCCGCGGCGACTCAGACTCCTGCAGCACGTCCAACACCCCGCGCACCAGCAGCTGCAGCGTCGTGAGCCGCTGCTGGCCATCAATGACCGCAGACAAGCTCAGCCCACCGGCGGGGGAGGGCAGCTGATCACACACCACTGCACCCAGAAAGTGGGGAGCCACTTCCTTCTCCGCCTTGGTTTTCGAGGACCCCGTCGCTTCCGCTTGGGCTCGGGCTGCCCCCAAGCGGCCGGCCACCGTGTCGAGATCCTCGAACAACAGCTGCCACTGCCCCTCCTGAGTCCATTCGTAATCACGCTGAAACGTCGGAATCACGAACCGGCCCTCCGCGGTCAGAATCTGCTTCAGCTCTTTGGTATCGGCCTGCACGGCACACCTTCCCCCTCCGCCGCTGCGCGACGGTCGTTGCAATTGAAATCAACCTACTCAACTCGCCAGACAGGGTTGCGCACCCACGCAGAGAGCCAGCAATTCCTTAGGCTTCACCGGAGAACGAGCTTCGCCGTGCCGCCTCCGCTAGGCCTGCAGCAAAGGCTGCCGCGTACCGCTCCCTGAGCGGACGCCGCGCCACCGGCACCTCATCAGCCGACCTAACGGCCACGCCCTCCGCCCCGGCATCCTCGGTGGCGGCTGCAGCAGCTTCCTGCCGGGCCGCGTGGCGGGCGGCGGCCGCGACCGCTTCGGCCCGGCGCTGCTCGGCCTCAGCCGCCTGGCGCTGATCGGGGGAGCGGTGCGGGGTGCCGTCGGGGTGGGTCCAGGCGCGTAGGCGGGCGGTGAACCAGGCCCCGGGGTGCTCGATCCCGGTGACCGCGTCGTGGGGGTAGCGCTGGCCGTTAGGTGCCCAGTCCAGGGCGTGGAGCACGTCGGCGACACTCCAGCCGGCCTCGAAGTGGGCCTTGGCCACCGAGACCACGTAGGCGGTGGTGATCCGGCGCAGCACCAGCGCATGGTGCTGGATCTCCAACCCCGCACAACGATAAGCCTGCTTCCAATCCGACCGGGCCGCCCCCAACCTCGAAGGCTGAACCGTCGCATGAGCTGGCCACAGCGGAGCTGTCCGCTGTCCCAGGGCGGCTTGGACCTCCCGCCGCTGTGCGGCGGCCTTGGTAGAGGGCCGCGGCGGAGCCGCGTCCATTTGGGAAAGTCCTTCGCGCGCGTGCGGGGGAGAACATACCCCCTCCGGGGGGACCGGGCCGACATTTATATCCACAACCGCCGCTGCCTCCTCTTCCGTCTTCTCGGCCGGAGTGGGTGCAGGAGCCGGAGGTGCGGGGACGGTCAGGGCGTAGACGGGGGCCTCACCCTGCTTCTTGCCCGTGGACCGCGGGGTGTAGGCCGCGGAGCGGCCGGTGGCCACCACTGCCAGCAGCCCCCAGTCCTTGAGCCGGCGGATCATCCGACCCACCGAGTCCTCGTGCACCCCGAGCCGCTCAGCGACCCATCCCCAGGTGGTGCGCCAGGTCCGCGAGCCGGGGTCCTGCTGCACGGCGATGACCTCGATCAGGGCAGCCATATTGGCCCGGCCATCGGCACGCATCAGCTCCAGGCCCGGATGCTCCAGGACGGCGCGCTTCCACGCGACCACGTGCCGGGCCAGACGGCAGCCCTTGGGCACGGCGCGCAGCACCACGGCCTTGGAGCGTTCATAGGCCACCCGCACCCGTCGACGGTGCGAGGGGAGCTCCGCGGGGGCCTCGAGGGCAGTCTCGAGGGAGGAGTGTGACCGAAAATCGGCGCGGTTGAGTGATGAGGGGTCCATTTGCGGACGCGCCTCAGGTACACTAGGGGACACAACAGTCCCCTGGTATTGGGTTCATGACAGATTCGATTCAGTTAGCTGTTGGAACGGCTGTCGCGAGTTTGGCGACCTGAGACAGCCGAATGACTTCGACGGCCCGCCCTGCCAGGCGGGTCGTCAGTCGTTTAAGCGGAATTAGCCAGCGGTAGGCGCGGCTCCTCCCTATTGTCGAGCTTGTTGGACCTTCCAGCGTCGCGGTCGATCAAGGCGCCGATGTACTCGGCCATGCTGAGCCCCGCCTGATGCGATGCTTCGATCGCCGCGCGGTGCTGTTCTGGAGACACACGCGCCATCAGGGCCACCTTGTGGCCCTGCAACTTCGGCTGCTGGTACTCGGTCATGGGTCGATCATGGCATATCGACACTGCTACCGATAGCGGTATCAGGTGTGTCTCGGTGATTTTTCATCCCTCCGGTACACGATCCCTCCGGCAAACGAGGCAAGCAGCGATGGCCTTGGTCATCTACGGCCGGGCGCAAAGTGCCGCACGACATGCATCCACCCTAATACATGTTGAACATGTTCAACATAAACATGTTCAAGTTCCGGGTAGCCTGGAGGGCATGTCTTGGCTAGGGGGAACTGTTTCCCGTTCCGACTCCGATGTGCTGGCTGAGTTGCCGGACCATCTCACCTGGGAGGGTCTTCATCTGGAGGTGCAGCGTCGGCACGGCAAGCCCATCCACATCATGCCAGCGCCGGCGGGGTTGGGTCAGGACGTCACTGGGCTGTGGTTGGAGAAGGCTGAGCGGTCCTGGATCTTCCATGCTGCCGGGGAGAGCGAGCTGCTGCGCCGGCACGTGATCCTGCACGAGTACGGACACATCCTCCTCATGCACGGTGGATGCGAGCTGACGCTGGGGAACGCCTTCGCCCACATCGGGGGCTCCCGGCGGATCAAGACCCTTCTCGGGCGTTCCTCGACCTGGACGGCCCAGGAGATCGCGGCAGAGAACGCCGCCACGAGGTTGGCCGCCCGACTGACCCAGCAGGTGGATCCTCTGCTCGAGGCCTTCTGATGAGCCTCGGAGCGGTGTTGAGTCTGCTCAAGGCCGTGGCGTTCCTCTTCGCCGCCGTGGCAGTGGTCGTTCGTCTGCCACGAGTGGCGCGGCGACGCCGAGTGGACTTCGTCTGGGTGGGCACGGCGTTGGCGGCGCTGGCTTTCTCGGCCAACGGGGTCATGGTTCCCGAACGGACCGTGGATGCGTGGCTGGGCGGGGAGAACATCTTCCATTTGGTGCGCAACCTGCTCGCACTCAGCGCCGTATGGTGCCTGCGGGCGGCCCTCGTCCAGTCCCTGCAGCGCAGGCACTGGAGCCGGTCGCGGACATTGCGGGAGGCCGCCATAGGTAGCGCCTTGCTGCTGGGACTGACGGCAGCGTTCTTCTCGATCGACCGGGGCCCGACCTCGGGAGCGTTCATTCCGGACCACCTTGCCCAGGGCGGCACCCTGGTCTACACGCTGCTCATCATGGTGATGGGAGCCTGGAACGCCGCCGATGTTGCCCGTGTCGCCTTCCGGGAACTCACCCTGCGCCAGCATGGGCACGACCGCCTGCTGTGGCCGGGGCTGCTCGGCCTGGGTGTGGGAGGTTCTCTGCTCGTGCTCGGCTGCACACTCGAGGCCGGCTACGCAGTCCTCGGGTATTCAGGCACGTGGGATGCTGTAGCTGTGGCCCTGCGGGCCTCGTTCGGCCCGGTCTTCCTGCCCGGGGCCGTGCTGGTGTGCTTGGCCGTGGCGTGGCTGGGTCTCTACGCCCAAGGCCGGCGCCTGAAGATGGGTCTGCGCATGGACATCCTGAGGATCGCCCCGGTGTGGGCCCACCTCGGCGCGGACCGGTGGAGCCCTGGTGGACGCCCTCCAGGCTGGTCCAGCGCCCTCTCGGCTGATCCCCAGACGGTTCTCTACAGTGCCGTCATCGCCGTCGAAGACGCCCTGCGGGCCGAGAACGCGGGCCTGTCGGACAAGCAACGGTGTGCCCTGCAGGCCGCCGAGAGGAGATTTGAACTCACATCATGAGCACCTCAATCGTCGTCCCCCGCTGGGAGAGAACCGCCACGGAAGCCTTCCAGCCTCCGGTGCTGCTGGCCGCACTGCTCATCGCGCTGCCCTGGGGGGCGAACCCTTCTGCGGCCTCGCTGTGGTGGGGAATCAGCGCGGCCCTGATCGTGTGCGGGGTTCCGCTGGCCGTGGTCCTCATGCTGGTGCGCCGAGGGATCCTCACCGACCACCACGTGAGTGTGAAGGAGCACCGCCGCCCGGTGATGGCCGGGGTGCTGGTGCTGGTCCTCAGCTACCTCACGGCGGCGATCCTGCTGCAGGGACCGATCGAGATCGTGGCGCTGCTCGTGGCCACGTTCCTGGCCGGGCTGGTGATCGCTGTGGTGAGTCCGTGGTGGAAGATCTCCGGGCACGGCATGATGATGGGCGGAACTATTGTTGCCCTGACAACATCCTGGGGTGTGGTCGGGCTGCTGTTCGTTCCGGTGGGCCTGGCAGTGTGCTGGAGCCGCATCCGGCTCCAGGACCACACCGGTCCGCAGGTGATCTCAGGCTTCATCTACGGGCTGGCCTTCCTGGGCAGCATCTACGCCTGGATCGTGACATGAGGAGAAACCACGTGGGGGACGCCAACCGGGAACGCTCAGCCCAGATCTTGGCCGACAAGATCAACCTGCTGTTGGACACCCTGCGCACCGAAGCCGGCCAGCCCTACGACTTCACCACGATCCAGCAAGGCCTCAAAGACCGCGGCGTGGCCATTTCGCGCACGAAATGGCACTACCTCAAGACCGCAGACACCCGGGTACGCCCCGACGAGAAACTGCTCCGGGCACTGGGGGAAGTGTTCGGAGTGGACCCGAGATACCTCGTGCAGGAGGACGGGCCGCTCCCTCAGCAGGTCGAGCAAGAACTCCACACGGTCCGCGCCCTCCGACGGGCCGAGGTCCGTAACTTCGCCGCCCGGGCTCTTGGTCAGATCGACCCCGAAGGCCTCCAGGCGATCCTGGACGTTATTGAGAAGGATCAGCGCGAGAGATAGACCGCGCCGCACAGCATTTGAGCCCTAGACGGACTGCCCGTAGGATCCGTGTTGAACATGTTCAACACGGATCGGAAAGGGCGCCCAGACATGGGAAGACATCAGTGAGGCTCGATGGGCGTCTCCGCACCCGCACTCCGCACATCCGCCAGGACATACTGCGTGAGAGCAGACAGCAGCCTCTCGAGCCGCGCGTGATTCGCGTAGTACAGCATCGGCCGGCCACGGCTCTGCTGCGCCTCCGCCTTCACGGCATCCATGGCCTCCAGCTCGGTCAACTGAGCACCGAGAGTCTTGGCCGGGAGCCCCGTTCGTTCCACCAGGTCCGCACGTAGCGCCGGCCCCTGCCGGAGGGCATTGATGATCGACAACCGGACGGTGTTGCCGAACACCTTGGCGGCTTCGGCAACAAGATCAGGCTGACCTGCGGGGCGAACTACGGACGGCACGGAATTCATTGTGTCGCACCCGCAACACCTCACACGCAACTGACATCGCGCCTCAGGCTCGAGACCCATACCGCCACGAGCTGAACGTGTTTTGACCGTTTTATACATCCAAGACGTGCTACAACTTTTATAGCTGTATAAAACAGCCAAATGGATTGACGCTGGGAAGGGAGGTGACGTGTGGAAGACGAGGAGTCCCACGGTTCATCCACTCTGGCTATCGCCGTCCTGGCGCTGGTCGGCGTGATGGCGATCGGTGTGCCTGTCGTGGGTGTGGCCGGTCTCGCCCTGGTGGCGGACATGCAGGCATCGGCCAGTAGCGGATGCGTCCCTGCCACGGTCGTCTCCGACGAGGACCCCGAGGACGGGGTGATCAACGTCCCTAACGGGTGGGGTCCACTGGTGGAGGAGGCCGCCAGGACGGCCGGGTTGCCGGTGAGCGTGGTCGCTGCCCAGCTGAAGGCGGAGTCGAATTGGAACCCGAACGCCGGCAGCCCCGCTGGAGCGCAGGGCATCGCCCAGTTCATGCCCGACACCTGGGCCGCCTACGGCGAGGGCGGGGACGTGACTGATCCCGAGGACGCGATTCCCGCCTATGGGCGCTACATGGCAACGCTGCGCAATGAGGTGAAGCCCTTGGCTGGTGATGACGCTGACCAGTTGGTGCGCCTGACCTTGGCTGCTTATAACGCCGGGCCTGGTGCGGTGCAGCAGCACAAAGGTGTGCCGCCGTTCGCGGAAACGGAGCGGTACGTGGAGACGATCCTCTCCGGTGGACAGATTGAGTTCTCGCCCGGGTGTGAGGCCCCCACCGGGGGCAAGGCATGGGACGGGGACCTGGGCGACGGGGAGTGGACCGCGCCCCTGCCGGGTGGGAAGTTCACCTCCGGCTACGGGGGCCGCAATGTGCCCGGGGTGCCCCAGTGGGCGCAGAACCACGTGGGGCTGGACTTCGCCACCCCTGGTGCCGGTTCCGGGGCTGGTGGGCCGGTGATCGCCCCGACTGATCTGCGGATCACCGGGTTCAACGACACCGATGGGTGCGTGATCGCCAAGGTCGACAACGACGACGATCCCGATTTTGGGTTCGCCTTCTGCCACCTGAACTCCTGGGGCGTGAAGAGGGGCCAGCGCCTCACCCGCGGTGAGGTGATCGGCACGGAGGGCAACCGGGGACAGTTCGGCATGGCCACGCACCTGCACTTTGAGATCTACCGGCCCGGGGCCCCCGACGTCGTTTTCCCCTATCAGGGCTTCAACATCGACCCCGAGCCGATCCTGCGAGAGAAAGGAGCGTGGCCCCAATGAGCCGCCGCCCCCACCTGATCACTGCCCAGGTTTTGTTCGCCCTACCCCTGGCGGCGTGCTCAACCAGTCCGGCACAGGAGACGTCCGCCCCGTCAAGTGCTGCGGCCTCGGCCAGCTCATCTCCGGCCGCCTGGCCTACATCGAGCAGCTTCCCCACCCCGGACGTGCCCGGGGATGGGACCTTCCCGCGCATTCAGGACGTGGACCGCTCCGATGTGGACTCCACCGCCCGAGCGGCTGCGCTCCTGCTGCACTCCTGGGACACGGCCAGCGATCGCACCGAGACGGCGGCCGCGATCCGCACCAAGCCGCTCATGTCGGACGAATGGGCAGCGCAGCAGGTCGAGCCTGAGCGCAACTCCTCCCAGGGTGCGTGGCTCGGCCCGTCCGAGCACGGGGCCTACAGCCGGGCCCAGGCGGTGTCGGCGATCGGGGACGTGACCCGCGACGTCGGGCAGGACAAGGCGGTGCGGGCGTACAAGGTGACTTGGCGGTGGGCCAGCCGCGACGGGGAACCGGCCGAGGGCACCGGCACCCGGCACGTGACGATCTACCTGGAGAAGCACTCCGGGGCCTGGGAGGTCGTGGGCCACCAGTCCCACGACCTGCCCGCTGGGGAGGCCGCCTCGTGAGCCCGGCAGTCCACACATGGCCGGTGATCACCCTGGCCTTCGGGGCGGAGCAGATCGTGGCCGATGCCAACGGGGAGGTGCTGACCTATCCGGTGCTCGATGCCGGTGCTACTCACGAGGTGGCCGCGGATGCGGCCGCCGAGGCGTGCCGGCGGCTGGGGTTGAAGGCGTGCCGGGTGCAGGGTCACACCGAGGACGGGTCCGTGTTCGAGATGGTCGTGGACGCCGAGCTGGGCACCCTGGAGGAGTACGAGCCCCCGATTGGTCCCGGGCCTGCCACCAGCAATGGGGTCCGGCAGGGCGGGAGCAGCGCCAGCACACGCAAGTCGGGTGCCCGGTCCGGGAACCAGCGCCGTCGTGCCCTGGCGATCTGGGGCAGCGTCGGGATCCTGGCCCTGACGGCCGGTACCTCGGTGGCGATGAACCTGACCGAGGGCGACGGGGAGCCGGTCGCGGTGGTGCACACCCCGCCCCCAGCGCAGCTGCCGGTGCCGGCCCCGGCCGGGTGGGACACCTACGGCGCCTGGGCCACGCCCATGTCCGGGTCCCAGGTGAAGGCGGTCCTGGACTGGGATGGCCGCCCCGTCAGCGTGGACGGCAGCAAGCTCATCGGCCACGATCCGGCTACGGGTGTGGAGCAGTGGATCCGGTCCGCGCCGTTCACCGTGACCCAGCTGGCGGTGTTCACCGTGGACGGGCAGACCCGGTTGGCGGCCGCCACGGGCAAGGAGCTGGTGCTGTTCACCCCGGACTCCTCGGACCCGATCCGGGTGGAGGTCCCCCAGGAGGCGACCGTGGTCTTGGACGGTGGCACGGTGCCCCGGCTGGATCTGCCCACCAAGAAGTCCCTGCTGGTGAAGGCGGACGGGTCCACCGTCTCCCGGGTGGTTCCGGCGGCCGCCAAGCCCCTGGAGGCCCAGGGGGAGGACCTGATCGCTACTGATGCCAAGGCTGGGAAGGTGTGGCGGGTCGGCACCGACTCCGCGGCCCTGCCCAAGCCGGCGACCCTGCCGGCCCCGGCTAAGGGCGCGGAGCTGACCGCCGTGCTCGGCAGCGTGGAGGGCCGGGTGGTGGCGGCCTGGAAGGACGGGAAGCAGACGGTCGTCGGGTTCTACGACGTCGATGAGGCCACCGACGTCACCGCGGTGAAGCAGGTCGCGGTGCGCGAACTCGACGGGAACCAGATCACCACCTCCGCCGTGCAGACCGATCGGGTCCACGGGCTGCTGCTGGCCTCGACGGTGCTGGTCGATGTGGAAGCCACCACCGCCCACCGCCTCGATGGTCAAGCCACGCTGGCCGCCGGCTGCGCCTGGGTCACCGATGACGGCAAGCAGACCCAGGTCACCCGCGACGGGGCGACCGAAGCCACCACCAGAGCTGACCAGGCGGCGGTGCCCGACGTCATCACCGACAACGGAATGGCGATGACCCGGGTGGCCGGGTCCACCGATGGCTCCCTCTACGCCCTGGTCAAGACCGGCCCCACCCCCACAGCCAGCCCTTCGCCAACTGCCAGCACGTCACCGACTGCGAGCCCTACCCCCACTGCCAAGGAGACCCCCTGATGAGAATGACCGCGACGATCGACTCCACCGGTGCCGTGCACCTGGACACCGACGGGGAGACGACCCGGGAGAACCACTCTTCCGTGGGCGATGCCCGCCGCTCGGTGATGGCCACGGCAAAGACCCTGGCGGAGCAGACCAACCAGGACATGCAGCTGCACATCGAGGACCCTTCCGGGTCCCGCACATTCCTGGTCGGCGCCGATGGCACCTCCCGGCAGGAGAGCGCGGCACCAACCACCGTGCAGGCCCCAGCTGAGTCCGTGGCCACGGTGGAGCCGGTGGCTGCCCCGGTCGAGTCTCCTGAGCCTGAGTCGGTGCCTGCGGTGGAGTCGGTGGTGCCGGCGTCGGTGGAGACGGCCCCGGTGGCTGCTGCGACTGAGGAGGATCAGGCTGTTGCACCGGTTGCGGCGGCTGCTCCCGCACCTAATCCGTTCCTCGGCGGCCGCCCCTCCACGGCTCAGGCCGTGGCGGAGTCCGAGGCGGCTGGCAACCGGCGGGAGCCGTTGCCGTCCTTCGTGGACCGCCCCGAGGTGGACGCCCCGGCCCAGAGCGGGTGGCGTGGTGCGCTGAACCAGTTGGGTCTGAGCCTGGCACCCTCGGCCGCGGAGCTAAGCCAGCGGAAGGACGAGGCCGCGGTGTCGGCCCACTGGGCCGGGCCGCGCACGATCGCGGTCCTGAACCCCAAGGGCGGGGCCGGCAAGACCCCCACGGTCATCTGCCTGGCCGCTGTGTTCGCCCGCCTCTCCGGTGGTGGGGTGCTGGCCTGGGACAACAACAACTCCCTGGGCTCCCTGGGCTGGCGCACCTTCGATGCCGGGCATGAGGCGGCCGTGGTGGATCTGCTCGGGCGCACCGAGCACTTCATGACCTCTGACGCCCGGGTGGGGGATCTGTCGGGGTACGTCCACCACCAGCCGGCCGACCGGTACGACGTGCTGCGCTCCGATGACCGCTCCGGGGACCAGGAGCGACACATGGTCACCGGGGACGAGGTGAACCGGCTGCACGCGGTGGCCGCGAAGTACTACCGGGCCATCGTGATGGACTCGGGCAACACCGAACGCGGAGCGAACTGGCAGGCGATGATCGGCCACGCCGATCAGGTGGTGATCCCGGTGAAATCCGTCGACGACGCCGCCGAAGGCGCCTCCCGGGTGCTGGCCGCCCTGCACGCCGGAGACACCCACACCCAGGACCTCGCGCGCAACGCGGTAGTGGTGGTGCTGTGCTGCGAGCCCGGCCACCAGAAGACCAAGGCCACGGAACTGGCCGCCGAATTCGCTCCCTACGCCCGTGCCGTGGTCACGATCCCCTATGACCGGGCGCTGGTGGAGGGTCGGGTGCGATTCACGGCGATGACCCCGGCCACCCGCCGGGCCTGGCTGCGCGCCGGGGCAGCAGTGCGGGAGGGACTGTGATCGTGGACAGCCCCCGTAACCCCTTCGTGGCAGCGCCGGAGGTCATCGAGGAGGAGGACCCGATGGAGGAAGACCCGATCCTCGGGGCCCGAGACTCCATCCGCGGGCCGCAGAACCTCCAGCAACAGCTGGCCGAGGAACCAGCGCCCGCCGAAGAGCCGGCCGCCCCGGTAGACGTCTCCCAGGCCACGTTGTGGTTGGTCGGTGCCTCCGGCGGGGTGGGCACCTCCACCCTGGCCGGGCTGTGCTCGGAGCAGGTCGTGGACGCGGCGGTGCAGGAACCGGAATGGGCAGGACGGGCGCTGCTGGTGTGCTCCACCAGCGCGTCCTCCCTGGAAGCCGCCGCCCAGCTAGCCCGGGCCTCCGCCACCGGGCAGCTGCCCTATGAACTGGTCGGTCTGGTCATCGTCCACGACCGGCCCAAGAACCGGATCACCAAACCCACCCTGACCTACGCCCGCAGTGTGGCGCGCATGTTCCCGGTGGCCATGACCGTCCCCTACGAACCGTCCTGGCGCGAGGTCGGCGTCACCCCATCCCCTTCCAGCACCCGGCTGAAAACCGTGCTGCGGAAGATCCACAAAATCGCCCAGACCGGGCACTGAGAAAGGAACCCCCCAATGCTGACCAACACCCTCAACGCCCTGATGATCCCGGCCATCAACGCCACCCCCACCCAGCCCCCGGGCATGGAGAACGTGACCATGATCCTCGGCTGGATCCTCTGGGCCGCCGGGCTGGTCTTGTTCGTCTACTTCATCTTCGGGCTCGTCACCGCCGGCCGGAACCGCCGCCGAGGGGACGAGGTCGAGGCCCCGGTGTGGCCGCTGGTCGCGGCTGCTCTGCTCGGGGCGGCCGGGGCGATCTGGAACATGATCACCGGCGGCTGAGCCGGTCCCCGATCCTCAACCGGCACCGCAACGACAGGGAGACCCCCCGATGGACACGCACAACAACGACGCAACTCGGACCCGCCCCCGCTGGTTCGGCCCGGCCCTGATCGCCCTGGTGCTGCTGGTCGCAGTGGCCGGGTGGACCATCCGCAACCTCACCACCGATGAAAGCCAGGCCCAAACCCCCGAGGCCCCTGCTGCCTCGACCGCCCCCAGCCAGGGGGCGGTCGAGGCGGCTGCCCCCGCCTCCGGGGAGGGTTTCGCCTGGGACTGCCAGGCGCAGCTGAGCACCGACACCTCCTCGGTGGCCGATGAGGCCCCCGAGGTCCTGGACTGGGTGGCCGCCGGCTACAACGTGGTGCCCTCCTCCGACGATTTCGGCGGCTGCGAACGACGCGACTCAGGGCTGCGGGTCGGCTACGCCCACTCCGAAGCCGGGTCGCTGATGGCTGCTGCGACTTATGCGATGGCTCTGGACCCCTCGGTGAGTGAGGACGCGGCCAAGGACTCGGAGGTGGCGATCGCGGAAGGCCCCAACCGGGACCGCCTGGAGGAAAAGGCTCAGCGCATCCGCGACGGGCTGGAGGAAGCCAAGGGAGGCTTGGCCGCATCCTCGGCCACGCTGATCGGCTACTCCCAGGACCACTACACCGACGAGGCGGCGTCCTATCAGCTGATTTACGACCTGCCTTCGGAGAACGGCCTGACGCAGACGATCGCCGGTCAGGTTGACCTGGTGTGGGAGGACGGGGATTGGAAGCTGGACCCGGCCTCAGGCACCTCGATGATCACCGGGGACCAGCACCAGGGCCAGCCCTACGTGGAGTGGGGACCAAAGTCATGATGGATTGGGTCGGAGACCTCGCCGGCGGTATCGCCGGGGACACGGTGGAGAAGCTGATCCTGTTCATGGCCGGGTGGCTGGTGGAAATCTTCACCACCATGCTCGATTTCGTGGGCACCTGGTGGCTCAACATCGGCGCCGTGGAAATGGGTCCGGGCTCGGCCACCGAACGGGTGCAGAGGGCCACGACGACGTTCGTCGGGGTCGCCGGCATCATCGGCACGGCCTTTGCGGTGCTGCGCATCGCTCGGGACCACAACCGGGAGTCGGCCGAGAACCTGGTCATGGGACTGATCCGCACCGTGGTGGTCTCCGGCCTGGCGGTATCGATGGTGTCCCTGTCGCTGGCGGTCACCGATGAGGTGGCCCCGTGGCTGGTGGACACGATCGCCGGCAACGCAGCCCGGGACGGGCTGGGACAGTCGATGGACCTGGACGCTGTGGCCGGGTCCAAGATGGCGCTGACCACGGCTGGAATTCTGATCGTGCTCGCTCCCTTTGCGATCCTCGGGTCGATCCTCAATGCGGCCCTGGTGATCTTCTCCTACGGGGTGGCCGGGGCGCTGTGCGGGCTGCTGCCGATCTTCGCCGCGGCCTCGACCACGGAGCGGGGACGTAAGTCGTTCGACAAAGCGGTGGGCTGGCTGATCGCGGTGATCCTTTTCAAGCCGGTCGCGGCCGTGCTCTACGGATTCGGTCTGGCGCTGATGAACGGGATCAGGGGTACCGGCGACAGTGAGGTGGCCAACCATGTGATCACCCTGCTCACCGGGACCGTGATCATCTTCATGGCCTGCCTGTCGATGCCCGCCCTGGCCCGGGTCATGGTCCCGGCAGTCAGCGCCGGGCCCCGCGGTATGGGTGCTGGTGGGCTGGCAATGCTCGGTGGTGCGGTTGCTATTGGTGCGGTGACTGCTGGTGTCGGCGCTCTGGCCGCCGGTGCTGCTGCCGGGGCCGGGGCTGCTGGCGCTGGTGCCGGTGGAGCTGCCGGAGCCGGGGCCGGTGGCGCTGCGGGTGCTGGAGCTGCCGGTGGCGCTGCCGGAGCCGCTGGGGCGGGTGCCGGCGGAGCTGGTGCCGGCGGTGCTGGGGCTGGCGGTGCCTCGGGTGGGGGTGCCGGTGCTTCCGGGGCCAGCGCAACGGGTGCGGGGGCCGGTTCTGGCGCTGGAGGTGGTGCCTCCAGTACGACCGGAGCCCCGGGATCGACTGGTGTTGGTGGGTCTGCCCCGGCCGGTGGACCGGCCGGTGCCGAGAACGGGGAGAGCACCACGGCTGGTGCAGCTCCTACGTCCGCGCCAGGAACCACGACCGGTGGGGCCTCGGGCGCGGAGAACGTGCAGAGCCCCGGCACGGGTGCTGCCCCCAGCAGTGCCGCCGGCACCGGCACGGGCGGGGCTTCGGGTGCGGAGCAGGTGCAGAGCTCGAGCTCGTCCCCGGCAGCTGCCGACGGGGCAGCTGAGGCGTCCGGGCCAGCCGGTGCGGAGCCGGTGGCTCCGACGAACGGTGCCGGTCCTGCTGGTCACCCTGCCGGTGAGGGTGGCCCGGCTACGGGGGCCAAGAAATCGTTTATTGATCCGCAACGACTGGAATTCGGGCTGCGGGAAGTCGTCCGGGACAGCGAGCAATCCATGGAAAGTGGTGAGGATCTGTGAGTAGCAACCAGGTAATCGTGCGGCAGTACGGCAACATCGCTGAGGACAAGACGGCCGGGCTGCTGGGGTTCTCGATGGCCTCCACCGTCGTCCTCGGAGTGGGGTCAGTGCTGGTGTTCTTGTTCATCATGGCCTCCCACATCTGGGTGGCTGCCGGTGTCGCGGTGGCCGCGTTCATCGTGGCCACTGTGCTCGGCTCCAAGGACCGCAACGGCCGCTCCAAGCCGGAACGGTGGATCGCCCGGGGCATGTTCTCCCGGGCCGAGAAGAAGCAGCGCACCACGTACAAGGCCGGGCCGACCTCGCAAATCCCCGACGGGTCCTTTCGCGCCCCGGGAGTGCTGGCCGCCACCGAGCCGGTGACCTTCACGGACCTGTTCGGCCACCAGGGCGTGATGCTGTGGCACCCGAAGCTGAAGACCGGAACCGTGTTCGTCATCGCCAACTCCTCCGGGCTGGGGCTGCTGGATCAGGACCGGGTGGACCGCATGGTGGGCACCTGGGCCGCCTTCCAGCGCGACGCCGGCTCCAACACCGAACTCGTGCAGGTCTCGGTCACCACCCAGTCCACCACCGACCCCGGCGAGCGGCTGCCCGATGCGGTGGCGGTGGGCCGGGCCCAGGCCGGGTCCCAGTCGGTGCCGGCCTTCGCCCGGGCCACGATGGACGAGGTGGTGGCCAACCTCAACCAGGACGTGCCCAAGCTGGAGCAGTGGATCGCCCTGACCTTCAGCGCCAAGGCCAATGAGGGTGAGGGGGTGCCCGAGCGCACCGCCGAGGAGCTGGCCACGGACGTCTCCTCCCTGCTGAGCGGATTCCTGGAACAGCTGGAGCAGGCCGGGGCAGGGTCGGTGTCACTGATGCAGGCACACGACCTGATCGACCAGACCTATGTGGCCTACAACCCCCTGGCGGCCGCCGCCGTGGAAAAGGCCCGCTTGTCCGAGGCCGGCACCGGGCTGCGCTGGGAAGAAGTCGGCCCCTCGGCGGCACGGGTGGTGGGTTCCCCGGGGCGGTATGAGCACGGTGGGGTGGTGTCGAAGTCCTGGCAGATGTGGCGTCCGCCGGCCGGCACCTTCCGGGAGAATGCCCTGGTGGCCCTGCTGGCTCCGAATGCGGAGATGTTGCAGAAGCGGGTGACGGTGTTCTACCGGCCGCAGTCCCCGAACAAGTCGGCTATTCAGGTGCAGCAGTCGTTGACCAATGCGCAGTTCGCGGCGAATCAGAAGAACCGCCGGCCCACCAGCTCCCAGATCATCGCCCTGGAGAAGGCGCGGAAGGCCGAGCGTGAGCAGGCCGAGGGCGCCTCCTTGGTGCGGTTCTCGATCGTGGTCACGGCCACCGTGGAGCGGCCCGAGCAGTTGCCGCGGGTGGCGGCCACGCTGCGGCGCAACGCCTCCCAGGGGGTGCAGTTGGGCCTGCGGGAGTGCGACTACAACGACGATGCGGCCTTCGCGTTCAACCTCGGCCTCGGCGTGGTGCCCGATGCTGTGGCCACGATTCCGGCTGATGTGCGAAAGGCGCTGTGATGTCTGTCTTCGACCAGCTCACCGATGCGGTCCTCAACAAGTTCTTCGGCCGCTCCGCCGCGCAGAGCAACGGGCAGCTGCGCGAGCTCACCGAGAAAGGCATGGACGTCACCCACGGCGGGATGAACTCCTGGGTGGAGGCACCCCCGGAGTTCACTGCCACCTCCAACCAGACCGCCGGGCTGTGGCCCTTCGCCGTGGGCACCTCCTCCCCGCTGGTCGGGGCGGTGCTGGGACGCAATCAGCTCAACGGCTCGGTGGTCTGCGGGGACCCAATCAACCTGTTCCTGCGCGGCATCATCTCCTCCCCCTCCTGCTTCATCCTCGGTCTCCAGGCCCGAGGGAAGTCCTCGGTGGCGGTGCGCATGGCCCTGGCCCTGGTCGACCAGGGATTCCTGTTCGTCGGGGCCAGCGATGTGAAGCCCGACCTGGCCGGGCTCACCGTGGAAGTGGGCGGGCAGGTCATCCGGGTCGCCCCCGGGGTGGGCTCGATCAACCCCATGGACGCTGGGCCGCTGTGGCGCCGGCTGGGCGAGCTGCCCGAGGCGCTGCAACGGCAGATGCGCGCAGAGATCCACAGCCGCCGCCTCAACGCCCTCACCGGGCTGCTGGAACTGGTGTTCAAAGCACCCCTGGATGCCCGACAACAAGAGCCCACGGTGCTGTCCATGGCGATCACCGAGGCCGCTGAACACGCTGAGGCCCAGGGCCGGCAGCCCATCATCCAAGACGTCGTGGACGTGATCACCGCCGCACGCCCGGCGATCATGGCCGCGATCCTGGTCGATGACCAGGCGGCCTATCGGGGGCAGGTGCGCAACCTGCTGGCCGGGCTCAACGCCCTGGGCGCACATGGCCCGTTCGGGGACGTGTTCTGCCGCCAGACCTCCGAGGAGATGCAGATTGACCAGTCGGTGGACTTCGACCTCTCCGCCATTGATGAGACGTTGTTGGATCTGCGAGCCGCAGTGCAGATCGTGTGCTGGTCCTACGCCCAGGCCGGGATCTCCGCGGCCAAGACCCTGGCCGAGGCCGGGCTGATGGCCGAACGCCACCACCTGATGATCATGGACGAACTCTGGCAAGCCCTGCGCGCCTCCGAGCTGCTCGTCCACCAGATCGACGGCATCACCCGTCTGAACCGCACCAAGGGCCTCGGGCAGCTACTGATCACCCACTCCATGAAAGACCTCCAGCTCTCTACGGAGGAGCTGACCAAGATCGCCACCGGGTTCATGGAGCGCTCCTCCATGAAGGTCCTCGGCGGGCTGGCGCAGAACGAGATGGAGATGCTGGAGACCGTCTTCCCGCTCTCCGAGCAAGAAAAGGCGCTGCTGGTGGCCTGGTCGGCCGAGGGCTCGGTGAACCCCAAGACCGGGCGCACCTCGCCCCCTCCCGGGCGGGGCCGGTTCATGCTCAAGACCGGGGAGGCACCCGGGGTGCCGTTCCAAACCAACCTCACCGCCGGGGAGCTGCGGGTCCATGACACCAATGCCGCCTGGGCGGCCGCACAGGCACGGGTGAACGCATGAACACCAACGACCAGAACAAGAGCTTCATCGGCATCCTGATCCTGTTCACCGCCGTGATGGGTGCGGTCGGTCTGACCCACCTGGGGAACGTGCTGACCCCGGTGACCGGGGACCTGCCGTGGAACCCGTTCACCTTGGGCATCCAGCTGGCCACCGGAGCAGTGGACTGGCCGACGGCCGCCACCTTCCTCGTGGGCCTGGAGGTCGTGGTGGGTGTGGCCGCGCTGATGATCTGGGGCACCCGCACCCCGTCCAAGACCCAGGAGGCCGCCCGCCGGATGAGCCCCCCGGGTCGGATCAACCCGGCGATGGGCCCCGCCCGCACCACGGAGGCCCACCGGCTCCACCCCGATGCACAAGGCATTGGTCCGGGGCTGACGATCGGGCTGGTGGGCAAGAACCCGATCTATCAGGGCTGGCGAGAGTGCTCGGCCCATGTGTGGGGCACCGGGCGGGGCAAGACCACCTCCCAGGTCATCCGCCACGCCGTCGAGGCGCCGGGGGCATTCGTGATGACGTCGAACAAGGTCGACGGGGTAGCCGAGGTCCTGGCCGCCCGCACCACGACGGGCAGCACCGTGTGGCTGTTCGACCCCCAGCGCATCTGGCGCGACAGCACCCGCCCGGCGATGATCTTCAACCTGCTGGCCACCGTCACCGACACGGTCTCGGCCGGGGAGGTCGCCTCAATCTTCCAGACGGCCTCCGCCGGGGCGGCCGCTGGCGGGAAGGGTGATCCGCAGTTCGACTCCCAAGGCCGGGACTACCTCTCTTGGTGCCTGCTGGCGGCCGCCAAGAGCGGCAAAACGCTGGCGGACGTCCTGCGCTGGGTGTCCTCGGCCGCCTTCATGGAACCGGCTCAACTGTTGAAGCAGGCCGGGCAGACCGGGCCTGCTGCCGCGTTGGAGGGCATGGGGGATCAGCCCGAGGACACTCGTGGGTCGGTGGCTGCCAGTGCTCAACGCATGTCCTCGGCGCTGGTCCATGACGAGTTGGTGGCCTGGACCACCCCGACCCCGGGGGTGCCGGTGTTCGACTCGCACCGTTTCGTCACCAGCAAGGACACTCTGATTCTGCTGACTCAGGACGCCGCCGGGTCTGGGGCGGCTTTCGTCTCGACCCTGGTCTACGCGGTGGTCACCGCCGCCCAGCAGGCGGCCCGCCGGGCCGGCGGCCGGTTGCCGGTGCCTCTGGTGGCTGACCTCGATGAGGTCGGCAACGTGGTGAAACTCAAGCAGCTGCCCGAGTGGTATTCGTTCTTCGGGTCGATGGGCATCGTGGTCTCGGCCTACTTCCAGACCAAGGGCCAAGGCGTGGACATGCTGCAACGCACCGGCTGGGACACGCTGTGGTCGGCGGCCGCGGTGAAGGTCTACGGCGGTGGCTCCGATGATGCGGAGTTCCTGGAGTCGCTGCGCAAGCTCATCGGCACCTACGACGCGAAGGTGCGCAGCACCTCCACCTCCCGGGGTGTGGCGTCGCGGTCGGTGCAGACTCAGCAGCGCGACATCATGCCGGTCTCCAAGCTCTCGGAGCTGCCGACCGGGCACGCCTGGGTGAAGACCTCCACCGGGGGCGGCACGATCGTGCGCACCGTGCGGTGGTTCGAGGACAAGAACCTGACAGCCCGCATCAGCCCAGTGCTGGAGCGGATCACGGAAGGACAGCGCTCATGAGCGAACAGCAAGCAGAGACCGGCGAGCAGTTCACCCCGGAGGAGTTCGTGGAGTGGGTGGAGCAGTTGGTGGCACGGGTGGAGTCCGTGGATATGAACCAGGCCATGCGCTGGTGCCCGCAGTGGTGGGCCCACACGGAAGCCGTGGACCGATTCAAGTCACTCTATGAGGAGTGGATGGTGTGTCAGGCCGGTGGTGGCATGTCGGCTTGGTGGACCAATCACTTCGACCGCCACGCTGCCGTGCTGTTCACCAAACGCGGTCCCTTCGGGGAGTGCGGGACCTCCCACGTCGAGAAAAGCTTCCGCCGCACGCTGGCCTGTGAGCATCCTCCTGCCGACTGGTCGTGGTGACCACATAGACCTGGGGCAGGTCGCCGTCCCTTCCCAGTAGGCGCCCTGCTCCCCTCCAGGGGACAGGCACTCGTGCGCTGTCCCACAGTGGCCGGGGTCCCTCCTTCCCAGGGGTCCCGGCCACTGGCATTCCCGAACAAGGGCTGCCGCACATTTCCTCGGCCCTGGCGGGCCTCCTAAATGATTGCCCTCAGTGGGTGTGGTTGCTTAGAGGCTGCGGCCACCGTCGCGGCGAATGCGGTCAGCCGCATGGCGCGTTGCCGCGGCGTTCTCCTCCTGCCGGCGGGACTTCTGCTCGACACGATTAGCGGCCTTGAAGCGCTTGATGACCTCGGCTTGGCTGCGCTCCAGGTCAGTTTTCATGGGCTTCCTGGCGGCGTCGTTCTGGGCGTTCTCGGACACGGTGGGCTCCTTCTGCTGAGTAGCCGGCGTGGGGGTCGCCGGCTCGTGGGGGGCAGCTGCATCGGTGGTCGGGGTGGCCTGTTGGGTCTGGGCCCGGTGCTGGGCCACTACGTGGGCGATCAGCTCCTCCCTGGTCAGCAGCCGCCGGGTCTCCTCGGCTACCGGGGCCTTGGCGGCTTCGGTGACCGCGGCCTCCCGGGCCTGCGGTGCCGGCAACGGATCGGCGGCCTGTCCACGAGTGGCGCGCAGCGTCTCTGCGGCCTCCTGCGCCGGGGCCGGGGTGGTGCGCACCCGCTCGGCCACGTGTGCCTCATCGACGGCCTGCCGGATCTGCTCCGGGGTCTGCGGGGCGGCGGTGGTGAGGGCGGAGTGCTTGTGCAGCGCGGTGGCGCGAGCCACCAGCGCGGCCGCCACCGGGTCCTGTTGGTGGGCCTGGGGGATCAGCGCGGTCTCGTGGGCGGGAATGTTGTAGCGGTTGCGGTACGCCTCGACCTCGGCCGCGACCTGGTGCCACTCGGCCGCCTTGGTCGGCTTGGCCGGCACCGGGCCCAGGGCCGAAGTCCACTCCGGGCGGTTCTCGGCCAGTTCGGCACCGCGCACCATGACGCGCTCCTCCATGCGGGTGCGCAGCCGCTCCAGCTGCTGACGGTATTGCACCGGCACCTGGGCGTCGGTGATCAGCGGGGTGGGGGCCAGGTCCTCGCTCACCCGTCGCCCGTCCGCCACCGGGGCCGGTGGCGGGGTCTTGGCGGCCACAGCCCGCACTTGCTGCTCGGCGGCGATCGCCTCCCCGATCGACACGTCCGTGTCGGTGCGGGTGCGCTCTCCGCGGGCGATCTGCTCCACCGCCGTCTGCTCCGTAGACAGCCCTGCCCGGCGCTCCTGCTCAGCACCCATCGTGCGGGCCACCCAGTCCAGGTGCACCGAGGTGGTGGACTCCCACAGCTCCGGGGGCAGCGCCAGGTTCTCGGCCTCCGCACTGGCCTTCGCCGCAGCCAACTGGGCCGAGGGCATCCAGGCGTAAGGGTGTGCCGCCCACTGCGGGTCCTCGACCTGGGGCGGGTGCTGGGCGACCCCAGCGCGCTGGGCCAGCTTCTCCAGGTGCTCGTCCGTGAGGTTGCCCAGGGGCCGGCGGTCGGTGTTATCCAGGACGCGCTGGGCGGCCTCGATCTGCTGCTCCAGCCGCCACGCGAGCACAGCGGCCGGGTCCTCCGCCCCACCAAAGCCGCGCTGGTTCACCGCCCGCGACAACAGTTCGGCCGGGTCCATGTCGGCCTCCTGGGCGGCGTGCAGGTGGGTGGCCACCGCGCCCCACGCCTCGGTGCTGGTGAAGTCCGCGGCCTTGTCCGCGCCCATGACGTCCACGGCCATCGCGCGGGTCTTAGCGGTCCACGCCGCCTCGGCGGTCTCGCGGTAGACCTCTCCCAGGGTGGCGACGTCGCCGTTGCGCATGGCCTCAGCGGCCACCGTCTCGTGGGCGGACAGGTTCCGGTCGTAGGCCCCGGCGATGGCCTCCAGCACCTCGTCCCGGGACTGTCCCTCGCTCAGAGCGACATAGAGCTGATTGGTCTCCCATCCTCGGGTGGCGGCCACATAGGCGGCGGCCCGGTCGGTGGATGCATCCACGATGGCGTGGGCGGTGTCCACGGTCGCGCCCTGGGCGCGGTGCACCGTGGCGGCGTAGCCGAGCTGGCCGTGCTGGGCCAGGTAGTCGGCGTCCAGGGTGATCTTGCCGCCGTGGCCGGTGTGCCGCAGTGTCGCGGTGTCGGCCCCGACCTTCTGAACGGTCCACACATCGTTGTTCTTCACGAAGTCTTTGCCGCCGTTGAGCTGCAAGGTCCGGTCGTTGCGGCGGGTCACCACCACGTCCCCGGCGTGGGCGGTCAAACCGTCGCGCAGCACCACCGACTCCCCGGTGGCATCGAGCTGCCCGGTGGCGATCCGGGCGGCCTGGGCGCGGGCGTTCAGCTCGGTCACGGTGGTGTTGTCGGTGGCGATCAGCAGGGACCGCTTGCCCGCTTGGGTGTCGGTGATCCACGCGCGCAGTGCGGTGTCGGTCATGGCCTCGGTGTCCCCGGCGACCACCCGGCGGTTCTCCAGATACCAGGCCCACGGGACGTCCGCCCCGGCCGCGGGCGGCTCACGCAGTGCCAAAGACGCGGCCGCCTCACCGTGCGCGCGGAAGCGGTGCACGGCCTCCAGGCGGGTCGCTCCCACCTCATTGTCCAGCAGCCGCAGCGCCCCACCGGAACCGATGGCGCCCAACTGGCGGTCATCCCCGATGGCGCGCACCACCGCCCCGTGCCGGGCCGCCACGCTCACGAGCTCGGCCAGCTTGGGCGTGGTGACCATGCCCACCTCATCGAGGATCACCACGTCCCCGGCGTGTAGCTGGGCCGCCCCGGTGCGCCCGGTGCGGTGAGCGATCAGGAAGGCGTCAATCGTGGTCGCCTGCGCTCCAATGTCCTCCGACATGACGGCAGCGGCAGCAGCCGTGGGAGCCAAGCCGACGACGTTTCCGCCGGTCGCACGGACAGCATCAGCGGCCAGGGAGAGGCTAGTGGTCTTGCCGGCACCGGCCGGGCCGATGCCCAAACTCAGCAGCTTCTCGTCAGTGGCGAAGGCCCGGGCCAGGGCCACCTGGCCCTCACTGAGTGGGCCGGTGTGGGCGGCCAGCACCTCGTCAAAGGTCTGAGTAGAGACGGCGGGGATGACGGTGCGCTGGGCGGCGGCGAGCACCTGGTGCTCCGTCTCGAGAACCTCACGGGATGTGAACACGGCGGCGTCGGAGCGCACGAACTGGCTCGTGCCATCGGCCCGGGTGAACTCCGCCAGGCGCGGCACATCAGCGGTCGGAGTGACCGACAAACTGTGCGTGCTGGTGGCTTCCCGGACCACCGCGGCTACCAGCTCATCGGGCACCGTGCGCCCGATCATGGCCTCTTTCAAGTGCCGGCGGGTCTGGGCGTGGACGTGATTCACACTCCAAGTGGCCCGCTTCTGCGACAGCTCGTGGACGACCAGGCGGGCGTGCTCGAAGACGTCGATCTGCGCCGTGTCCGGGCCGGTCGGCAGGCCGGTGGCGGCCGCACGCACGTGGACCAACAAGTCCTCCCCGACCGGCATCTTGACCTGCTGCCCGTACTCTTTGCCCCACTCATCGACCAGCTCGGACAGGCGCCGGGCGGACTTCTTCGCCGGTCGCGACTCCAGGGTGGCTTGCTGGGCCAGGGCGATCTTCTGCTTGGCGTTGGGGGCGTAGCCGTGGCGGTCGGTGAACTGCGCGTGCAGCCGTTCCAAGGTCCCGGCAATGTCGGCCCGGCGGGAGGAGGCGTGGTGGATCGCGTCCAGGTCCACCCCGGCAATCTCATAGATCGGTTCGTTCCCACCAGCCATGCGCGGCGTAGTGGCGACCCCCAGGGAAGCGGTGACTTTCTCCATCACCTTGGCGTTGTAGGTCTCCGAGGCGGCCACGTTCATGCGGTACAGGGTGCGCCCGTCCAGGGAGGACCACTTGCCGTCCGCGCCCTTGACCTTGTTGGCGATCACCACGTGATCGTGCAGCTGCGGGTCCCCGGTCCGGGAGTCGTAGTGTCGGAACTGGGTGGCTACCAACCCGCCCTCGACGTCGATCTGCCGCACGCCGTTGCGGCCGCGCCGGGTGTAGGTACCCTCCTGCTCCAGGAAGCTCAGTGTCTCCGCGATGGCCTCGTTGTGCGCTGCCTCAACGGCCTTGCGGGCCTCGTCTCCGCCCAGGGCCCAGAGCAGGGAGACGGACTTCGCCGGGGAGAACACCAGGTCATAGCCGGCCACGGTCTGCTGCTTCGGGGTGGTCTGAGCCGTGATGAACCGGCCCAGCTCCTCCTTGTTCCGCACGTCACGGCCGTGTGTTTCGCGGAACAGTTGGCCACCGACACGGCCGCGAATGGCCTGGCGTTCCTCGCGGGTCGGGGCCGCCCCAGTGGTGCGTTCGTGCCGGGCGATCTCCTCATCCAGGCGCCGGGTCAGCTCCGTGTCAGCACTGGCATAGCGGTGGTACTTCTGCCCCAGGGCCACGTCGGCCTCGGTGCCGCCGGCGGCCAGGATACGGTCCGCATCCGGGCGGATGCCCTCCCCAAAAAGGGCCGCCATCTGCGCCTCGGTGACCTCCCCGGAGACCCCCAGCAGGGCCTCGGAGTGAGCCACCCACTGCCCCGGAGGCATCCCCTCCACGGTGTAGTAGTCACCCAGCTCCCGGCCCTCAGCGCGCAGCTCATCAGCGGAGGCGACCTCGGACGTGTAGTAGGCATAACCGTCCCCAGCGCTGAGCTTGTGGACGGTCATCACAGAAGCAATCTATCGCGTTTTCATCCTCATTTATCAATGATGCATGAGGTGTGACGTTCTGGCAGGGCGTGGAGGGCCGATGCGAGCTTGCGAGTCATTGGACTGGAGCGACCCAGAAAGTCCGTCACGACAGTGACGCGGTTGTGCCCACGAGACCTGGAGTGTGGGCAGGGGATGCCCAGGGAGGACGAGGAACGAGGACGAACCGCAGCGCATCAGCTGTCCACACTCCAGGTCGATTGGGTGCAAGCGAAACCAGGTTGTCCACATGTGGTGTTCGTGTGGGCAACCTGCACGAGCTGGGGTGGGGGCTGTGGGTCCGGTGGAGAGACCGGAGGATGAATCTCGGAAGCGGTCCACAGCCCCCACCAAAGCTCACAACACTGCCGCCGGCCAGGCGCCCTTTCGCGCGCCGCCGGCTCGGCCGGCGGAACGGTCGGGGTGGAGAAGTTGGTCTATGACCGTTAGGGCGGGTTTGGTGTTCAATGGGATGGAATGGTGTTGCTGATGTGAAGGAGGCGTGATGGCGCAGCGTAAGAGTGCGACCAAGACCAAGGCGCGGGAGCGGGCCCGTCGGGCGGCTGCGGAGTCGATGGCTCGGGAGCAGCGGTTGCTGGAACTGGGTGAGGAGTTCTTCGTCGCCCAGGGCGAGGCCGAGCAGATCATGGAAACGGCCGAGCAGCGGATCGCAGAGATTCGGGCCAAGGCCGAGCAAGAAGCCGCGCGCGCCAAGGAGAATCAGGTGCGCGTGGTGGCCAGCATGAAGAGTGAGCGGGTCACGGTGCCCGAGATTGCCCAGCGTCTGGAGCTGCCGGCCGCGGAGGTGCGCGCCATGTTGAAGGCATCCTCGGCTCACGCGCCCACAGAGGCCGCGGACGTGTCCCACGACAAAGAAGATGTAGCGCTGACCCAGGACGATGCTGAGGCGTCTCAGCGTGAAACCGTCAGCGTGTAGCTCGTTCATTCTCAACGCGCAGGAGCAACGATGATCGTCAAGCCAATATCTCTGACTTCGACCTGGGCCCGTGTATCGGTGGCCGGGATGGTCACCGCAGCGGCATTGACCGGCTGCGCCCCCTCCTCGATGCCCAGCAATGGGGCGTCTACGGGCCTCGAAACGGTAGGGGCGGACCTGACCTCATGCCTAACCGATCAGGGGTGGGAGGTGTCGCACGTGAGCGCGGACGGTTTCCAGATGGAGGCCAGCCTTCCCGTGGACCAGCAAGACGATGTTCAGCTGGCTTGGAGCGAGTGTGTGGGAACTGCCGCGACGTATTCGGTTCCGCTTCCGGGATAGAGCTGTCGTCAGAACAGGGTGGGGTGGTCAGGGTCGATGCCGTGCACGAGCTCGCGCACCACGTCCTCGTCCCACCCTCGGGTTTTCAACTCCTCGCGCAGCTGCCGGGACCGCGCGGAGCGTTCGGCCCGCGACAGCCGCCGCCACCGGGCGGCGGTGGCCGAGGGCATCCGGCCCTTCATCGCCCGGTCGGCCATGTTCTCCGACCGGCTGCCCAACAGCAGGTGCGTGGACGGCTCCAAGCTCGCGTGCACGCACAGCGGAACGTCGCACCAGTGCAGCGCGGTCAGCCCCTCGATCGCGCTCAGGCCACCGTGGACGGTGGCCAAGGAGAAACGGTGGGCGGCGACGGCTCTCTGACCGTGAGCGGTAGGTAGCCAGAAACGGCCGTAACCGTCATCACTGATCGCCCCGAGCCACAACCAGCACGAGTCGGGCTCCGGTCCTTTCAGGACATGGGAGTAGAAGCGCTCAACGTCCGAGGACTGCACGGCGGGCCTCCGCTCGGTGGACCAGCAGCAACAGCAGGCCCGTGATCACCGCACCCACTGCGATCGCCGGCCAGGTGTTGTCGTTGATGCCCACCACGTCCCACACCCAGAACAGATACGGGGTGATGGCCACGGTGCCGGCCATACGGTGCCGCAGCGCCGAGTGCATCGGGATGATGCGCAGCACCCAGTGCGCTATCGCGTGGCCGATGCGGTAGAACAGCCGCACCCACCACAGCAGGTAGAGGATCACGATGCGGGGCATCAGCGGTCTCCTCTCGGCGCGGGGGTGTCATCGGTGGCCGCCAGTGCTTCGGCGTCCCAGACGTCAATCTCGTCTTCGGGTAGCTCCAGACTCACATGCGCCAGGGACTTAATCTCTCCGCGCAGCACCCGGCCCACCGCACCCTTGGACACTCCCACCCGGCGGTGGATCTTGTAGTGAGACAACCCCGCCCGGTGCAACCGGTGAATGGCGCGCACCTGCTCGGGGGTGATCGGGGACTTCCGCCCCAGCTGCACCCCGCGGGCCCGGGCGGCCTCCAGCCCGTCCTGGACCCGCTCCACGATCAGCGCGCGCTGGTACTCGGCCATGGCCACGAACACGTTGAGCTGGAAGCGCCCGGCCGGAGTGGTGGTGTCGATGGTGTCGGTGAGACTGCGCAGCGCCACCCCGCGGCGAATCAGCTCGTCAATCGTGGTGACCATGTGCACCAGGGACCGACCCAGCCGATCCAACGAGTACAGCACCAAGGTATCTCCCTCCCGAGCCTCGGCCATGAGCGCGGCCAGCCCGGGGCGCTCTGCTTGGGTGCCGCTGATCTTGTCGGTGAAGACCAGCTCCGCCGGCACACCGGCCTCGGTGAGCGCGCGCAGCTGCACATCGAGGTTCTGGGAGGTGGTGGACACTCGGGCGTAGCCGAGCAGCCGGCCGGGGTGGCTCGAAATGGGGCCGTGGTGAGCTTTTTGAGTCATCGCGTATCGAGTCCTGGATTTCGAGTCGGGATTTCGGAAGCTGTGGCCGGCCCTCGTCGGCGGGCCGGCCACTATGGTCACTGAGCCGGATGAGGGCCTGGCCTGTGCATGGGTGTTTGGAGTCGTGTCAGCCTTCTCTGCGGCTCACAGAAGATAAGCCGGCATTTCCATCACCTGGAGCATGCGCCACCCAGGCACCAGGCCAGCGGATAGGGGATCGCGGTCTGCGCCAGGTACAGAAGGCGCTCAGGTTCTGCCCTCGTGTGCTCCGTCGTTGTGTCGCAGACGAGGCGGTGACATCTCCCGGACACGTCGGCACCCCATAATGGGAAGCATTCTGATGAATGGACCGGGATGAGGGTGGACCTGATGGATGCCGAGACGACTGGTCGCGAGCCGGACCACGGGTCGACCTGTCAGTTGAGCGCGTTGCGGCCGGGGGATCACCTTGGGGCCTGGGAGAACGGGATGCTGTGTCACGCCGGCGTCGTGGAGGAGGTCGCCCCCGAGTTAGGAGTGGTGTGGATCCGGGAGCGGGGTCTGGGGGCTAGGAAAATGCTCTCCACCGACCAGTACTGCCTGCGCACCGAGAAACCCGTCACCGCCGGAGAACCCTTCACGACCCCGGGGTGGTGAGCCA
>NZ_SSSF01000013.1:0-49123 GCF_013368965.1 Kocuria salina
CGGGACTGCTCAGCGCTGCGGGTAGTGCCGCTCGCCCTCGCCCACGTAGAGCTGGCGCGGGCGGCCGATCTTGGTCTCCGGGTCCTCGATCATCTCCCGCCACTGGGCGATCCAGCCGGGCAGCCGGCCGATCGCGAAGAGGACGGTGAACATCTTCTCGGGGAAGCCCATCGCCTTGTAGATGAGGCCCGTGTAGAAGTCGACGTTCGGGTAGAGCTTGCGCTCCACGAAGTAGTCGTCGGCGAGGGCCTTCTCCTCGAGCCGCATGGCGATCTCGAGCTGCTGGTCGTTGCCGCCCAGCTTCTCGAGGATCTCGTGGGCGTAGTCCTTGACGATGCGGGCCCGGGGGTCGTAGTTCTTGTAGACCCGGTGGCCGAAGCCCATGAGCCGGGCGCCGGACTCCTTGTTCTTGACCTGCTCCATGAAGTCCTCGGGCGTCACGCCCTGCGTCTCGATCCGGTTGAGCATCGCGAGCACGGCCTCGTTGGCGCCGCCGTGCAGCGGGCCGTAGAGGGCGTTGATGCCCGCGGAGACCGAGGCGAACATGTTGGCGTGGGAGGAGCCCACGAGCCGGACGGTGGAGGTGGAGCAGTTCTGCTCGTGGTCCGCGTGCAGCATCAGCAGCACGTCCAGGGCCTTCGCCATGGCCGGGTCGATCTCGTAGTCCTCGGCGGGCACGCCGAAGCACATGCGCAGGAAGTTCTCCGTGTAGTTGAGGTCGTTCTGCGGGTAGAGCATCGGCTCGCCCTTGGACTTCTTGTAGGCGTAGGCGGCCAGGGTGGGCACCTTCGCGAGCAGCCGGATGGTGGAGATCTCCACCTGCTCCTGGTCGAACGGGTCGAGGGAGTCCCCGTAGAACGTGGACAGCGCCGAGACGGCCGAGGACAGCACGGGCATCGGGTGGGCGTTGCGCGGGAACCCGTTGAAGAAGCTCTTGAGGTCCTCGTGGACCATGGTGTGCCGGCGGATCCGGGTGTCGAAGTCCTCGAGCTCGGACGGCGAGGGCAGCTCGCCGTAGATGAGCAGGTAGGCGGTCTCGATGAAGCTGGAGTGCTGGGCGAGCTCCTCGATCGGGTAGCCCCGGTACCGGAGGATGCCGTTGTTGCCGTCGATGTAGGTGATGGCGGAGCGCGCGTTCGCCGTGTTCATGAACCCGGGGTCGAAGGCGACGTTGCCGGTCTCCTTGAGCATGTTCGTGATCGCGTAGCCGCGGTTGCCCTCGGTGGCGTCCTGGAGGGGCAGCTCGAGGGGGCTTCCGTTCCCGTAGTCGAGCCGGGCCGTCCCGGTCTTCTGTGCAGACTCAGTCATGTTCGTCCTCCGCGAGTGGATGTCGGTGTCCGGTGCCCGTGGTCGCCGCGCCGGGCGCCACCGTCGGCGCAGCACGGCCGTGTCCCGGGACACAGCGATCGTCAGGGTCCAACCTACCTGCTCCGTCCGCGCCGCGACCAATCCCGGCGGCGCCGGGGACCGTGTCAGGCGCGGCCGAGCCGCTCCACGGCGGCGTCGATGCGCTCGTCGGTGGCGGTCAGGGCGAGACGCACGTACCCCTCGCCGGCCGTGCCGTAGAACACCCCCGGGCCCACCACGACGCCCCGCTCCGCGAAGCGCTGCACCGTGGTCCAGGTGTCCTCCCCCGCCGTGCACCACAGGTAGAGCCCGGCCTCGGAGTGCTGGACCCGCAGCCCGAAGGCCTCGGCCGCGGGGACGAGCCGCTCGCGGCGGGACCGGTAGAGCGCCTTCTGGGCGGTGACGTGGGCGTCGTCGCCCAGGGCGGCCCGCATGGCCTCCTGGATCGGGGCGGGCACGATCATCCCGGCGTGCTTGCGGGAGTTGACGAGGCTCGCCATGAGCCGGGGGTCGCCGGCGAGGAACGCGGCCCGGTAGCCGGCGGCGTTGGACTGCTTCGACAGGGAGTACGCGGACAGCAGCAGGGAGTGGTCCCCGCCGCTGACCCGGGGGTCGAGCACCGACGGGACCGGGGCGCCGCCCTGCTGGACGTCCCAGGCGCCCCAGCCGAGCTCGGCGTAGCACTCGTCGGAGGCGACCACGGCCCCGAGGGCGCGGGCCTGGTCGACCACCCGCCGCAGCGACGCCGCGTCCCGGACGATGCCGGTGGGGTTGGCGGGCGAGTTCAGCCACACCATGCGCACGCGGGAGCGCACGTCGTCGTCGAGCTCGTCGAGGTCGTCCGCGGCCACGGCCTCGGCGCCCGCCAGCTGGGCCCCGATGTCGTAGGTCGGGTAGGCGACCGTGGGCCGCACGACGACGTCGCCGGGGCGCAGGCCGAGCAGCAGCGGCAGCCAGGCGACCAGCTCCTTGGAGCCGACCGTGGGCATGACCGCGGCGGGGTCCAGGCCGGTCACGCCGCGGCGCCGCGCGTACCAGGCGACGACGGCCTCGCGCAGGGCGGGGGTGCCGTGGGTGGTCGGGTAGCCGTGGGCGTCGGCGGCGGCGGCCAGCGCGTCCTGGACGACCAGGGGCGTGGGGTCCACGGGCGTGCCGATGGACAGGTCCACGACCCCACCGGGGTGCTCCGCGGCGACAGCCCGGTACGGGGCCATCGTGTCCCACGGGTAGTCGGGCAGGGCGAGGCCGAAGGAACGGTCCCCCTGCGTCACAGGGCGACGTCCTGGTTCTGCGGGGGCAGCGCCGCGATCATGGGGTGGTCCGTGTGCGTGTTGCCGAGCTTCGCGGCGCCACCGGGCGAGCCGAGGTCGTCGAAGAACTCGACGTTCGCCTTGTAGTAGTCGGCCCACTCCTCGGGGGTGTCGTCCTCGTAGTAGATGGCCTCGACGGGGCACACCGGTTCGCACGCACCGCAGTCCACGCACTCGTCGGGGTGGATGTAGAGCGAGCGCTCCCCCTCGTAGATGCAGTCGACGGGGCACTCCTCGACGCAGGCCTTGTCCTTCACGTCGACACAGGGCTGGGCGATGACGTAGGTCACGGCGGTTTGAACCTTTCTCCTGGGATTGCTTCGACCAGTCTAGCCACGGTGCCCTGGCTAGGATGACAGCCATGGAGCATCCGACATCCGGCTCAACATCGCCGTCCGGGACGTCATCTTCGGCGCTGGGCCTGCTCACCGGCCTGCCGGCTGGTACGCGCGTGAGCGTGCGCTACGCCCTGCCGGCCGACGACGCCTCCGGGCTGCCGCTCACCGACGCGCTGGGCGAGCTGCTGGCCGCCGACGAGGAGTCCGTCACGGTGCGGACCCGCCGGGGGGACGTGCTGATCGGCGCCGGCGGGATCCGGGCCGTCCGGGTGGTCCCGCCCGCGCCGCCGCGGCGCCGGCCCCGGGGGGCCTGAGCACCGGGCTCCGCCCAGGCGGGCGCCGGGGGGGCTCAGCCCGCGCCGGTCCTGCGCCGCCGGGCGCGCAGCCACCGGGCCGTGACGAGCACGGACAGCAGGGTCGTCGCGAAGACCAGCCCGAACCAGGCCAGCCCCAGGATCCCCACGGGCGTGCCGGGGTCCGTCACGACGATCACGGAACCGTCCCCGCCGTAGGCGAAGAGCCAGGAGACGAGGTAGCCGGTCAGCCCCGGCACGGCGGCGGCCCACACGCGGCGGGTCGCGGTGCCGACCCACAGGGACACGCTGAGCAGCAGGGCGGTCGCGAAGAGCAGCCCCCACGGGAGCCACCACCCGGCGGGCGCGTACCAGACGGCGCTGTGCAGCACCGTGGCCACGGACGCCGCCACGGCCCCGGCCGCGACGGACGTCACGAGGGCCGAGAGCACGGAGGCCCGGGCGCGACCGGGCGTCTCCTCCTCCGCGGCGACCGCGTCCGGGTCCCCGGCGAGCAGCCGGTAGGTCTCGAGGGCGCTGAAGGGCTGCCACACCCCGTTCGAGAGGGCGAAGCGCGAGCCGTCCCCGGAGAGCACCAGCTGGGTGGCGTGGGCGGCCATGGCGTCCCGCTTGCGCGCGGCGGAGCCGTGCACCGCGGCCTGCGGCCGCGGGTCCTCGGACCGCGCCTCGCCCTCGACGGCCCACACGAGGGGGGTGCGCCAGGGGTCGACGGGCTCCCCGTCGGCGTCCGCGCCCGGACGGGCGGCCAGCTCGGCGCCGCGCACCGCGACGGCGGAGGTGCGGACGTGGTCGGGGTGGCCGTAGCCGCCGTCGTCGTCGTAGGTGACGAGCACGTGCGGGCGCACGGCCCGGACCGCGGCGGCGACGTGGGCGGCGGCCTCCTCGGCCGCGGCCGCGGTGAGGCTGTGCGGCGAGGAGTCCTCGGCGGGGGCGGCCCGCCCGTCCGGGCCCCAGGACATGCCGGAGTCGTGGTAGTGGCCCGTGCCGCCGGCGAAGCCCACGGCGGGGTCGAGGGCGGGGGGCTCCCCCGCGAAGAAGCGCTCGGCCACGCCCAGGCGGGCCGCGGCGTCGTCGAGCTCGCCGACCCGGTGGCGGCCCAGGGCCGTGCCGTCGTCGGTGCACCCCGGCCGGCCGACCTCGAGGGCGTGCAGCGGCTCGGGGATGACCTCGCCGCGCTCGCCGCGGGTCATGGTGAGCAGCACGACCCGCGCGCCGAGCTCCGCGTAGCGGCCCATGGTGGCGCCGGTGGCGATGGACTCGTCGTCGGGGTGGGCGTGCACGAACAGGAGCCGGGCGTCCTCCGGGCGCAGGCCCGGGGGCAGCAGCCCCGGCAGGGCGTCCTCGCGCACGAGGACGCCCTGCTCGGGGTAGTACGGGACGGGCTGGGTCACGGCCGGGCCTGCTGCGCGGTGCTGCTGCGGTCCGGGGTCAGGCGCGGGCCCGGGCCCGGTGCGCCTTCATCCGCTCGTTGGCGTCGAGGATCACCTTGCGGATGCGGATGGCGTCCGGGGTGACCTCCACGCACTCGTCCTCGCGGGCGAACTCGAGGGACTCCTCGAGGGTCAGCTTGCGCGGGGGCGTGAGGTTCTCGAAGGTGTCGGAGGAGGCCGCACGCATGTTGGTGAGCTTCTTCTCCTTCGTGATGTTCACGTCCATGTCGTCGGCACGGGAGTTCTCGCCCACGATCATGCCCTGGTAGACCTCGGAGGTGGGCTCCACGAAGAAGGACCCGCGCTCCTGCAGGTTGATCATGGCGAACGGGGTGACCACGCCGGCGCGGTCGGCGATCATCGAGCCGTTGGTGCGGTACTCGATGTCCCCGGCCCACGGCTCGTAGCCGTCGGCGTAGGAGGACGCGATGCCGGCGCCGCGGGTCTCGGTGAGGAACCGGGTGCGGAAGCCGATCAGCCCGCGGGCGGGGACCTTGAACTCCATCCGCACCCAGCCGGTGCCGTGGTTGGCCATGGCCTCCATGCGGCCCTTGCGCCCGGCCATCAGCTGGGTCACGGCGCCGAGGAACTCGTCGGGGACGTCGATCGTCATGTGCTCGTAGGGCTCGTGCACCTTGCCGTCGACGGTCTTGGTCACGACCTGGGGCTTGCCCGCGGTCAGCTCGAAGCCCTCGCGGCGCATCTGCTCCACCAGGATCGCCAGGGCCAGCTCGCCGCGGCCCTGGACCTCCCAGGCGTCGGGGCGCTGGGTGGGGAGCACCTTGAGCGAGACGTTGCCGACGAGCTCCTTGTCGAGGCGGTCCTTGACCTGGCGGGCCGTGACCTTGGTGCCCTTGGTGCGGCCGGCCAGCGGGGAGGTGTTGATGCCGATGGTCATGGAGATCGCGGGGTCGTCCACCGTGATCAGGGGCAGCGGCTGCGGGTTCTCCGGGTCGGTGAGGGTCTCGCCGATGGTGATGTCCTCGATCCCGGCCACGGCCACGATCTCGCCGGGGCCGGCGGAGTCGGCCGGGACGCGGTCCAGGCCCTTGGTGGCCAGCAGCTCGGAGATCCGCACGTTCTTGAGCTCGCCGTTGGCGCGCGCCCAGGCCACGGTCTGGCCCTTCTTGAGGGTGCCGTTGAAGATGCGCAGCAGGGCGAGACGGCCCAGGAACGGGGAGGCGTCCAGGTTGGTCACGTGCGCCTGGAGCACGCCCTCGGGGTCGTAGGAGGGCGCGGGGACGTGCTTGATGATGGTCGCGAACAGCGGCTCGAGGTCCTCGTTGTCCGGCAGGCCGCCGTTCTCGGGCTGCGTCAGGGAGGCCCGGCCGTCACGGCCCGCGGCGTAGACCACGGGCACGTCCAGGACGGCGTCCAGGTCCAGGTCCGGCTCGTCCTCGGAGATGTCCGAGGCCAGGCCCAGCAGCAGGTCCATGGACTCGTGCACGACCTCCTCGATCCGGGCGTCCGGGCGGTCGACCTTGTTGACCACGAGGATCACGGGCAGCTTGGCCTCGAGGGCCTTGCGCAGCACGAAGCGGGTCTGCGGCAGCGGGCCCTCGGAGGCGTCCACGAGCAGCACGACGCCGTCGACCATGGACAGGCCGCGCTCGACCTCGCCGCCGAAGTCGGCGTGGCCGGGGGTGTCGATGACGTTGATGGTGATGGTCTCCCCCTCGGCGGAGGGACCGTCGTAGAACACCGTGGTGTTCTTGGCGAGGATCGTGATCCCCTTCTCGCGCTCCAGGTCACCGGAGTCCATCACGCGCTCCTCGACCTCACCGTGGGCGGAGAACGCGTGCGTCTGCTGGAGCATCGCGTCCACGATGGTGGTCTTGCCGTGGTCGACGTGGGCCACGATGGCCACGTTGCGGAGGTCGGCGCGCTGGGCGGTGGTGGAGGTGACAGGCATACGCGTGGGTCTCTCTTCGGGTGGAGATGCGGGGGGAGGTGCAGCCCTCCCGATGGGTGCGGCCGGGGCGCCGCCGCGCACCCGGAGGGACCCGGGCGGGAGCGCCCGCTCAGCGGGCCGTAGACCATTCTACCCCGCGGCGCCGCCCGGGCGGCACCCCGGGCGGCTGTGACCCCGCCGACTCCCCCGTCCGCCCGTCCGGCGCGGCGCCTCGTCCCCGTCCCGGGGCGGGCGCCGATCCGTCCGGGGACGTGGAGCGCGCCGGGGGTCCGGTCAGGCCCGGTGCTCCAGCGCCGCCCGGACCGTGGCGGGGGAAGGGTTCGTGTGCGGGACGCCGTCGACGACGACGGTCGGCACCGTCGCGTCGCCCCCGTTGACCGAGCGCACGTAGGCGGCGGCGTCCGGGTCCGCCCAGATGTCCACCCAGCGGGCGCGCCTGGCGCGGGAGCCCAGGGACGCACGCAGGCGCAGGCAGTAACCGCAGCCGGGGCGGTAGTAGACGGTCACCGCGTCCGGGGCGGCGCCCCGGCGCGGGAAGACCAGCGGGGAGCACAGCGCGACGGCCACGGCGCCGGCGAGCACGGCGATCGTCGCCTCGCCGAGCTCGCCGCGCCCGAGCCGGACGGCGGCGGCGGCGCCGGTCGCGAGCACGACGAGCGCCGCGAGCCACCAGCTGCGCACGGGGCGTCCGGTCACCAGGAGGGCAGCACCGGCAGCGGGCCGTCGGCCTCGACGTTCTCGCCGTCGCCGCGGGCCAGCCACTCGAGCAGGCCCTCCCGGTCGGACTCGACGCGCAGGGCGCCGTCGCCGATCACCCACTCGTCGCGCTCCTCCGTCACCAGCGTCATGCCGGGGGCGCCCTTGGCGCGCATGGTGCGCACGGCGGCCTCGAGGGCGTTGAGCAGCGAGTCGGGGTCGGCCTCCTCGATGGTCCAGGCGGTGTCGAGGTCGTGGTGGTGGACGACGACCTCGGCGATGCGCAGCGCCACGATCGAGGTAGCGGGGATCACCTTGCCGTGCAGGTGCACCTCCTCGACCGCGAGCTCACCGGTCAGCCGCTGGGCCTGCTCGGCGAAGTAGGCGGCCGACTCGCGCGCCTTCTCGACCAGCTCCTGGCGGGGCAGGGCGGCCAGCTCGGCGATGTCCTGGTTCCGGGCCTCCATCGAGGCGTAGGGGGCCTGCTCCTGCCCGGTCACGGCCCAGTCGACGAGCTTGACGAGGGCGCGCCCGTTGGAGGCGAGGTGGGCGACGACGTCGGCGCGGCGCCATCCCTCGCACTGCGAGGGGGCGGCCAGCTCGTCGTCGGACAGGGACGCGGTGGTGGCCAGGAACATCTCGGTCTCGCGGCCGAGGCGGGAGAGGTCCGAGTGCAGGCGGGCGGGGTTGATCATGGCCTCACCCTATCGAGCGCCGGGTGAGCCGGACCACCTCCCGGGCCCCCGGACCCATACCGGCTTCGTCTCGGCTCAGAGCGCCGGCAGCCGCGCGAAGGCCCGCTCGGCGGCCGTGCGGCGGGCCGCCGAGAGCTCCTCGAACGGGTCGAGCACGAGCTCGGCTCCACCGGCGCGGCGCACGCGCCCCCAGGTCCCCACGATCCGCCCGCCCGCCACGAGGGTGGGCTTGAAGACCCCGTTGCCGCCGGGGACGATCCGCGCCGCGTGGGCCGGGGCCAGCACGTGGGAGCGGTCCCCGTAGCCCAGGACGTACTCGTCGAAGGGCGGCAGCAGGAAGACCCCGGCGGCGCGGCGCCCGCCGGGTGCGGGGCCCTCGAGCACCTCGGTGGCGCACCACAGCTCGCGGCCGGCGCGGTCGTGCACCGCCACGACACCGTCGGCCCCCGCCAGCGCGGCGCGCACCGCGGAGCGCGGCAGGGCCGCCCACCGGGCGGCGTCCGCGACGGAGGCCGGGCCGTGGCCGCGCAGGTACCGGCGCACCCAGCGGGCGACGACGGGCGGGGTGCCGCCGGCGGCCGCCCCGGGCACGGCCGCCTCCTCCCCCGCGGCGGGGACCCAGTCCGCGACGGCCACCACGAGCTGGTCCCGGGCGTCCGCGGTCAGCGGGCCCAGGCACAGGGTCGCGTCCAGGTGCAGGGCGAGCATCAGGTGGTAGGCCCGGCCCGGCTCGCCGAGCAGCCCGGCCTCCTCCCACGCGGCGTGCAGGCGCTCGCGGGGCTGCGGGCCGCGGCGCAGCGCGGCGAGGGCGGTCTCCCGGGCCGCGTCCAGCCGCTCGTCGATGCCCAGGGCCCGGCGCCGGGCGGCCGTCGCGGCGACGGTGCGGGGACCCAGGACCGCCAGCCACGCGCGCAGGTCCTCGGCGGGCACCAGGTGCAGGGTCCCGCGCATGGGCCACGTGCGCACGATCCGGCCGTCCTCGAAGGCCTGCCGCAGACCGCCGGAGCCGCCGGCCCGCCGCAGGGCCACCGACACCAGGGCGCCGGGCAGGTCCTGGGCCTGGACGGCGCCCAGGGCGCGCACCACGTCCTCGGGCGCCACGTCCTGCGGGCGCACGAGCCCGTGGGCCGCGAGCCGGGCGAGGCCGATCTCGCGGTCCGTCAGGACGGCCGGGGAGCTCACTGCAGGGCCCGTCCCCGCTGCTCCGGCAGGGCGAACGCGGAGAGGGCGGCCACGAGGAAGGCGGCGCCGAAGACCACGAAGACGGTGACCACGTCGTAGCGCTCCCCGCCGAGCGCGAGCAGCGCCGGCACGGCCAGCGGGGCCAGGATCGAGGCGACGCGGCCGAACGCCGCCGCCGCCCCGGTCCCCGTCCCGCGCAGCGCGGTGGGGTACATCTCCGGGCCGATCGCGTACAGGGCCCCCCACGCGCCCAGGTTGAAGAAGGACAGCGCCATGCCGGAGCCGATCACCTGCCACGGGAGCACGATGCTACCCATGGAGACGATGCCGAAGAGCAGGGCGCTCACCGCGGAGCCCCCGAGGAACACGGCCAGCGTGATCCGGCGGCCCCAGACCTCGATGAGCCAGGCGGCCGCGGCGTAGCCGGGCAGCTGGGCGAGCGTGATGACCAGGACGTAGCCGAAGGAGGTCGTCAGCGTGAGGCCCTGCTGGAGCAGCAGCGTGGGCAGCCAGGTGAACGCCCCGTAGTAGGCGAAGTTGATGCAGAACCAGACGGTCCACAGCGCCGCCGTGCGCCGCCGCAGGGACGGGGCCCAGATCCCGCTCGCGTCCTCCCCCGGGCGCGGGCCGGCCGCCTCGGCCGCCCGGGCCTGCTCGGGGGTCTCGGCCCGGGAGCGACCCAGCGGCCGCGCCCGCTCGAACCGGCGCACCGCGGCCTCGGCCTCGTCCGTCCGGCCCCGGTGCTCGAGGAAGCGCACGGACTCCGGCAGGGCCCGGCGCACGACCACGGCGTAGAGGGCCGGCACGAGCCCGACGACGAGCGCCCATCGCCAGCCGTCCGGGGAGGACGGCACCACGAAGTAGCCCACGAGGGCGGCGAGGATCCAGCCGACGGCCCAGAAGGACTCGAGGACCACCACCACGCGGCCGCGGATCCGCCGGGGCGCGTACTCGGAGACGAGGGTGGAGGCGACGGGCAGCTCGGCGCCGAGGCCGAGGCCCACCACGAACCGCAGGATCACGAGCGCGGCGAGGGACCCGACGAGCGCGGACGCGCCGGTGGCCGTGCCGTAGACCAGCAGGGTCAGGGCGAAGACCTGGCGCCGGCCGAGCCGGTCGGCCAGGAGCCCGCCGAGGCTGGCGCCCACGGCCATCCCCACGAAGCCGATCGAGGCGAGCAGGGACAGCTCCCCGGAGCCCAGGCCCCACTCCTGGGCGAGCGCGGCCATCACGAACGAGATCAGGCCCACGTCCATGGCGTCCAGGGCCCAGCCGACGCCGGAGCCGACGAGGAGCTTCCGGTGCTCGGTGGTGAACGGCAGCCGGTCCAGCCGCTGGGAGCGCGTCGGGGCGGACGCGGCGGCGCCGGGCCGCTGGCTCTCGTGCATGCTCCGGTCCTTCCCTCGCTGCGCTGTGCTGCGACCACTGTAGGCGCTCGGGGCCGCGCCGGTCCCCGGGGGCCCCCGCCCTAGACTGGAGGGGTCACACCACCGGCCGGCGAGGGAGCTGACTGTGTCCACGGTTGCCATCTATCTCGTCGTCGCCTTCGGGGCCGGTGCCCTGGCCGTCCTCGCGCGGCTGCCGCCCCTGATCGGGTTCCTCGCGGCCGGCTTCGTGCTCAACGGCCTGGGCGTGGAGCGGCTCCCCGCCCTCGACCAGCTGGCCGACGTCGGCGTGACCCTCATGCTGTTCGGCATCGGTCTCAAGCTCGACGCCCGGTCGTTGCTGCGCCGGGAGGTCTGGGGGACGGCCGGGATCCACCTGGTCCTGAGCACGGCGCTCGGGGCGGGGCTCCTGGGCCTGCTGATGCTGGTGGGGCTGCAGCTGCCGGGCGAGAACCTCCGCGCGCTGCTGCTGGCCGGGTTCGCCCTGTCCTTCTCGAGCACGGTCCTGGTGTTCAAGGTCCTCGAGGAGCGCAGCGAGACGACGTCGCTCTACGGGCGCGTGGCGATCGGCATCCTCATCATCCAGGACGTCGCCGCCGTAGCGTTCATCACCGTCACGAGCGAGCACCCGCCGAGCCCGTGGGCCCTGGCCCTGGTGCTGCTGCTGCCGGCGGCGTGGGTGTTCCGCCGGATCTGGGACGGCATCGGCCACGGGGAGCTGCAGGCACTGTTCGGCGTCGCCATGGCTCTGGTCCCCGGCTACATCGCCTTCTCGGCCGTGGGCCTGAAGGGGGATCTCGGGGCGCTGCTCGTCGGCATGCTCCTGGCCTCGCACGCCAACGCGGGCGAGCTGTCCCGCACCCTGTTCACGCTCAAGGACCTCCTGCTGGTGGCGTTCTTCGTCTCGATCGGCTTCCACGGGATGCCGACCCTCGAGATGCTCGCCATGAGCGTGCTGCTGCTGGGCCTCCTGCCGGTCCAGGCGATGCTGTTCGTGCTGCTGCTGTGGCTGTTCGGGCTGCGCCGCCGCACGTCGCTGCGAACGGGCCTCGCGCTGGGCAACCACTCGGAGTTCGCCCTCATCGTGGGGGCCATCGGCGTCTCGGCCGGGATGTTCGACGACGACTGGCTGGTGATGCTCTCCGTGGCGGTCGCCCTGAGCTTCGTGATCTCGGCCCTGGTCAACCGGCGCGGCTCCTCCCTGACCAGCGCCCTCGCCCGGCGGCTCCCGGAGCACCCGGACGACCGGCTGCACCCGGAGGACCGTCCCATCGACATCAGCCACGCCACGGTGCTCGTGCTCGGCATGGGCCGGGTGGGGCAGGCGGCCTACCGGGAGCTCTCCGAGGAGCACGGCTTCTCCGTGGTGGGCATCGAGAACGCCACGGACCGCGTGGAGCGGCTGCGGGCGCAGGGGATCGACGTCCAGGAGGCCGATGCGACCGACCAGGAGTTCTGGGAGCGGGTGATCGCGACCGGCCACGTGCGGATCGCGGTGCTGGCGATGCCCTTCCACGGCTCCAACCTCGTGGCCCTGCGCCAGCTCACGGAGTCCGGGTTCACGGGAGCCGTGGCGGCCGTGGCGCAGTACGACGACGAGGTGCAGGAGCTGCGCGGGCACGGGGTGCGCACGGTCTTCAACCTCTACAGCGGCGCCGGGATCGCCCTGGCGGCGGAGACCGTCGAGGCCCTCGGCCACCGGGCCGACTGACGGCTCGGGCGCCCCGGGACCCGGCCCGCCGCGGTCCGCCCCGCCAGGATCCGCGCCAGCAGCTTGCGCAGCTCCTCGGCCCACAGCACGAGGGAGGCCGCGCCGACGGCCACCGCCCACTGCCGGGCGTCCAGGGCCGCGGTGCCGAACGCGGTCTGCAGCACGGGGACGTGCACCACGAGCACCTGCAGCACCGCGGCGAGGCCCAGCGCGCCCCACAGCCAGGGGTTGACGAACATCCGGTGGAAGGCGCTGGAGCGCTCGGAGCGGGAGTTCAGGGCGTTGAACAGCTGGGCGAGCACCAGCGTCGTGAACCCGGCCGTGCGGGCCTCCTCGAGGGAGCCGGTGCCCGGCACGAGCCCGCCGGGCAGGAACACGTCGACGCTCAGCAGCGACGAGCCGGCCATCACGAGCCCGACCAGCACGACCCGCACCCACAGGCCGGCGTCGAGGATGCGGTCCCCGGGCCGGCGCGGCGGGCGGGCCATGACGTCGTCGATCTCGGGGTCCACCCCCATGGCGAGCGCGGGCCCGGAGTCGGTGACGAGGTTGATCCACAGGATCTGGGTGGCCAGCAGGGGCAGGGCGATCCCGCCGTCCCCGGCCGCAGTGAGGCCCAGCGCCCCGGCGAGCAGGACGCCGAGGAGCACGGTGGCGACCTCCCCCATGTTGGAGGACAGCAGGTAGCGCAGGAACTTCTGGATGTTGTCGAAGATGACCCGCCCCTGGCGGACGGCCGCCACGATGGTGGCGAAGTCGTCGTCGCCCAGGATCATCCGCCCGGCCTCCTTGGTGACCTCCGTGCCGGTGCGGCCCATGGCCACCCCGATGTCCGCGGCCTTCAGGGCGGGGGCGTCGTTGACCCCGTCCCCGGTCATCGCCACCACGTGGCCCAGGGCCTGCAGGGCGTCCACGATGCGCAGCTTGTGCCCGGGGGCCACCCGGGCGAACACCGACACGTCACGCACCGCGTCCCGGAACTGCTCGTCGGTGAGCCCGTCCAGCTGCAGGCCGGTGAGGGCGGGGGCGCCCGGCGGCACGATGCCGAGGTCCGCGGCGATCCGCGCGGCCGTCACGGGGTGGTCGCCCGTGATCATGATCGTGCGCACACCGGCGGACCGGGCCTGGGCGACGGCCGCCGCGGCCTCCTCGCGCGGCGGGTCCAGGACGCCCACCACGCCGAGCCAGACCAGGTCCCGCTCCGCGGCCTCGCCCGGCGCGTCCGTCTCGTGCTCGGGCACCCGCCGCCCGGCGACGGCCAGGGTGCGGTAGGCCTGCCCGGAGAGCTCCTCCACCGCCGCGGCGGCCGCCCGCCGCCGCGCCGGGTCGAAGGGTTCGGCGGCCTCCCCCACGCGCACCGCCGAGCAGCGCTCCAGCAGGACGTCGGGGGCGCCCTTGGTGAACAGGTACCGCTCGCCGGTGGCGGTCTCCACCTCCAGGGCGGACATCAGCCGCCGCTCGGACGTGAAGGGCACCTCGTGGGCGCGGGCGAAGTCGCCGGCCCGGTCCGCGGCTCAGGCCAGCTTGTGCGCCGCGGTGAGGAAGGCGGCCTCGGTGGGGTCCCCCTGCACCGACCACACCCCGTCCTCGCGGCGCAGCTGCGCGTTGTTGGCCCGGGCCCCGGCCACCAGCACGCCGCGCGCCTCCTGCAGGACCTGCCCGGCGGGAGCACGGGCGTCCACGACGGCGGCTCGGCCCTCCGGGGCGTAGCCGGAGCCGGAGAGCTCCACCGTCCCGGAGGGGGTGACGATCCGCCGGAGGGTCATCTCGTTGCGGGTCAGCGTGCCGGTCTTGTCCGCGCAGATCACCGAGGCCGCCCCGAGCGTCTCGACCGAGTGCAGGTCCTTGACCACGGCGTTGCGGCGCGCCATCGCCCGCACCCCGATCGCCAGGACCAGGGACAGGATGGCGGGCAGCCCCTCCGGGACGGCCGCGACGGCCAGGGAGACCCCGAGCAGCAGGACCGTCACCAGCTCCTGCACCCCCTCCACCCCGTGGACCAGGACGACCGCGAGCATCACCACGACGGCGACGGCCACGACGATCCGCCCCAGCGACCGGGACACGGCCGCGACCTCCCGCTGCAGCGGGGACGGGTCGGCCTGCGTGCGGTCCAGCATCCGGGCGACCGCCCCCATCTGGGTGTCCATGCCCGTGGCCACGACCACGGCGCGGCCGACCCCCTGGGCCACCGCCGTGCCCCGGTAGACCATGTTCCGCCGGTCGCCCAGCGGCACCGGGCCCGGCAGGACGGCCGGGTCCTTCAGCTCGGCCTCGGACTCCCCCGTGAGCGACGCCTCCTGCACGCGCAGGGCCGTGGCCCGGAGCAGCCGGGCGTCCGCGCCCACGGCATCCCCCTCGGACAGGACCAGGACGTCCCCGGGCACCAGCTGGGCCGAGGGCACGGTGGTGAGCCGGGCGTCACGCAGCACGGTCGAGTTCGCGGCCGTGAGCACCGCCAGGGCCGCCACGGCGTCCTCGGCGCGCACCTCCTGGACCCGGCCCAGCACCGCGTTGGCGACCACGACGAGCAGGATGACGATCGCGTCCACCGGCAGTCCCACGGCGCCCTCGGCCGCCCAGGCCGCCGTGGAGACCACGATCGCGACCAGGAGCAGGCGGATGAGCGGGTCGCGGAACTGCGCCAGGAGCCTGCGCCAGCCCGGGACGGGCGGGGCCGAGCGCAGTTCGTTGGGCCCGTGCCGCTCCAGGCGCCGGCGGGCCTCGGGCGAGCTCAGCCCGCGGTCGGCCTGCACGCCGAGCTCGGCGAGCAGCTCCCCGGGCTCGCGCAGGGAGGGATCCGGCGGCACGGTCTCGGCGCTCACGCCCTCATTGTCCGTCCGGCCCCGGGGCTCCGCACCGTGTGACGGGCCGGCCCCGGACCCGGCGCATCGCACCGCCGGGCCGCGTCCGGTCCGCGCGCACGGAGCCCCGGCGGCGAGCGCGGCCGGGGCGGCCTCACGGGGATCGCATATTTCCATTTGCAACACCTTGTCTTCGAGTCCCGAACCCAATGTGTGCCAGGTCACTGTTGTGGTACCTTCATCGCGTTCGCACAAATGTTCCTCGGCGGTAACCCCCGTGGTTTCCCAGGCTCCGAGTGCGGAAATCGAAACCATCGCATGGCCGGCCCGCACGCCGGCCGACCGGGAAATCGGAGACAGCCCATGTCCACATCCCCCTGCACCCGACGCATCACCCTGGCGCTCGCCGCCACGGCCGCGGCCGTGACGCTCACCGCCTGCGGCGGCGACAGCGGCTCCGAGGGCGCGACCGCAGCCGGCGGCGACGTCGACTGCTCCGCGTTCGAGCAGTACGGCGACCTCAGCGGCAAGAGCGTGAGCGTCTACACCTCGATCGTGGCGCCCGAGGACCAGTCCCACATCGACTCCTACGCGCCGTTCGAGGAGTGCACCGGCGCGGACATCGTCTACGAGGGCTCCCGCGAGTTCGAGGCGCAGCTGCTCGTGCGCCTGCAGTCCGGCAGCGCGCCCGACGTCGCGTTCGTCCCGCAGCCGGGCCTGATCCGGACCATCGCCGAGGACCACCCGGACGTCATCCAGCCGGTCGGCGAGGACGCCGCGGCCAACGTCGACGAGTACTACGATCCCTCCTGGAAGGAGTACGGCACGGTCGACGGCACCTTCTACGGCACCCCCCTCGGGGCGAACGCCAAGTCCTTCGTCTGGTACTCGCCCTCCATGTTCGAGGAGGCCGGCTACGAGGTGCCCCAGACCTGGGACGAGCTCATGGAGCTCTCGGACACGATCGCCGGGACCGGGGCCAAGCCGTGGTGCGCGGGCATCGAGTCCGGCGACGCCACCGGCTGGCCGGCCACCGACTGGCTCGAGGACACCATGCTGCGCACCGCCGGGCCCGAGGCCTACGACCAGTGGGTCAACCACGAGATCCCCTTCGACGACCCGCAGGTCGTCGAAGCCCTGGACGCGGCCGGGGCGATCCTCAAGGACGACAAGATGGTCAACGGCGGCCTGGGCGACGTGCGCTCCATCGCCACCACGGCCTTCGGCGACGCCGGCCTGCCGATCCTCGACGGGTCCTGCTGGATGCACCGCCAGGCGTCCTTCTACCAGGCCAACTGGCCCGAGGGCACCAACGTGGCCGAGGACGGCGACGTCTTCGCGTTCTACCTGCCCGGCAAGTCCGAGGACGAGAAGCCGATCCTGGGCGGCGGCGAGTTCACCGTCGCCTTCGCCGACCGGCCCGAGGTCCAGGCCTTCCAGGCCTACCTGACCAGCCCGGAGTGGTCCAACGCCAAGGCCCAGGCCACCGAGTTCGGCTGGATCTCCGCCAACTCCGGCCTGGACCCGGAGAACCTGAAGTCCCCGATCGACAAGCTGGCCTACGAGCAGCTGACCGACGAGAACGCGGTGTTCCGCTTCGACGGCTCGGACCTCATGCCTGCGGCGGTCGGCGCCGGGTCCTTCTGGAACGGCATGACCGACTGGATCTCCCTCGGCGAGGACAGCGAGACCGTCCTGGCCGACATCGAGAAGAGCTGGCCGTCCGAGTGACCGCAGGCCGTCCGTGACGCACCGGCGGGCGGGCCGGGTCCCCGCGACCCGGCCCGCCCGCCCCGTGCCGCCGGACGGACCCGCGGCGCCGACGACGGCCGCCGGAACCGAGCCCTGAGGAGCTCTTCGTGGACCTTTTGCTGAACGCCGACACGACGGCGGAGAAACTGATCGTCATGTGCGTGGCGATCCTGCTGTTCGTGGGGGTCACGGCCGCCGTGCTGTGGCTCGTCGACCGGCCCTCCCTGCCCCGCTGGGTGCCCCTGGTGGGCTTCCTCGGCCCCGCCGTGGCCCTGCTGGTCTTCGGGCTGCTGTACCCGGCCGCCCGCACCGTGCTCGGCTCCTTCCAGGCCCGGGACCGGCAGACCTGGGTGGGGCTGGACAACTACCGCACCATCCTGACCGAGGACGGGTTCCAGGTCGTCCTGCTCAACACCGCCCTGTGGGTGCTGCTCGTGCCCACCGTGGCCACGGCCGTGGGGCTGGTGTACGCGGTGCTCGTGGACCGGACCCGCTTCGAGAAGCTCGCCAAGACGCTGATCTTCCTGCCCATGGCGATCTCGCTGGTGGGCGCGTCGATCATCTGGAAGTTCGTCTACGAGTTCAAGCCGGACCAGCCCGGCGTCCGGCAGACGGGCCTGCTCAACCAGCTGCTGGTGTGGCTGGGCGTGCCGCCCCAGCAGTTCCTGCTGGACCCGCCCTGGAACACCTTCTTCCTGATCGCCGTGATGATCTGGATCCAGACCGGCTTCGCGATGACCGTGCTCTCGGCGGCCATCAAGGCCATCCCGGACGACATCATGGAGGCCGCGCGGCTCGACGGCGCCGGGGCCTGGCGCATGTTTGCCTCCGTCACCGTGCCCTCGATCCGCCCGGCGATCGTCGTGGTGATCACCACGATCGCGATGGGCACCCTGAAGGTCTTCGACATCGTCCGCACCATGACCGGCGGCAACTTCGGCACCTCGATCGTGGCCAACGAGTTCTACACGCAGAGCTTCCCGCTCGGGCAGCCGGGCATCGGCGCGGCGCTGGCCGTGGCGCTGTTCGTGCTGGTCATCCCGATCGTGCTCTACAACATCCGGCAGATGAAGCTTTCCGAGGAGCAGCGATGACCACCGCCGCCAACATCCCGCCCGCCTCGCCCGAGGACCTCGTCGAGGACGGCCGCCCGGAGCGCAGCGGTCCCGCCGGGACCACCGTGGCCCCGGGGCGGCGCCGCGGCCTCGGGGAGCGGGCCGCACGGGCGAGGACGAAGCTCAGCTCGCCGTGGGCCTCCCTCGCCGCGGTCCTCATCGCGGTGCTGTGGACGACCCCCACGCTGGGCCTGCTGATCACCTCCTTCCGCCCGGAGCTGGACATCCGCCGCTCTGGCTGGTGGACGTTCTTCGCGGACCCGTCCGTGACCCTGGCCAACTACGAGGAGGTCATCACCGGGTCCGCGACCTCGAGCTTCGCGGCGTTCTTCGTCAACTCCGTGGTGATCACGGTGCCCGCGGTGGTCATCCCGATCACGCTGGCGCTGCTGGCCGCCTACGCGTTCGCGTGGATCGACTTCCGCGGCCGCTCCTGGCTGTTCGTGGCCGTGTTCGCCCTGCAGATCGTGCCGATCCAGATCACCCTGATCCCGCTGCTGACCCAGTACAACCAGTGGGGCCTGTCCGGGTCCTTCTGGGCGGTGTGGCTCTCGCACACGATCTTCGCCCTGCCGCTGGCGATCTTCCTGCTGCACAACTTCATGATGGACATCCCCCGGACCCTCATCGAGGCCGCGCGGATGGACGGCGCCGGGCACGTGACCATCTTCTTCCGGGTGCTGCTGCCCCTGCTGGTCCCGGCGATCGCGTCCTTCGCGATCTTCCAGTTCCTGTGGGTGTGGAACGACCTGCTCGTGGGCCTGACCTTCGGCTCCAACCTCAACGTGGCGCCCCTGACGGTGCGGCTCGGGGAGCTGGCCGGCACGCGCGGCTCGGAGTGGCACCTGCTCTCCGCCGGGGCCTTCGTGTCCATGGTCGTGCCGATGATCGTGTTCCTGGCCCTGCAGCGCTACTTCGTCCGCGGGCTGCTGGCCGGTGGCGTGAAGGGCTGAGCGCCCGCCGGCCCCGGCGCACGGAGAGGCCCCCGGAACCGCGGTTCCGGGGGCCTCTCCGTCTGCCCGGTGCCCGGGCCGGTGCGGTGCTACCGGGCGTCGGTGACGCCGGTGGCGGCCACGATCCGGCCCGTGCCGTCGGTGGCGGAGACCACGGCCTGGCCGGCCAGGATCTCCCCGGCCTGCCGGGCGGTGCGCCGGTCCACCCGCAGGGCGGTCCCACCCGCCAGCTCGGGGTGCTCGGCGACGACGCCGGCCGGCAGCTCCGCGACGGTCACCGGCACGCTGCGCCCGCCGGTGACGGTCTCGGCGTCGAGGGCCAGGGCGCCGTCCGGGCCCCAGGTGAGGGACCAGTCCAGCAGGGCCGGGTCCGTGCCGGCCGGGACCGTGCCCGCCGGGACCGCCAGCAGGTCCGCCCCGACCCACGCGGCCCGGGCCGTGCCCAGGTCGGGGCCGGCGGCGGGCTGCTCGGCCGCGCCCGTCCGGGTGCGGATCTCGTGGGTGGCGGCGTCGTACTCGATGGTGGCCACCATCCCGTCCTCGGGGACCGTCAGGCTCACCTCGGCGCCGTCCACCGCCCCGTCCTGCCCGTACGCCGCGCCGGCGCCGAGGTCCTCCACCACGCGGAAGGTGTACTCCCCCGCCGGGATCAGGGTCGTGGACCACGCGTGGGTGCCGTCCCCGTCCGGGTCCTGCAGCCAGGGGCGCAGGCAGTCCGGGGTGCGGTCGGCGGCGCAGCCGAGCTCGTCCTGGAACGTGCCGGAGGCCGTGAGCAGGGGCCCGTCGGCGTCGGTGGTCGCCCAGTGCGTGGCCGGGTCGTAGTAGAACGTCACCGGTCCGCCCGGGGCGTCGTAGCCGATGTTGGCCCCGGCGAGCGCGCCGCCGGCGCCGTAGTTCTCGTCCCAGGCGCGGTCGACGGCGACCTTGTAGGAGTGTCCCCCGGCCGGGAGGTCGAAGGTGCCCTTCCAGATCCCGTCCTGGGGGTCGAGGCGCAGCTGCGCCTGCTCGCAGGCGGGCGCCCAGTCGGCGTCGCAGCCCATCTCGGTGTTGTGCGTGCCGGGCACGGAGACCGCGTCCGGCTGCTGCACCTCGCCCACTACCGGGCCCGTGCCCCCGCCGTCCGCGGGGGCGCCCCCCGCACCGGCCACGGCCCAGGCCGAGGAGGCGGAGAGGTTGCCGGAGGAGTCCTTCAGCACGGCCCGGTACTCGAGCAGGGTCCCGTCGGCCACGTCGGCGGTGTCGGGAAAGACCCGGTACGGGGCGTTGTCGTCCGTGCCCAGCGCCGTCCACTCCTGCGTCCCGGCCGGACGCACGGCGAAGCTGACCTGGGCGAAGCCGCGGCCGGGGACGTCCGCCCGCAGCTCGGTCCGGCCGTCGGCCCCGAGGTCGGGGGCCTGCAGGCGCACCTGCGGGGCCTCCTGCTCGGGGTCGAGGGCCCGCCCGGCCCGGTACACGACGGTCGACAGCGGGGCGACCTCGACGTCGAGCCGGGCGTCCTTGCCGGACTTGCGCTTATCCTTGCCGTCCGTCCCGTAGAGGGCGGTGAACTGGGTGTTGTCCGATGACGTCGGAACGGTGACGGTCCGGGTCTGCTCGGAGTTGTTGGTGACCACCACGTACTCGCGCCGCTCGTCCGCGTCGATCCGGCTGAACGCGTAGACCCCGTCCTGGTCGGAGGAGTACCGGTGCAGCTGCGCGCCGTCGGCGAGCGCCGGGTGGGCCGCCCGCAGCGCGGAGAGCTCGGCGATCTGCTCGTAGAGCGGGTGGTCGGTGCCGTAGCGGTCGGCCGCACCGGGCTCGGCCGCGATCATGGGCTCCTGCAGGTACTGCGGGACCTGGGTGGCGAACATGTCCTGGCGGGCCAGCTGGTCCCCGCCGGAGCCGACGAAGCCCTGCTCGTCGCCGTAGTAGACCACCGGCTGGCCGCGGGTCAGGAACATCAGCTCGTTGGACAGCTCCACGCGCCGCCGCAGCTCCTCGTCCCGGAAACCGGCGTCGAACAGCAGCCAGGAGGCGCGGCCCATGTCGTGGTTGCCCGTGAACGTGGGCAGCTGGTAGGCGTTCGAGTCGGTGTCGGTGTAGTGGTCGTCGGCGGCGTAGAAGTCCCGCAGGGACGTGGTCGCGCCGCCCTTGGCGAACTCGAGGGACCGGGCCTGGAAGCCGAAGTCGATCACGGCCTGCAGCCGGCCGTCCGTGGTGAAGGAGGACAGGTACGCCGGGTCGGCGTCGTAGACCTCGCCGAACATGAAGAAGTCCTCGTTGCGCGCCCGGGCCGCCTCGAGCACCCGGGGGCTGAACTCCTGCCAGAACTCGAGGTTGACGTGCTTGACGGTGTCGATGCGGAAGCCGTCGATGCCCATCTCCGCCCAGGCGGAGTAGATGTCCACCATCCCGTCGACCACCTCGCGGCGCTCGGTGAACAGGTCGTCCAGGCCGACGAAGTCGCCGTAGGTGACGGACTCCCCGGACCAGGTGGAGTCCCCGCGGTTGTGGTACAGGTTCGGGTCGTTGAGCCACTCGGGGACCTTGACGCCGGCGTCCTCCGGCGAGCGGAAGGTCGGGTTGTAGGGGAACGACGTCGCGGGGTCGGTCGCGGGGAACTCCGGGGAGCCCGCGTAGCGGGCGTCGTCGAAGGGCTCCCCGGCGGCGTCGCGGTAGGGCTCCTCGGCCTTGGTGACGTAGTCGGTGGTGCCCTCGGCGTAGTCGATGACGTCCGCGGTGTGGTTGGTGATGATGTCGAAGTAGACCTTCATCCCGCGGGCGTGGGCGGCGTCGACGAGCTGCTGCATGTCCTCGTTGCTGCCCAGGTGCGGGTCGATCTGGGTGAAGTCGGTGATCCAGTAGCCGTGGTAGCCGGCGCTCTCCGCGCCCTCCTCCCCCTGCACCGGGCGGTTCTTGAAGGAGGGGGTCAGCCAGATGGCGGTGGTGCCCAGGCCCTCGATGTAGTCCAGCTTCTCCTGGATGCCCTGCAGGTCGCCGCCGTGGTAGAACGCCTTGTCCGTGGGGTCGAAGCCGTGCTCGAGCCGGTCCCCCTCGAGCCCGCCGGTGTCGTTGGAAGGGTCGCCGTTGGCGAAGCGGTCGGCCATCACGAAGTAGAACTGCTCGGAGGTGACCGGGGCGCGCAGGCTGTCGCCGGCCAGCGCCCGGTCCTGCTCGGTGACCTCCTCGCCGCCCACCGCGGCCGGGCGCACGGAGACCGCGTCGGTGGTGTCGTCGAAGCTGAACACCACGGTGGCGGGGCCCTCGAGCACGAGCGGCAGGTTCTCGGCGGGGTGGGACTCGTCCCACCCGCCGTCGAGGGCGACCTTGTATTCCCAGGTGCCGGCGGGGACCTCGAAGGTCCCCTCGTAGGTGCCCCCGCCGACGGGGGCGAGGACGGTCTCGGCGCAGGACGGCTGCCAGTCGGCGGAGCAGCCGAGCTCGTCCTGCAGGCTGCCGACGAGGGTCACGGCGGGGGGCGCGGCGGCGGCCGGTGCGGCGGCGGCGAGGCCGACGGCGACCGGGGCGGCGCCAACCGCGGTGGCGGACAGCAGACCGGCCAGGACGGTGGATGGACGACGTTTCACGGTGTCTCCAGTGGGGTTGATGGGATCGAGCAGGGGGTGCTCGGGAAACGTGCTGGAGTCTATCCCGTGACCTGGATCACAGCCGGGAGCGCGGCCGGGGGATCAGCCGCCTTTCTGCACGGCCTTGCACAGCTGCACCAGCCTGCTGATCGCGCGGTGCGGGGCGCCGGTGGGCCGGTCCGCCTCCTCCCGGGCGGCGAGGGCGAACCGCACGAGCGCCCACGCGCGCAGGCGCTCGGCGTCGGCGCCGGCCGCGAGGGACAGCGCCTCGATCCGGTCCTCGAGCGCCGCGGCCAGGGCCCCGCCGTGGCCGGCGGCCTCGGTGCGGGGCCACAGGGCCGCCACCAGGGCGAACTCCACGGTGCCGAGCACCGGGTCCGCCCCGGTGGCCAGCCACGGGGCGCGCCGCGCGGCGCGCACGGCCCCCGGGTGCAGGTCCTGATGCACGAGGGCGGTGTCCAGCTCGTCGCGCAGCAGCCGGTCCAGGTTCGCGACCGCCTGCCGCCGGAAGCGCCGCGGGAACCGGGCGTCCAGCTCGGCGGCCCCGGCCAGGTCCTCCCGCCAGCCCCGGGCCGCGGCGGACAGCGGCGGGAACGGGGGCCGGGGCGGGCGGGCCAGGGTGCGGGTCAGCTCGCCCAGCACCCGGCAGGCCTCCAGGTCCGGCAGGTCCCGCAGGTCTTGCTCGCCGGTGCGCTCGAGCAGCAGCGCCCGGTCCGCGGGCTCCGCTCGGAGCAGCCGCACGGCGCCGCGCCCGCCCCACAGCCGCAGCGCCAGGTGCTCGTGCTCGGCCCGGGCACCCGGCGGGCCGATCCGCAGCAGCGCCGGTTCCCCCGCCCGGGTGCGCACCGGCAGCGCCAGGGCGCCGTCGTCGTCGCGGGACCGCCCGTCGGGGGCCAGCTGCCACGCGGCCAGGTAGCGCTCCGCGAGCCCGGCCCGGAGCCGGGCCGCGCCGTCGTCGGTCATGGGTCCGTCCTCCGCGCAGGTCACCGGACCATCTTCGCCCACCGGGCGGCCGTCCGCCCCGCCCGTGTTCGTTAGACTGCGAGCGCCCATCCCCCGGCCGGAACGGAGTCCACCCGCCCGTGAACGAGCTGCTGTTCGCCTTCGGCCTGACCCTGTTCGCGGGACTGGCCACCGGGGCGGGGGCCTTCCTGGCCCTGGTCACCAGGCGCACCGACGCCAAGTTCCTCGCGGTGAGCCTCGGCTTCTCGGCCGGCGTGATGATCTACGTGTCCATGATCGAGATCTTCGTCAAGGCCCAGGTGGCCCTGGTCGCGGAGCTCGGGGGGCGCGCCGGGGCGTGGGCCACCGCGGGCGGGTTCTTCGCGGGGATCGTCCTGATCGCGGTGATCGACCGGCTGGTGCCCTCCCGCGTGAACCCGCACGAGTACCCGCACGACGACGCCGGACGGCAGCGCCGGCTCATGCGGATGGGGACGATGACCGCGGCGGCGATCGCGATCCACAACTTCCCCGAGGGCTTCGCGACCTTCGTGGCGGCCATGCAGGAACCGTCCGTGGCGATCCCGGTGGTCGTGGCCATCGCGCTGCACAACGTCCCCGAGGGGATCTCGGTGGCGGTGCCGATCTACCACGCCTCGGGCAGCCGCCGGAAGGCCTTCCGCTGGGCGTTCCTCTCCGGCCTGGCGGAGCCGGTCGGCGGGGTGCTCGGGTACCTCGTCCTGCTGCCGTTCCTCGACGACGTGCTCTTCGGCGTCGTGTTCGCGGGCGTGGCCGGGATCATGGTCTTCATCTCCCTGGACAAGCTGCTGCCCACGGCCCAGGAGTACGGCGAGCACCACCTGTCCGTCTACGGGCTGGTCGCCGGGATGGCGGTCATGGCCGTGAGCCTGCTGCTGTTCGTCTGACGCGGACGCGGACGCGGCGCCCGTGACCGGGTCACGGCGGTGTCGGGGCGACGGGGAGGCCCGCCGCCCGCCCGGCCTCGGCGAACGCGGCGGCCAGGCTCGCCCGGGACGCGTGGGCGTTGAGCCCGCTCGGGCTCGGCAGCGCCCACAGCTGCGCCCCGGCCAGTTCCCGGTCCTGGCGCCCGAGCCGGGCTCCCGGGTCCGCGAAAGCGTGCCGGTAGGCGGTGACCCCGGCGACCGCGACGACGGCGGGGCGCAGCAGCCCGACGAGCTCGGCCAGCCGCTCGCGGCCGGCGACGAACTCGGAGGGGTCCAGCTCGTCGGCCCGGGCCGTGGCCCGGCGCACCAGGTTCGTGATGCCGAGCCCCCGGCCCAGGACGTGCTCCCGGTCCTCCGCGCTCATCCCGGCCGCGCAGTCCACGAGCCGGCCGGTGAGCCCGGCGTCGTGCAGGGCCGGCCAGAAACGGTTGCCGGGCCGGGCGAAGTGCGCCTGCGTGGCCGCGGCCCACAGGCTCGGGTTGATGCCGCAGATCAGCAGCCGCACCTCCGGGCCGAGCAGGTCGGGCAGGGTCGCGCCCCGGGCGGCCTCGAGGTCCGCCCGGCTCGGCCGGGCGCCGCCGGTCGCGTTCGGGGAGGCCATGACCACATGCTAGGCCGCGCCCCCGCCGCCGGGCACCACGGGCCGGCCGCGGGCGCCCGCCGGGCTACCGTGGTGGCCATGCCCCGACCGACCGAGCTCACCGTGCCCACCGAGAGCGGGCCGGGACGCCTGCTCGTCTCCCCCGCCGAGCACCCCACCGCGCTGCTGTGGCTCGGGCACGGCGCGGGCGGGGGCGCCGGCGCCCCGGACCTCACCGCCCTCGCCGACGAGCTCCCCCTCCACGGCGTCACGGTCGTGCGCCACGAGCAGCCGTGGGTGCTCGCCGGCCGGAGGGTCGCTCCCCGTCCGGCCGCCCTCGACACCGGGTGGCTGGCCGCCGCGCCGGCCGTGACCGGCATGGCGGACGGACTGCCCCTGGTCATCGGGGGCCGCAGCGCCGGGGCCAGGGTGGCGTGCCGGACGGCCGCCGACGTGGGCGCGTCCGCCGTCGTCTGCCTGGCCTTCCCCCTGCACCCGCCGGGACGCCCGGAGCGCTCGCGCGCCGAGGAGCTGCTGCGGCCCACGGTCCCCGTGCTCGTGCTGCAGGGCACGCGGGATGCCTTCGGCTCCGCGGACGAGGTCGCGGCCGCCGCGGACGGCGCGCCGGCCGTCGACGTCGTCCCGGTGGAGGGCGCCGACCACGCCCTGGCGGTCCGCCGGTCCGGGCCCGTGAGCCAGGAGGACACGCGCGCGCTGGTCACCGCCGAGGTGCGCCGCTTCCTCCGGCGGACACGCACGACCCGCTGAGCACCGGCGGGACTTCAACGGCGCACCGACCGGGACTACCGTGAGAAGCACAGGGTCACCGCGACCCGTCCGCGACCAGGGAGAGAACCGTCATGGCCCCCACCCCAGCATCCTCCGACCCGCTCCGGCCCGATCCCGCCCCCGGGGACGAGCCGCGGCCCCCCGCCGCGGACGCGTTCGCCGCGGACCGGCCGGCGCCCGGCCGGGAGCCGGCCGTCCGGCCGCAGACGGCCACGGACCCCGCCCTGGACGGTCACCAGAAGCAGGGCGTCTCGGGCGCCGCGTGGACGGCCCTGATCCTCGGCCTGCTGATCCTGATCCTGCTGCTGGTCTTCATCCTGCAGAACAACGTCCCGGCGGACTTCAACTACCTGGGCTGGCAGTTCAGCCTCCCCCTCGGCGTCGCCATGCTGCTCGCGGCGGTCGCCGGCGCCCTCATCATGGGTCTCGTCGGCTCCGTCCGGCTCTTCAAGCTGGGCCACCGGGTGCGCAAGCTCGAGAAGGAGCGCGCCGACATCAAGCGCGCCCTGCGCTGACCCCCGCCGCCGCCTCGGCGGTCGCCGTCGGTCGCCGGCTGGTGTCTCATGACGTCAGTAACGGGTCGGCCCATTGTGCGGGCGGCAACAGGCAGTAGCCTGACAGCACCCCGAACGACAGGACGGTTCCCATGAGCTCCCCCGCACTCCCCGACGACCGCCCGGCCCCCGAGGACGTCGAGGTGGTCGCCCCCGCGACCGTCGTCGACCTCACCAGCGGCACCGCCCAGATCACGCCCGTGCTGGTCGACGGCGAGGCGCGCTACGCCGTGGACCTGCCCGACCAGCCCTTGGACGACGACGACGTGGCGAGTCTCGCCGTTGCGCTGCAGGCGGCGCAGGCCGGCCCCGCGGTGCTCGTGGACGTCGAGGACTACCTCGAGGCGGCGGCACCGCCGGAGGACGCCGCCGAGACCCCGCGGTAAGGGCCCGGTTCGGTCCGCCGGCACGACGTAGACCTCCGACCGCGACGTCGAGAACGCCTCGACGTCGCGGTCGGAGGTCTTCTCCGCGCCTGGAGGAATGATCTGCCGCACTGCGTGCGAGTCGCACCCGGGCGGACCACTCCGCATTCCCTAAAGTGATGAACGGATCCCCCGCCCCCACCGGAGAGACGGCCATGTCACCGAACCCCCCGCAGAACGTCCGCCAGAAGTCGGCCTTCGGGCGCTTGGGACTGGTCGCCCTGTCCCTGGCCCTGGTCACCGGGTGCACCACCCCCGACAGCGGCGGGCCCGACGAGCCCGGCGCGTCTCCCAGCGCCTCGTCCTCCCCGACGACCGGGGCCACCGGCAGCGCGGAGGCGACGCAGCCAGCCCCATCGCCGACCCCGTCGACGACCCCCGGGGCCACCCCGCCGCCCATGCCCGGGGCGCTGCCGGACCAGGACTTCACCTACGACGAGGCCTACGCGGCCTGGCAGGACGGGATGCCCTACTACGACGCCTTCTGCATCCACTACGAACCCACCACACCGGCCGGGGTGTCGCAGTGCGAGGGCATCGAGAACGGCACCGTCGACAGCATCACCGGTGAGCCCCTGGGGCAGTAGTCAGGACGTGCCGGGCCGCGTCGAGCAGCCCTCGCGCCTGAGGAGAGCACCCGGCCACAGACCCCGCCCGAGCGGCCGAAGATCCCCCACCGAGACCGAACGGAATGTGTCGCGTCGCCGGTGCGGGACAATCGTCGTGTGGACGATCTGCACGTGCCCCCGGGCCCCGGCGCGCCTCGCGGCCTCAAGGTGCCGGCGGGTGAACTGGTCGAGCAGTTCTCCCACGCCTCCGGCCCGGGCGGCCAGGGCGTCAACACCACGGACTCCCGGGTGCAGCTCTCTCTCGACCTGGCCACGACGACGGCGCTGAGCGACGCGCAGCGCGCACGTGCCCTCGATCAGCTCGCCGGCAGGCTCTCGGGCACCGTGCTCACCGTCAGCGCCGCCGAGCACCGCTCCCAGCGACAGAACCGCACCGCGGCGAGACAGCGTCTCGCCGCACTCCTGCGCGGCGCCGTGGTGCCGCCGGTGGTCCGGCGAGCGACCCGGCCCACCCACGGCTCGCGCCGTCGCCGTCTCGAAGGAAAACGCCGCCGCTCCGAGACCAAGCAGAACCGCCGGCGCCCCGGGCCGGAATGACCCGCGCCGGCGCGGAGGACCCGCCCGGCTCAGACGTTGAAGCGGAACTCCACGACGTCGCCGTCGCGCATGACGTAGTCCTTGCCCTCGATCCGGACCTTGCCGGCGGCCTTCGCGTCGGCCATGGACCCGGCGGCGTCGAGGTCCTCGAAGGAGACGATCTCGGCCTTGATGAAGCCGCGCTCGAAGTCGGTGTGGATGACCCCGGCGGCCTGCGGGGCGGTGGCGCCCACGGGGATGGTCCAGGCGCGCGACTCCTTGGGGCCGGCGGTGAGATAGGTCTGCAGTCCGAGGGTGTGGAAACCCGTGCGGGCGAGCTTGTCGAGACCGGCCTCGTCCTGCCCGGACATCTCCAGCATCTCCTTGGCCTCCTCCTCGTCGAGCTCCACGAGCTCGGACTCGAGCTTCGCGTCGAGGAACACCGCGTCAGCGGGCGCCACGAGCTCGCGCAGCTCCTGCTGCTTCGCGTCGTCGCCGAGCACCCCGTCGTCGGCGTTGAAGACGTAGATGAAAGGCTTGGCGGTGAGCAGGCTGAGGTCGCGCAGCTGGTCGACCTCGAGCTTCTCCTTCTCGGCCGCCCCGAAGATGGTGTCCCCGCGCTCCAGGATCGTCTGCGCCTGCTGCATGGCGGCGAGCTTGGCGGGGTCGGCCTTCTTGATCTTGACCTGCTTCTCGAGGCGCGGGATAGCGTTCTCGAGGGTCTGCAGGTCGGCGAGGATCAGCTCGGTGTTGATCGTCTCCATGTCCGAGGCGGGATCGATCTCGCCGTCGACGTGGATGACGTCCGGGTCGTCGAACGCGCGCACCACCTGGGCGATGGCGTGGGCCTCGCGGATGTTGGCGAGGAACTGGTTGCCCAGCCCCTCCCCCTCGGACGCGCCCTTGACGATGCCGGCGATGTCCACGAAGGACACGGTCGCGGGCAGGATCCGGTCCGAGCCGTGGATCTCCGCGAGCCGGTCCAGCCGCGGGTCCGGCAGGTTGACCACGCCGATGTTCGGCTCGATGGTCGCGAACGGGTAGTTCGCCGCCAGGACGGTGTTGCGGGTCAGCGCGTTGAACAGGGTGGACTTGCCGACGTTGGGCAGTCCGACGATTCCGATAGTAAGAGCCACGGGAGACCATCCTACCGGGCACGGGGCCGGCACGCCGTGCCGCCCCCGGGGCCCGTGGCCGAGGTCGTGGGCGTGTCGTGGCCCGTGGAGCTTCCGGGACGGCGCGCGGTGGAGCAGAGTCGGAGCATGACGTCCTTCCCGGCCTCCCGCACATCGCCGCACCCGAGCCCCGCCGACCCGACGGACGGTTCCCCGGCCGTCGACGTCTCCGGCGTCCACAAGGGCTTCGGGCGCGGCGAGCAGCGCGTCCGCGCCGTGGACGGCGTGAGCATGCGCATCGAGCGCGGCGAGGTCGTCGCGCTGCTCGGGCCCAACGGCGCCGGCAAGACCACCCTCCTCGACATGGTCCTGGGCTTCACCGACCCCGACGACGGCACCGTGCGCACCCTCGGCGCCACCCCGCGCGAGAGCGTGCGGGCAGGGCGGATCGGCGCGGTCCTGCAGACCGGGGGGCTGCTCGACGACCTGTCCGTGCGCGAGACGGTCGCGATGGTCGCGACCCTGCACCGGGACCCGCTGCCCGTGGACGAGGCCCTGGGCCGGGCGGGGGCCGCCGGGTTCGCGCGGCGGAAGGTCTCCAAGTGCTCTGGCGGCGAGCAGCAGCGGCTGCGCTTCGCGCTGGCCCTGCTGCCCGAGCCGGACCTGCTGGTCCTCGACGAGCCGACCGCGGGCATGGACGTCGGCGCCCGGCGGGAGTTCTGGGCCGCGATGCACGCCGAGGCGGAGCGCGGCCGGACGGTCGTGTTCGCCACCCACTACCTCGACGAGGCCGAGGAGTTCGCCGCCCGCACCGTGGTGCTCAAGGGCGGGCGGGTGGTCGCCGATGCCCCCACCGCCGAGGTCCAGGCCCTGGCGGGCCACCGCGTGGTCAGCTTCCGCTGGGCGGGGCCCGGACCCGTCGTCGTCCCGGGGGCGACCCCGCTGGAGCCCGCCGGCGGACGCCGGCGGCTCACGGGCCCCGACACGGACGCCATCGCCCGCCACCTGCTGACGACCACGGGCGCGAGCGAGCTCGAGATCACCCACGCCGGACTCGAGGAGGCCTTCCTGGGCCTCACCGCCGACTGACCGGCCCCGCTCGCCCCGTCCCGACTCCCCGCCCCGACGCACCGTCCCTACTCCCCCGTCCCGGAGGACCAGCACCATGAGCATCGCCTACGCCGCCCACGACCTGCGCCGCAACGTGCGCATGGTCGAGAACACCTTCTTCATCGTGGTCCTGCCCGCCGTGCTCTACGTGATGTTCACGGCGCTGGGGGACTTCTCCGACCTCCCGGTGGGCCACGGCAACGCCGGCGGGTACAACATGATCTCGATGGCGGTCTACGGGGCGGTCACCGCGACCACCTCGATCGCCGGCTCCGCCGCCGTGGAGCAGGCCCGCGGCTGGGGCCGGCAGATCGGGCTCACGCCGGCGCCGCGGCACGGGTACGTGCTGTCCAAGGTGGCCGTGGCCCTCGCCATGGCCGTGCTGCCCGTCCTCGTGGTCTACGCCGTGGGCGCCCTGACCGGCGCCGAGCTGGGCGGCTGGCGCTGGCCCGCCACCGCGGCGATCGTCGTGGCCGGCTCCTCGGTGTTCGCCCTCTACGGCCTGGCCGCCGGGCTGCTGTTCCGCTCCGAGTCCGCCGTGGGGGCGGCCTCCGGGATGCTCGTGGTGCTCAGCTTCTTCGGCAACCTCTTCGTCCCGCTCACCGGGGTGATGCTCGACATCGCGCGCTTCACCCCGCTCTACGGCCTGGCCGGGCTCGCCCGCTATCCGCTCGTGGAGGGCGACGTCGTGGCGACCAGCGGCCCGCCGGTGGAGTCCGACCCCCTGTGGGCGCTGCTGCTGAACACCGGGCTCTGGACGGTGGTCTTCGCGGCCGTGGTGCTGCTGGCCGTGCGCCGGACCACGGTCCGGCGCTGACCGGGCGACACTCCGGGGAACGGGCGGGGAGCGGGGCGGTGAGCGCCGCTGCCGTGGGGTGTCCGGGTGGCGTGCCACACTGCTGGGCATGACCGTCAGCCTCGTCGTCGTCCTTGTCCTGCTCGCCCTGCTGGTGGGCGCCCTCCTGGGCACCGCCGTGGCGCGGGTCCGTGCCGCCCGGGAGGTTCGGGCGGCGGAGGAGGAGCGGGCCGGGCTGCAGGCCGAGCTCGCCGCCGTCCAGGACCGGCTCGTGGACCTGGCCTCCGAGCGGGCGGCGGCCGTCGAGGCGCGGGCCCAGCTCGAGGACCGGCTGCGGGACGCCGACGCCCGCTCCGTGCAGGACAACAACGTCCTGCGGGCCCTGGCGCCGGTGGCCCACCAGCTGCGCTCGGTCGAGGAGCACGTGACGGCGCTCGAGCGGGACCGGGCCGAGCAGTACGGGGGCATCACCCAGGCCCTCGCCCACACCCGCGAGGTCGGCGACCACCTGCGCACCGCGACCACCTCCCTGTCCTCCGCGCTGCGCTCGGGCTCCGCGCGCGGCCTGTGGGGCGAGGTGCAGCTGCGCCGGGTGGTCGAGTCCGCGGGGATGACGGCGCACGTCGACTTCCGGGAGCAGGTCGCCTCCAACGGCACCACCGCGGACGGCGAGCGCAGCGCGATCCGCCCGGACATGGTGGTGCACCTGCCGGGGGGCCGCGACATCGTCCTGGACGCCAAGGCGCCCATGACCGCCTACCTGCGGGCCCAGGACGCCGAGGACGACGCCGGGCGCCGGGCGCAGCTGGCCGGTCATGCGAAGGCCGTGCGCGGGCACGTGGACGCGCTGGCGTCGAAGAAGTACTGGGAGGCGCGGGACGCCTCCCCCGAACTGGTGCTGTGCTTCCTGCCCGCCGAGTCGGCGCTCTCCGCGGCCCTGGACGCGGACCCGACCCTCCTGGACCACGCCGCGAGCCGCAACGTGGCGCTCGTGTCGCCGGTCTCGCTGCTCGCCTCGCTCAAGGCCGTGGCGTTCACGTGGCGGCAGAACGGGCTCACGGAGAACGCCAAGGAGCTCTTCGACCTCTCCCGTCAGCTCTACGAGCGGCTGGGCACGGTCGGCAAGCACCTCGACGACATGGGCCGGTCGCTGCAGAAGTCGGTGGAGACCTACAACCGGCTGACGGGCTCCGTGGAGACCCGGGTGTTCCCCACGGCCCGGCGGATCAACGACCTCGACCCCACGCTCGCGGAGGACGATCGGCTCACCACGCATCCGCTCGTGGTGGCGCCGCGCCCGCTCACGGCGCCGGAGTTCACCGAGGCGGCGCAGCTGCCGCCGGCGCCGGAGGCGGTGCAGCTTCCGGAGCCGGCGGAGCGCCCGGGCCGCACCGAGCCGGGCGGGAGCGTGCCGGGGCAGCTCGACGAGCGCGCGGCGGGCTGAGCGGACGGGTCCGCCCGCGGCTCAGCGGGTGGGGCGGGCCCCGCGGCCGCCGAGCCGGTGGGAGGTGTCCCCGGCCGCGGTGAGCCGGGCGCGCAGCTCCTTGGGGAGGGAGAACAGCACGTCCTCCTCGGCGGTGACGACCTCCTCGACCTCGCCGTAGCCGTAGTCCGCGAGCAGGCGCAGCACGTCCTTGACGAGGACCTCCGGCACGGAGGCCCCGCTGGTGACGCCCACGGTGGCGACGCCCTCGAACCAGGACTCGTCCACCTGGTTCGCGAAGTCCACGCGCTCGGCGCGGCGGGCGCCGTACTCGAGGGCGACCTCCTTGAGCCGCACGGAGTTCGAGGAGTTCGCCGAGCCCACGACGATCACGAGGTCAGCGTCCGGGGCGATCTTCTTGATCGCGGTCTGCCGGTTGGAGGTGGCGTAGCAGATGTCGTCGCTGGGCGGGTCCTGCAGGGAGGGGAAGCGCTCCCGCAGCTTCTGCACGGTCTCCAGGGTCTCGTCCACGCTGAGAGTGGTCTGGGAGAGCCAGACGACCTTCTCCGGGTCGCGGACGACGACCTGGCCGACCTCGTCGGGGCTGTTCACCACCTGGATGTGCTCGGGGGCCTCGCCGGCGGTGCCCTCGACCTCCTCGTGGCCGTCGTGGCCGATCAGGAGGATGTCGTAGTCGCTCTTCGCGAAGCGCACGGCCTCGCGGTGGACCTTGGTGACCAGCGGGCACGTGGCGTCGATGGTGCGCAGCTCGCGGGATTTCGCGGACTCCACCACGGCCGGGGAGACGCCGTGGGCGGAGAAGATCAGCAGGGACCCCTCGGGGACCTCGTCGGTCTCCTCGACGAACACGGCGCCCTGCTCCTCGAGGGTGCTCACCACGAACTTGTTGTGCACGATCTCCTTGCGCACGTACACGGGGGCGCCGTAGTGCTCGAGCGCCTTCTCCACGGCGATGACGGCGCGGTCGACGCCGGCGCAGTAGCCGCGGGGGGACGCGAGCAGGACCTTCTTCGGTCCGGCCACGGGAGCGGCGGCGGCCACGTCCTCCGGCGAGCGCCGGGAACGGGGGACGGTGGGCATGGAGAGCGCAACGGTGGTCGGCATGGCCTCCATGCTACGCGGTGGGGCGGGGCCCGCGCCGTGATCCGCCCGACACGAGGATGGCCCCCACGAGGCCCACGACGCCCGTGATCCCGGCAGCCCAGGCGGCCGTGACCATCTGCTCGCCGAGGGAGTCGGTGAGCAGGAGGACGGCCCGGTCGGCGGCGAGCCGGACCACGGGGTCGCCGCCGAGCATGCCGGAGGCCCGCTGCACGCCCTGCTCCACGAGCAGCCACACGACGCCCAGTCCGGCCAGGGTCCCCAGCCCCAGCACGGCGAGCACGGCGAAGCGGTGCCGGGTCACGAGCAGCGCGAGCACGGCGAGCACCGCGGCGGTCCACGTGAGCGGCACGGCCAGGTCGGTGACCCGGGTGCCCGCCTCGATCAGGCGCCCGGTGTTCGACCCCGGGACGGTGATCCGGCTCTCGCGCTCCGCCAGGCCGACGTCCACGCCGACGGCCCGCTGCACGGCGGCGTCGACCTCCCGGAGGACGGGGGCGATGTCCAGCACGAGGTCCTTCGGCGGCTCCTCCACCGCGCCGTCCACGGGGACGTTGGCCTCGTGGGTGCGGGTGAGCGCCTCCGTCCACGCGCGCTGGTAGGCGGGGTCGGCGGTGAGGTCCGCGGCGACGTCGGCCGCACGGCGGGCGGCGTCCTCGAGCATCCGGTCGAGGAACCCGACGCCGGTGGCCCGCTCCCCCACGATCCGGTCGGCCACCTGCCCCACCGCGGTGCGGGCCAGCTCCTCCTGGAACGGCCGGTCCTCGGCGAGGGTGCCCACCACCCGGGTGAAGCCGTCGCGGGAGACCAGGGTGTCCTGGGCCCAGTGCAGGGGCACGAGCAGCGCCACGAGGGACGCGGCGGCGAGGCCCAGGACGGTGCCGAGGCCGGTGCGCAGGACGGTCGTGGCGCGTCGTCGGGGGCGGGGCGCGGAACGGGGCGCGAAGCGGTGTCCGGGGGCGGGGGGTGCTGAGAGGCTCACGGAACCACTGTACGCACGGGCGGAGCGCGTGCACGGGTGTCCCCGTCGGGTGGTAAGCATGAGGCATGACGTATCTGGAGCCGCAGCAGGACGCCCCGGCGGGCGGCGAGCGGGAGCTGCCGCAGCGGGCGGACCGGACCACCCCGGAGAACCCGTGGCCGCTGCGGATGCTCTCCGAGAACCTGCATGCCTACATCGCCCGCTGCGCGCCCACGTGGGTCGAGGGGCAGATCATCGAGCTCAACCGGCGCGCCCGCGTCACCTACGTGACCCTGCGGGACGTCGACGCCGAGATCTCCGTGCCCGTGACCCTCTTCGCCAACGAGACCGCCCACCTGGACCGTCCCCTGGAGAAGGGGATGCGGGTGGTCGCCCAGCTCAAACCGGACTTCTGGGCCAAGACCGGCCGGCTGTCCATGCTGGGCCGCGGCATCCGCCCGGTGGGCCTGGGCGACCTGCTGGAGCGGCTCGAGCGGCTGCGGCGCGCCCTCGCCGAGGAGGGGCTCTTCAACGCCGCCCGGAAGAAGCCCCTGCCCCTGCTCCCCCGCCGGGTCGGCCTCGTCACGGGGCGCAACTCGGACGCCGAGAAGGACGTCATCCGCAACGCGTCCCTGCGCTGGCCGGCCGTGGACTTCGAGGTGCGGGAGGTCGCGGTCCAGGGCTCCGGCGCGGTGCGCGCCGTGACCCAGGCGCTGCGCGAGCTCGACGCCATGGCCGAGGTGGACGTCATCGTGATCGCCCGCGGCGGCGGCTCCTTGGAGGACCTCCTGGCCTTCAGCGACGAGTCCCTGATCCGGGCCGTGGCGGCCGCCCGCACCCCGGTGGTCAGCGCCATCGGGCACGAGAACGACCAGCCGCTGCTCGACTGGGTGGCCGACCTGCGGGCCTCGACCCCCACGGACGCCGGCAAGCGGATCGTCCCCGACGTCGTCGAGGAGCGCGCCGGGGTGGCCCGGGCCCGGGCGGGCCTGGACCGCGCCGTGCGAGGCTTCCTGGACCGGGAGGCCGCCGGTCTGACCGCCGTGCGCACCCGGCCCGTCCTGGCCCAGCCGGAGGACATGATCCTGCTCCGGGAGGAGGACGTGGACCGGTGGCGCACCCGGGCGCTGTCCGCCGTGGACTCCCGGACCCTGCGGGAGCGGGACGCCGTGCGCTCCCTGCGCGCCCGGGTGCGGGCGCTGTCCCCCCAGGAGACCCTGCAGCGCGGCTACTCCGTGGTCCTGGACGCCTCCGGCGCCGTGGTCACCGACGCCGCCGCCGTGCGCGCCGGGGACCTGCTGGGGGTGCGCCTGGCCGCGGGCGAGCTCGGCGTGCGCACCGAGACCGTCTCCGCCCGGCGCCCGGGCGAGCACCCCGGCTCCCCCTGACCCACCGGGGCACCGGCACCACCGCCGTCCCCGACCGTTCCGAACGAGAGGCGCCACCCATGGCGAGCACCGACCACCCCGCAGCACCCGACCTGTCCGACATCGCCGGCCTGGGCTACGAGCAGGCCCGCGAGGAGCTCGTGCAGGTCGTCTCCCGGCTCGAGGCCGGGGGCACGTCCCTCGAGGAGTCCCTCGCGCTCTGGGAGCGCGGCGAGGCCCTCGCCACCCGCTGCGAGCAGTGGCTCGACGGCGCCCGCGAGCGGCTCGACGCGGCCCGGAGCCGGCGCGCGGACGCCGACGGGGGCGACGGCGAGGAGGGCGCCGGGCGCGGCTGAGCCGGCCCGGCCCGCCGTGGCGCGGGTCAGAGCTCGGAGAGGCGCCGGCGCGCGTCCTCGACGTCGTAGCCGGGGTCCGGCCAGTCGAGCCGCAGGCCCGCGAGCGCGGAGATCAGCAGGTCCTGGACCACGGCCCGGGCGTACCACTTCCGGTCGGTGGGCACCACGTACCAGGGCGCGTGGTCGGCGTCGGTCGCGTCGATGGCCCGTTCGTAGGCGGCCATGTAGGTCTCCCACCGGCTGCGCGCCTCGAGGTCCGAGGGATCGAACTTCCACTGCTTCGTCCAGTCGCTCATGCGGGCGAGGAGGTTCTCGCGCTGCTCGTCCAGGCCCAGGTGCAGGAAGACCTTGATGACCACCACCCCGTCGTCGGCGAGCTCCTGCTCGAAGTGCCGGATCTCGGTGTAGCGCCGCTCGAGCTGCCGGTCGTCGAGCACGTCGTGCACCACGGGCACCAGCACGTCCTCGTAGTGGGACCGGTCGAACGCGCCGATCACCCCGGGCCGGGGCAGCTGGCGCCGCACCCGCTGGAGGAAGTGCTGGGCGGCCTCCTCCTCGGTGGGCCGGCCGAAGCCGTGGGTGTGCACGCCGTGCGGGCTGAGCCCGCCCAGGACGTGCTGGATGACGCCGCCCTTCCCGGAGGTGTCCATGCCCTGCAGCACGAGCAGCACCCGGTGCCGGGCGCCCACCGTGGCGTTGGCGTAGATCTGGCGCTGCAGCCGGGACAGCTCGGCGTCCCGGGCGGCCCGCAGCGCGGTGCCCTGCTGCTTCTTCCCCCGGAACCCGGGGGTGGAGCGGGTGTCCACCGCGTCCAGGGACAGGCCCGGCCGGGCGCGCAGCAGAGGCCGTACGTCCTGCTCGAACCCGGTGCCGGGGCTCTGGTCGGCTGCGCTCATGCGGGACCTCCTGGGAGTGCGGGGCGGGCCGCGGGGCGCGGCCCGCCGGTCACTGGCGGTAGTTGCCGAGGAACTCCTCGATCCGGTCCAGCGCCGTGGCCAGCATCTCCACGGACGGCAGGGTGACGAGGCGGAAGTGGTCGGGCTCCGGCCAGTTGAACGCCCGGCCGTGGCTGACGAGGATCTTCTGCTCCTTGAGCAGGTCGAGGGCGAACTTCTCGTCGTCGACGATGTTGAACTTCTCCACGTCGAGCTTGGGGAACAGGTACAGGGCGCCGTCGGCCTGCCGGCAGGACACGCCGTCGATCTCGTTGAGCCGCCGGTGGGCGAGGTCGCGCTGGGCCTTGAGCCGCCCGCCCGGGAGGATGAGGTCGTTGATCGACTGGTAGCCGCCGAGCGCGGTCTGGATCGCGTGCTGGGCCGGGACGTTGGCGCACATGCGCATGTTGGCGAGCAGCTTGATGCCCTCGATGAAGCTCTCGGCCTTCCAGTTGGGCCCGGTGATCGCCAGCCACCCGGCGCGGTACCCGGCCACCCGGTAGGCCTTGGAAAGCCCGGAGAAGGTCAGGCACAGCACGTCCTCGCCGGTGAGGGTCGCGGTGTTGATCATCTCGGCGTCGTCGTAGGTGATCTTCTCGTAGATCTCGTCCGAGAACAGGATCAGCTCGTGCTCGGCGGCGAGGTCCACGATGGTCTGCAGCACCTCGCGGGAGTAGACCGCGCCGGTGGGGTTGTTCGGGTTGATGATCACGATGCCCTTGGTGTTGGGGGTGATCTTCGCCGCGAGGTCCTCGAGGTCCGGGTTCCAGTCGTTGTCTTCGTCGCACCGGTAGTGCACGGGGGTGCCGCCGGACAGGGCCACCGACGCCGTCCACAGCGGGTAGTCGGGGGACGGGATGAGGATCTCGTCGCCCGGGTTGCACAGCGCCTGCAGCGTCATGGTGATGAGCTCGGAGACGCCGTTGCCCAGGTAGACGTCGTCGGTGTCGAGGTTCATGATCCCGCGCGTCTGGTAGTACTGCACCACGGCTGTGCGTGCCGAGTAGATGCCGCGGGAGTCCGAGTAGCCCTGCGCGTTGGGCAGGTTCTTGATCATGTCCACGAGGATCGCGTCGGGTGCCTCGAAGCCGAACGGCGCGGGGTTGCCGATGTTGAGCTTGAGGATCCGGTGGCCCTCCGCCTCCATGTGCTCCGCCTGCTCCAGCACGGGGCCGCGGATGTCGTAGAGGACGTTCTTGAGCTTGTCGGACTGCTTCACCACTGACATGCGGTACACCTTACCCCCGGGGTGCACGCCGTCCGGGGCACCCGTCGGTGCGCCGATCAGGTGTCGTCGCCGCCCTCGAGCCAGTACCGCGCGGCCTCCTCGGGCGTGTACGGGTCGCGGGCGGAGGTCATCCGGGTCATCAGCACGAGGTCCTCGGTGCCGATCTGCGCGGAGACCCCGTCGACGACGTCCGCGGCGGCGTCCGGCAGGTCCTCGGCCGCCACGGGGACCACCCGCTGCGGGACGAAGTTGTTGAGCGGGTCGGCCAGGACCACGAGGGCGTTGTCCTCGATGGCGGGCGAGGCCGTGAACAGGGCCGCGGCCTGCACCCGGTCCTCGAGCAGTGCGTCCACGAGGTCGTCCTGGTCGCCGAACGGCACGAACCTGCCGGGCACGCACTCGTAGGCGTCCTCCAGTCCCTCCGGGCCGTAGGAGCGGCCCGCGAAGTCGAGGTCGGTGCCCAGCGCCAGCTCGTCGCACACCGGGCCCAGGTCCTCCAGGTTGGTGAGCTCGTGCTCCACGGCGGTCGGCCGGGTCACGACGACCGCCACCGTGTTCTCCGCCGGGGCCGGCTCGAGGGTCCGCAGGCCCTCGGGCAGCACGTCCTGCACCCCGGCCAGCACGTCGTCGTCGTCCGCGCGCTCCTCCCCCAGTCCCAGCAGCTCGGAGAGGTCCTCGGCGAGCCCGCCGTCCTCGGCGTCCGGGGACGGCGTGGGGGTGGGCGTCGCCTCGCCCGTGGGCGCCGCGGAGGCCGGGCCCACCGGCGCCCGGCCGCGCAGGTGCAGGTAGAGGTTGCCGGAGTAGTCCGCGGCGACCTCCACCTCCCCCCGCTCGAGGGCCCCGAGGTAGTCGGCGCGCTCGGTCCCGGCGTCGACCACGCTCGCATCGAAGCCGGCCTCCCGCAGCCGCCCGGCGTAGACGTGGGCGAGCACGGCCGTCTGCCCGGTGGGTCCCGCCGCGATCCGGACCGGCTCCGCGGCGGGGGACGCCGCGGTGGCCGGCGGCTGCTCCGGGGCCCCGCCGCCGCACCCGGTGAGCGCGGCGACGGCGAGCAGGCCCGCGGCGGCGCCACGGCGGCTCACCGGCCCTCCCCCGGTCCCGCGGGGCCCGCGGCCACGAGCCCGGCCAGCTCGAGGCCCACGGGCACGAGGCCGACCAGGGGCAGCTGCGGCACCGCCGCCAGGGGGAACCAGCGGGCCTCGTCGGAGGAGCCGTCCTGCTCCGACGTGAGCGTCCCGCCGGTGATGTGGGCGCGGTAGATCACGCGCAGGGCGTGGAAGGGCCGGTCCCGGCCGTCCAGCCGCTCGCCGGCGTCCATGTGGCGGCTGTGCACGCCGAGCAGCTCGTCGAGCTCCACGGTGAAGCCGGTCTCCTCGTGCACCTCCCGCAGCGCGGTCTGCGCGGGCTGCTCCCCGATCTCCATGCCACCGCCGGGCAGGCTCCACGCCCCCCGCAGCGTGGGGTGGCGCGGGTTCCAGTGGCTGAGCAGCACCGCCCCGTCCTGGACGATCACGGCGTAGGCACCCACCCGGGTGTCCATGGGGAAACTCATGCCCCCATTCTAGGAACGCCCGGGGCGGGGCGCCGACAGCGCGCGCGGCGGGCGGGCCGGTGGATCGGCCCCCGGGGATAATGGGCGCGTGAGCATCGTCGACAACGCCGTCTACCGGGGCGGGCAGCGCATCGCGTCCCCCGCCACGCTCGAGGAGACCTACCGGCTGCTCGCCCGGCTGCGGACCGAGGACCCCCGCTGCACCGAGGCCGGGGAGCACTGCGTCCTCGTCTGGATCGGCCTGTACCGGCCCTCCGCGGACGAGCTCGACTCCCTGGCCGAGCAGTTCGGCCTGCACGAGCTCGCCGTGGAGGACATCCGGCAGGCCGAGCAGCGGCCCAAGCTCGACCGCTACGGGAGCACCCTGTTCACGGTGCTGCGCCCCGCCGTCTACCAGGACGCCACGGTGACGGTCGACTTCGGGGAGATCCACATCGTCACGGGACCCGGCTTCGTGATCACCGTCCGGCAGTCCGAGCACGGGCGGGTCGGGCGGGTCCGGACCCGGGTGGAGTCGCAGCCCGCCCTGCTGGTGACCGGCGCGGAGGCCGTGCTCTACGCGGTGCTCGACCAGACCGTGGACGACTACTACCCGGTGGTCGAGGGGCTCGAGAACGACATCGACGAGATCTCGGACGCCCTGTACTCCGGCTCCGGGGACGGCGTCGTCTCCCGGCGCATCTACCAGCTCACCCGGGAGGTCAGCGCGTTCCACCGGGCGGTCGCCCCGCTGGAGCTGGAGCTGCGGCAGTTCCTCGAGGAGCTCGCCGGGGCCGGCGCGCCCCGGGAGCTCCAGCACGTCCTGCGGGACGTCCTGGACCACCTGATCTTCGTCAACAACAAGGTCGAGTCCTTCCAGGCGTCCCTCACCAACGCCCTCATGCTGGACTCCACGCAGCTCGCCGCCCGGCAGAACGAGGCCGCGATCGAGCAGAACGAGCAGATGAAGCGGATCTCCTCCTGGGCGGCGATCCTGTTCGCGCCCTCGATCATCGGCTCCGTGTACGGGATGAACTTCAGGTTCATGCCGGAGCTGTCCTGGGTGTGGGGCTACCCCATGGCGCTGGGGCTGATGATCGTGACGGGCGTGGTGCTCTACGTCGTGTTCCGGTTCAAACGGTGGCTGTGACCGCCGCGGTCACTGCTGCCCGCGCTCGCGGCGGGCGGAGTCGGACAGGCCCCGGCGGTTGCGCAGCACCCGCTTGAGCACCCACCACGCGATCAGGACCGCCACGGTGACGACCACGATCCGGGAGAAGATCCCGGCGTACTGCTCGGCGACGTGCCAGTTCTCGCCCAGGTAGAACCCGGCGAGCACGAAGATGGTGTTCCAGATCAGGGACCCCGCCGTGGTGAGCAGGACGAACGCGCTGAACGACATCCGCTCGATGCCGGCGGGGACCGAGATCAGCGACCGGAATACGGGGATCATGCGCCCGAAGAAGACGGCGGCCTTCCCGTGCCGCTCGAACCACGCCTCGGTGCGGTCGAGGTCGTGCAGGTCGACCAGGGGCATCCGGTCCACGATCGCCCGCAGCCGGCGGCGGCCGAGCGCGGCACCGATCCAGTAGAGGGCCACGGCGCCGACCACCGAGCCCAGGGTCGTCCAGAAGATCGCCCCGCCGAGCGAGAAGCTGCCCTGGCTCGCGGTGAACCCGGCCAGCGGGAGGATCACCTCGGACGGCAGCGGCGGGAAGAGGTTCTCGAGCGCGACGAGCAGACCGGCGCCAGGAGCGCCGATGGCCTCCATGACGTCGACGGCCCAGCCGGCGACCCCGCCCAGCGTCTCGGCGCCGGAGTCCTGGGCCCCGGTGATCCGGGCGGCCAGGACGGCCGCGTCCGGGGCGGCGGTGAGGTCGGGGGCGGCGGTCGGGGCGGGGCTGGGTGCAGTCATGGGTCCTCGGCGGTGGGCGGGGCGGGGCGGGGGCCCGGCGGGTGCGACCACCATTGTGCCCGACGCACCTCCGGATCGGCTGGACGGCTGACGGGTCGCGGACGTCGTTGGTTACGCTTCCTCCATGCTCCTCCCTGCCCCCCTCCTGATGTCCACCCCCGTGCCGGCCCTGGACCCGGTGTGGGAGTTCTGGCTCGACAAGCCGCTGCGGATCCTCCTGGTGCTGCTCGGCGCCTCGATCCTGGCCGCCGTGGTGCGGCTGCTGATCCGCCGGGTCACCGGGGGGATCGCGAAGGGCACCCGGTCACGGATCGTGCGCCGGATGGAGCGGGGCAGGCCGCGCTGGGTCGAGGACGCGGGACTGGCCGGCGCGCGGCAGTCCCAGCGCGCCCACACCATCGGCTCGGTGCTCTCGTCCGTGGGGACGGTGGTGATCTGGGCCGTGGCCCTGGTGATGATCATCTCGGAGCTCGACTACGACATCGGCCCGGTCCTGGCCTCCGCCGGCATCGCCGGGGTGGCCCTGAGCTTCGGGGCGCAGTCCCTCGTGAAGGACTACCTGTCCGGGATCTTCATGGTCGCCGAGGACCAGCTCGGCATCGGGGACGTCGTCGACCTCGGCGAGGCGAGCGGGACCGTGGAGTCCGTGGGGCTGCGCGTGACCCAGGTCCGGGACGTCAACGGCACCCTGTGGCACGTGCGCAACGGGGAGATCCTGCGCGTGGGCAACCAGTCCCAGGGCTGGGCCCGCTGCGTGCTGGACCTGCCGGTGCCCTACGACACGAACATCGAGCTGGTCACGGAGCTGATCCTGCACGAGGCGGGGCTGCTGCGGGACGACCCGAAGGTCGGCGAGTACATCACCGAGGACCCGGAGGTGTGGGGCGTGGAGGCCGTGACCGGGGAGTCCGTCACCGTGCGCGTGGCCGTCCGCACGGTCCCCCTCAAGCAGTGGGACGTGGCCCGGGCGCTGCGGCTGCGGATCAAGAAGATGCTCGACCGCGAGGGCCTGCACGTGCCCCTGCTGAACCAGACCGTGATCCGGCAGGCCGAGGCCGGGGTCGCGGCGCCCGGTCCGCCGGAGACGGGACAGGTCCGGTCGGTCCGGCGCGATGTGCCAGGATCGGACGCATGAGCATCGTCAAGATCAACGCCATCACCGTCCCGGCCGACTCCGGCGACGAGCTGGGCCGGCGCTTCGCCGCCCACAGCGGCTCCATGGCCGGGGTCGCGGGCTTCGAGGGCTTCGAGCTGCTGCGACCCACGGACGGGCGCACGCAGTGGCTCGTGCTCACCCGGTGGGCCGACGAGGACTCCTACGACGCCTGGCGGTCCTCGCAGGACTTCGCCCGGTCCCACGGCGGCCCCGCCGGGGAGGGCGAGCGCCCCCGGCCCGTGGGCACCGCCTCGGAGCTGTGGTCCTACACGGTGGCCGTCGAGCAGCAGTCCCCCGGACAGCAGTAGGCGCCCTCAGCGCCGGCCACGGCCGCCGGACCGGCGGCCGCCCTTGGGCCCGCCGCGACCGGACCGCGCCCCGCCCCGGGGCGCGCCCGCCCGCCGCGCCCCCTGCGGGGGCTGTCCCCCACGGCGCGACGACGGGGCCCGTGCCGGACCCGCCTTGGCGGCCGGCCGGTCCTCCGCGGCCGGGGACGCCGGTGCGGCAGCACCCCGGGAGCTGTTGAGCCCCCTGCCGCGGACGACGCCCACGAAGTCCTGCACGAGCTCCTCCTGCTCCTCCGGCAGGTCCTGCGGCCACACCAGCGCCACGGGGACCGTGGCGGCATCGGGCACCACACGGTGGACGAGGTCCTTGCGGTGGTGCAGCCGGGCGAGCGACATGGGCACGACGACCAGCCCCAGGCCCGCGGCGACGAGCTCGACGGCGTCCCGGGCGTGGCGCATCGGGGGCAGCGGCGCGTCCGCGGCGACAGCCTCCGGGGAGCGCAGCCGGTGGCGCTCGGGGAGGGTCGCCGGCTCCTGCAGCAGCACCTCGTCCACGAGCTCCGCGACCGGCACCTCGTCGAGCAGGGTCAGCTCGTGGTCCCGCGGCAGCACCACGACCTGCTGCTCCGCGTAGAGCTCCACCGCCCGGTACTCCTCGCGCAGCGTGGCGAGGCCGTCGAGCCCGGGGCGCGGGTGCGCGGGCAGCCGCACGAAGCACGCGTGGGCGCGCCCCGCTCCCAGCTCCTCCTCCCACGCGTCCGTCTCGAGCGGGCGCTCGGCGAGGACGCGGCCGGGGTTGCGGTCCCGCCACCGGAAGAACCACTTGCCGGGCATCACGCCGGGGACGAAGGCGACCGCCAGGTCTGCCGTCTCGCCGGCCTCGTCGGCTGCGGGGTCGTGGGGTCCGGGCGCGTCGTCCATGCCGGTCAATCTACCCACTGCCGACCCTGCTCCCCGACCACCGGCGGGAACCGCCCCGGACGCGCCGGGCGCCCGAGATGCGAAACCGGCGCGGGATGTATACGATGGAACGGTTGCTCCGGGGCTATAGCTCAGTTGGTAGAGCGTTTCGTTCGCAATGAAAAGGTCAGGGGTTCGATTCCCCTTAGCTCCACCGGAGGCGAAGGCCCCCGCTCGGCAGGACGCCGGACGGGGGCCTTCGTCGTGCGGGCCGGGAGCCGCTCGCTAGTTCCCGTAGAGGACGTGCTCGAAGTTCCACCCGTTGCCGATCCTGCGCCCGGTGCCGTTGTTGGCCCAGCGCGGCGTGCCGTTGTTGCGCCCCTCGTGGCGGTACCAGAACAGGTCTCCGTCGAACGCGACCGCGTAGACGATCCCGCCTCCACCGCCGAAGACGTGGGCGAAGTCCCACCCGCTGCCGACCTTGCGCCCGCGTCCGTTGTTGGCCCAGCGCGCCGTGCCGTCGCCGCGTCCCTCGTGGCGGTACCACAGCAGGTCCCCGTCGTGCTCCACCGCGTAGATGATCCCGTCGCCGCCGGCGAAGACGTGGGCGAAGTCCCACCCGTTGCCGATCTTGCGCCCGCGTCCGTTGTTGGCCCAGCGCGGCGTGCCGTTGCTGCGCCCCTCGTGGCGGTACCAGAACAGGTCACCGTTGCCCTGCACCGCGTAGAGGACCCCGGCGTCGCCGGAGAAGACGTGGGTGAAGTCCCACCCGCTGCCGACCTTGCGCCCGCGGCCCCGGTTGGCCCAGCGCGCCGTGCCGTCGGCCGCGCCGTCGTGGCGGTACCACAGCAGGTCCCCGTCGTGCTCGACCCCGTAGAGGACCCCGGCGCCGCCGGCGAAGACGTGGGCGAAGTCCCACCCGCTGCCGACCTTGCGTCCGGTGCCGTTGTTGGCCCAGCGCGGCGTGCCGTTGCTGCGGCCCTCGTGGCGGTACCACAGCAGGTCCTTGTCGTCCTCGACCCCGTAGATGACGCCGTTGGTGCTGGGTGCGGCGGCAGCCGCCGTCGGAACGGCCCCGACGGCGACAGCGGAGGCCACGGCGGTGCCGGCCGTCAGCAGTCCGCGGCGGGACATCACCAGGGAGATCCCGGACGGGGTCGGCCCGTCCGGCTGGGTGTGCTCGGTCATCACGCACTCCTCGGGTGCTGGAAGCCGTCCCGGCGGCCGTCCTCACCGGCCGACCGGGCAGTCGAGTCCGGGCCGGGAAACGCGCGAGAACGCGAACGGCCCGTCGACTGCGACCATCGTCCCCCCGTCCCCGTGACCCGGGCATGACTACTGCGACGGAACCGGACAGGCCGGCCCCGGCCGCCCGCCGCCCCGGGTGCAGACGGGGCCGGGGCGGCTCCGGCAGGGCTCAGGCGGGTCGTGGCGCGCCCCGCCGGAGCCTCTCGGGAGGCGTCCGCGCGGTGGCGTCCGGAGCGCCGCTCAGGCGAGGTCCTCCCGCAGCTGGGACAGGAGCACCCCCACCACGTCCGCCCCGCCGTCGGTCCCGGCCCGCAGGCGGAGGACCTCGGCGCCGTGCAGCGCCCCCACGGCGTAGCGGTCCGCACCGGAGCGCCCGAGGGCGGCCGCCGTGCCCGCGAGCCACCGCTCCACCACCGCGGCGTCCATGATCCGGCCCAGCTCGTCCTGGTAGTCCTCCGCGTCCCGGGCCGCGCGCCGCAGCTGCTTGCCCGGCCGGTGCCCGGTCCGGCCGAGGACGGCGTCGACGTAGCGCACGCGCTTGACGGCCTTGCGGACATCGTGCAGGTGCTCCAGCTGCCCCTCGCCGCCCGGGCCACCGGCCAGCTCCGCCTCGGCCACGCGCACCACCTTCCGCAGGGCCCGGTGCACCACTGCGTCGGCGACCTCACGCCCCGAGAGCCGGGTGCACTCCTCGGTCAGCGGCGGACGGGCGGCGAAGTCCTGGACGTCCGCCAGGAGCCGCAGGTGCTCCTGGCCCGTGACGTGCCGGCGCACCTTCGCGGCCGCCGTCCGTGCCTCCTCCTCGGCCCGCTGCCGCAGGCTCTCCGCCGCGGCCGGCCCCACCCGCCCCTCGAGCGCCTCCACGCGCCCGGCCAGCAGCTCCGCCGTGACCTCGGCGTCCCGGGCCGCGGACAGCGTCCGGGCGAGCTCCCGCAGCCGGGCGTCCAGCTCCTCCGCCGCCGCGCCGTCGAAGAACGGCTTGGCCGCCCTCAGCACGCTGCGCAGGGAACGGGAAGTCACGCGCATCTGGTGCACCGCGTCCGGGACGTCGAGGCGGACCCTGAAGTCCCAGAGCACCAGCTGTTCGGCGAGCTCCCCGAGCACCGCGCGCAGCACGTCCGGCCCGCCCGCCGGCTTCCCCTTCCTTCCCGCCTTGTTCTTGTTCTTCTTGTTCTTCTTGTTCTTCGTGCCGCTCCCGGCCTTCTTGCCGCTCCTGCCCTCCGGCTGCTTCTCGTCCTGCTTCCGGCCGGGCCCCGCCGGGGCGTCGTCGTCCTCGCCGAGCGCGCGGGCGATCTTCGCCCGGGAGGTGGACGGCTTCCCGCCGGCCGCGAAGACCACGGCCTCGACCGCGGCGAAGATCTGTTCCTGGCGCACCTCGGGCACCGTGCCGTCGAGGAGCTCGACCTCCCACTCCGACCAGGACCGCGCCGTTCCCGTGCGCTCGTCGACGGCGTCCACGACGTCCACGGCGAGCTCCGCGACCGCCGCCCCCGTGCTGTCGCTGATCCGGTGCACCTGCCGCACGGTGCGGAGGGTCGCCACCGGCCGCAGCTCCTGTCCCCCGGTCAGCCCGGCGAGGAGGTTCCGCACGGACGCGGGCATCCGGTCCGGGGTGCGCAGCAGCGGCACCTGCAGCTCGTGGCGTCCGTCCGCGCCCTGGAACTTCACGTGCCACCCGTCGTCGGCCCCGCCCCGGCGGCGGCGCAGCGCGACCAGGCGCCGCCCCAGGGCCATGTCCTCGGTGTCGTGGTAGACGGCCTCCATGCGGTGCTCCACGGGCTCGGCCGAGACGGTGCACCCCTCCAGCGTGCTCCAGTCCACCCGGGCCTCGGCGCCCTCCGGGAACTCGTACTTGCGCTCGACCTCGCGGTGGGCGACGGCGGTCATGGGTGTCCTCCTGGTCGGGGCCACCGGCCGCCGGAACCGGCGGCCGGCCGTTGCGGCGATGATACCGGGGCCGTGCACGGCCCCCGGGGACGCGAACCGCCGCGCGCCCCGGTGGGGGCGCGCGGCGGTTCGTGCGGCCCGGTCGACCGGGCCGGCTGGTGCGTGCGCTCAGGCGCGGCGGCGCTTGAGGACGTCGTCGAGGTCGAGGGCGGCGCGGCCCTGCTCCTCGCCCGTGCGCACGGCGTCCTTGAGGCTCGCGGAGCGGGCGGCGGGCTGCTCCGGCACCGGCAGCGGCTCCGGCTCCGGGCGCTGGACCACGGGCGCCTCGGCGTAGGTCGGACGCGGCACGGGCACCGGCTCCCACGTCCTGGCCGCGGCGGCCGGTGCGGACTCTCGGGCCACGCGGAGCGCCTCGGCCCGCAGCTCCTCGACCGTGAAGGCGGCGGGTGCGGGCATCCGGGGCTGCTCCTCGGGGGTGGGCAGGTCGAGGTCCTCAGCCGTCCGGCGCGACTGCTCGCGGACCTCCTCCGCCACGACGTGCTCGTTGTCGAACAGGGCGACGTCCTCGCGGGGGGCGTGCGGCTCCGCATCCGCCTCCGGCGCCCGGACCGCGGGGCGCGACGCACGGCGGGCGGCCCGGTCCTGGACGGCCAGGTAGCGCAGGGACAGGACGGAGCCGACGCCGAGCAGCAGCAGGAAGACGGGCCACGGCCAGCTCACCGCGGCGGAGAACGGTGCGACCACGGCGGTGACGAGTGCGGCCAGGAGGGCGGCGCACCCGGCGAGGAGGATCACGGCGCGGTCCCGCCTGATGCGCAGGTGCCCTCTGCCGGTGCGTCCGGGGTCGCCGTCGGCGGGCCGGGGGACGGTGTCGGTGGTCGCCATGATGTTCCTTCGTCGGCGGGACGCGGGTGGGGGCTGCTCGATCGGCGCGGGGAGACCGTCGGGGCCGGCCGTCTCGGCCGGCGCCTCGACGGGGAGCTCCCGGCGGCGCTGCAGTCGCGGCGCGACCCAGAACAGCGACAGCGCGCACACCACGGCCAGCACGGCCGAGCTGCTCACCCAGATCATGGTCGCGGTCCTGCCTTCGTGGTCGCCGGATCGAGCGGACGGGGGACGCCGGCGCGCTGCGCCGGCGTGTCCGGGGCCCGGGCTCGGGCCGTGAGGAACAGCCTACTACCGCGGGGGCGCGCCTGTGGGTATCCCTGTGGACACGCCCGGCCGGGTCACTGCCACACGGCGGGGCGGTCCGATCCCGTGAACCGGCGGACGAGTCCCTCGGGCGCCTCCGGCGCGGTGAGCGCGAAGCTGCGGTGGTCCGTCCAGCGCCCGTCGATGTGCAGGAAGTCCTTGCGCAGCCCCTCGTCCCGGAACCCGAGCTTCTCCACCACCCGCAGGGACTTGGTGTTCTCCGGCCGGATGTTGATCTCGATCCGGTGCAGCCCGAGGCCCTGGAAGCAGTAGTCGGTGGCCATGGCCACCGCCATGGGGGCCACGCCGCGTCCCGCCTGGTCCCGGTCCACCCAGTACCCCAGGGTCGCGGACAGGAACGACCCCCACGAGATCCCGGAGACGGTCAGCTGGCCGACGAGACCGAACCGCTCCGTCCCCGGGACCCGCTCCGTGATGAGGAAGGGCAGCGCCGTGCCCTGCCGGGCCTGCTGGTCGAGGGTGCGCACGAACTGCCCGAACGTGGGCGGGGCCCCGCCGGGTGCGGGGTTCGTGGCCTCCCACGGGTCGAGCCAGTCCCGGTTGCGGGCGCGCACGACGTCCCACTCCCGGCGGTCCCCCCGGGCCAGCGGACGCAGCCGGAGGTCCCCCCAGGAGACGGTGACGGGCCACCGGAACTGTCCGGCCACGGGAGCGCGGTCTCTCA
>NZ_SSSF01000014.1:0-45815 GCF_013368965.1 Kocuria salina
CAGAACAGCAGGATGTCTGGCGGAGTTTGGCCAAGACGTGGGACGACGTGCTGTTCCCTCAGCTCGAGGATCGTTACTCGGGACGTCCGGAACAGCTGATGGACCTCCTTCACGTCGATACCCCTCCGACCACTGGCGAGTTCGCTTGGGCCCGGCGCACCTCGAAGGCCGGCACGGCCGCAGCACGCACCCTCGCACCGGTGCGGGTCAGCGAGTTGGACACTGACGTCATCAAACGGTCGTTCAGGTGGCTTACACGCTGAATGCACCGCGGCGCGTCGTTCTCCAGGAGTACGGCGCACCAGCGGTGCGCAGTATCGACGAAACAGACCTGCAAGCTCTTGCCGAGGCCAACGTCCGTTGGAAACGAGCGCTGAACCTACGGGATGATCCAATCCGAGTCGAAGACATCGGCAACGGACGGGTGAAGCTGCGGGCCGAGGCGGTCACTGGCGTTATTCGCGTCGGACAGACTGACATCGAGATCGCGCCCAAATTCCTGAGCACTGCAGCGGGAAGTTGGCAGACAGTTCTGTGGCGGATCCTCTCGGTCGTCGAAGGAGGTCATGTCGAGGACACGATGACTACCGCGAATGAGACCGATTCGCTCTCGATGCCTGATCTGCTCGCCGAGATGTTCCTGGCCTCCTACGCAAAAGGCGGTGTCCGCGGTCTGCCGCGAGGCTATCTGACGGAGAAGGCATCCGGCCCCACGCTCCGCGGGGCGCTAGATCTGTCTCGCTTGAGCGAGTGGATCACCACTCCCTGGGAGATCCCATACGTCACGGACTTGCTGACGGATGATACGCCCCTGGCCCGGCTCTTGCGCTGGTCCGCAGAGTGTCTCGCCGCCACCGTCAAAGCGCCAGGACGCGCTCGTGCGCTGCGCGAGATCGAAGCGGGGCTGTCGCACGTTGGACGGCAGCCTCCGCACCTCCTTGATGCACAGCGGATCGAACTCGGCACGCAGCACCGGGGATTGGAAGCAGCCAAGGTAGTCGGTCTGCTGCTTCTCGAAGGTGCAGGAGTCCATCACGCCCGCGGTAAGCACGCGCTCTCCGGCTTCTTATGGAAGTCGGACACGATCTACGAAAACTACGTTTACTGGCTATGCGGACGCGCGGCGGGTAAGCGCGGCGAACACGTCAGCAAGTACGCGGTCAAGTTCGGGACTCTGGTTTCTGGCCCAGGGCGTCTGTTGGAAACAGTCCCCGATGTCGTATTCCGTGACGCCGAAGGCAATGCCGTCGCCATTACTGATTCCAAGTACAAGGTGCTGGGGACGCGCCCTAAGTCGACGGACACCTACCAGGTGCTAACCGCTGGACATGTTCTGGGGTGTAGCCGTGTGTCGCTCACCTACCCGGTTGCGGAAGACCGCGAACCGACAGTTTGGCGGGTTTCGTCGGAACTAGGAGGCCACGACATCGAGCTGACAGCACTGCCTCTCAACCTAATGTCCTTGACTCGAGCTGACGGGCAGGAGTTCTTAATTGAGAAGATCGGACAGTGGCTTTCACCCCCGTCTGGTGACCGTCTAGATCTAAAACTGACAAAGGATATTGACACTCGGGTCTTCCAATCCTAAGAAGATTCCCAGGACTCGAAACGACCTTGCACGCCAACGTCAAGCTAACCACCGGCTGGCCATCATCCAGCACGTGGAGAAGGTCAGCGGCAACGTTGCGGCGACCTTCCGCTATTCGTCACCCATTTGGAACTCGAAGGCTTGGCGGACCAAGCCGATGATGTAGCCCAGGTCGGAGTTCTCGTCGAGGCCGACCTCGGTCGGGCCGTTGCCCCAATGCCCCTTATCACTGACGTCCCACGCGAGAGCCCGCTCGTCGTGGAGCGCTTCCAGGGGGATGTTGAGACTCAGCCTCATCCGGGCCTTCTGGGGAACGACATCAACAAAGTTGGTCTCGGCCTTGAAGGCGATGTAGAGCTTCAGGAAATGCCGGGTGATTCCGGGGTCCAGAGCCAACACTTCTGCGCTGAACTTCTCGAACAGCGTTCGGCGTGGCTGTGGCAGCAGGTGCGGGTGGTCCTCGATTGAAAAGTCCGATTCGGCTCGCTTCTCTGCCAGCTCCCCGAAAAGTTCGGGCGGCAACTGCGGCATCGTCCAAATCTGCAGCGCATCATCGGCCAGCCGCGCGGCTCGCTTCTGGATCTGGTCGGCGTTCCAGGTGTCGAGTTGTCCCAAGCCCTTGTTCAGTCGCAGGGGACTGTCTTTGAATCCTCCCTCCATGTCGCGCTTCTTCGTGAAGGGGTGGTCGGAGTACTCGGAGTTGTAGCCGGTAAGTGTCAGGTTCCCGAGGGTGTGCAGGTACCTCACCTGCACGTCCTGCCAGTCGTCGCCGAGAGCCGCTTGCCACTCCGATGAAAGGTTCTCGTTCTGCGGCATGATGTGTTCGATCGTGTAGTCCTCGACCGTCACATGCTCCTTGCGACCGTGGTTCTCCAACTTCCGAAGGAAGTACGAACGCCGGCGGAAGTTGTACAGGTCGTTGGCCGTCAGGCTGGAGCGGAAATCGCTGTCGGTCGGGAACTGGCGATAGCTTTTGAGGCCCAGGAAATGTGCCTTGACGCTGTCGAGGTAGCGGTCCTTGCGCACTGCCGAGCTGAAGCCGGCGAAGGTCTTGTTCAGCGAGTTGGTCGGAATCCGGCAGACCGCTCTCCGGAAGATGTAGGAGATCACGAGATCGACGATCTGCAGCACGTCCTCTCGCGACAGGGTAGCGAGCTCGTAGTCGGTGTAGACCTCCAGCAGGAACGGGTAGACGACGTCGGCCTTGATCTGGTCCAAATCCTTGAACACTCGTCGCAGCTTCGGGTCCTTCTCCTTGCCCAGTGCCATCGCGCAGTATCGACGGGCGTACTGACGCAGCTCGATGACGAGCGACTCGATGCTCTCGTCCGCGTCGGTGAACGCTGCGGCGTATTCTTTGAACGCGTCGTATATATCGTCCAAGCGAGGAATATCGCCCGTCTTGACGGTCAGGTAGTGACGGACGAACTGGTCAAACTGACTCTCCTCCGCGCCAACGAACTCAAGCTCCATCGGACGCCAATACGCCGCGTAGAGCTTCTCTTGCTGCTTGGGCGGCAAGTCCATCAGGACGTAGTTGCGAATCAGATCGGCCTGCGAGAGCTTCTTGCCAGTGGAATTCATGGCCTCGAAGACCAGTTGCGGGTTGTCCACACCGCGCTCGAGCTTCACGTCGACGACGACAAGCTTGTCGAGACCACGGCACACCACGCACAGGTCCAGGTTGGGATCATCCAGCTTCTGCCTAAAGTAGGCGTAGTTATCAATCACGCGCGTGACCGCCTCGCTGGCGGGCTCTGCTCCCTGGAGGATCGCGATCAACGCCTGCTTGTCAGTCTGGGACAGGATCAGCTTGAACTGCCGTTCGCCGTCCTCGTCGTCGTTGAGCAGGTAGCGATTCCGGATCTTCCGCGGCGAGAAACCATCCCAGGGCTCCTGCTGATCCTTCGGCAACTTCTCCAGCCGTTCAGCCAGCGCCGCCAGGATTAACGTCACCGTTGTCACCCGCTGCTGGCCGTCAATGATCAGATCGGGCTCGGCAGAGGTATTGGTGGCCTGGTCCTTCGCGACGTACACGATCGACCCCGTGAAGTGTGAGCCGAGCTTGGGCATCGACCCTGCCCGGATGATGTCGTTCCACAACTGGGCACACTCCGCCTCCTGCCAGGAGTAGAGCCGCTGGTAGATCGGCACGATGAACTGGTTGCTAGCCTTCAGCAAAGTGAGCAGGTGCGAGTCGACAGCCTTCATCGGTCCCCTCCGAAATATCGCATGTCGTCAATCTATCGACTACGCCACGGATAAGAGAGACTCGACATACTGTCGCGTTCGCTTCCCATCACCGCTTCCTGAACATCGTCGCCCTCTTTGTCACCTACCCGAAGGTGACTGCGCGTAGGTCTGATACATGAAGTAGTGACAGGGTTGACTTGACCTACGGTTTGGTGTCCAGTCGTGGTATCCCAAGACCCCGGGGAAGACCTGCGCTAATTTGTCCTGGGCGTGGGCATGAACTTGATGTTTTGGGACGAGTAGACACATCTTATGAGAGTTTCGTTCAATGAAGGGATGCCCTCGAAGCCTTAACGGATAGCGCCTCTGGGTAAGTTCACAGCTAAGCCATGGAGATTGGGTTTAGTTTCGGCATTTCGATCGTGTATGTTTTTCCGTGCAAGCCATGATGAATTCAATGAAAAGGTGCTGAGTTGGCGCAGAGCGTGCAGATCATTTTGGAAGACGACCTCGAGGGTGGTCCTGCTGAGGAGACCGTCCAGTTCGGCTTGGACGGCCGGCAGTACGAGATCGACCTTTCGACCGCGAATGCGGAGAAGCTGCGGGAGGCCCTGCGCCCCTACGCCGCCTCCGGCCGGCGAGCCCAGTCCAAGTCCACCCGGACCACCGGGCCCCGTTCCTCCACTGGTGGTAACCCGGAGACGGCGAAAATCCGGGCCTGGGCGAAGGAGAACGGCCACCAGGTCTCCGACCGCGGCCGTATTCACCAGTCCGTCAAGGACGCCTACTACGCCGCCCAGTAGGCCCCCCACTCCCCCACCGGACAGCAGTAGGCCTTCCGGGCGTTCCGTGACGGCGGGCCCGGTGCTGGCCGGCCACCGCTGCGACATCGCAGTGGAACGTCTCGGGGCAAGGCTTGAGCATGTGAGCCGTCACCGTGGCTTTCTCCTCATGTTGAGCAGTTGGTGACGGGCTGACGGTCCTTGTCCGGTACGGCGCCGCCGGGACGCCCCGCGTCCAGCCTGGACAGCGCTGGTCGCCCCTTCGGCGCCCGACAACAACTCCTGCTGGGGGCCGGCCCTGGCTCCTGACGAAAGGTACGCGGGCACCTGCGTCGTTCGACGACCCACGGAACCACCTGCCCCATCCCGCCGCCTGTCCCCAGAAGAAGAGAACCCGGCCCACCAGCAACGGTGAGCCGGGTTCCTTCCTCGCCGACCAGGGGAAAGCCGCCCGCAGCCGCACCCCTCCCCTACCGGGGGCCGGTTCTATCGGTTGAGCTGTTGGGCGTAGGCGCGCACCGCGTTTTCGATCACCGCACGGGCGGTGCCGTCGTGCTCGGTGAGCTCCTCAATCAGGTCGGAGACGTCTTGGGCCACCCGCACCCCCAGCTGGATCGTGGGTTCCCGGCGGGGCCGGCCGCGGCCGCGCTTCGGAGCCCCCGGCGGCTCCGCCACCGGGGTTGCCTGGACCGGCGGGGACGACACCTGCGGTGTCGCGGGCTGGGGTGAGGTAGCGCGTGGGGGTGTGTAGTCGACCGGATCGATGTGCTCATCCGGGGCCGGACGCGGCCGGCGACGCTGGAGTGAGGCGGGGCGCTCGGGCTGCTCGGTCATCGCAGCACCTTCTTCGCGATCGCCGTGTAGGCATCCAGCACACGGGAGCCCTTGCGGTACTGGCCGTACCACTCCCCCGAAATGCGTACCTCCTGGACGATGGCCCGATCCGGGATCAACGGCTCCAAGAACAACCCCGTGGCCCGCAGCTCCTCCAGGCTGGCCACCGCCGCCCGGCTCATGATCGTTTCCTTCACCCCACCGACGACGATGCCGGCCTCGGTGAGGGTGTCCGGGGCGCCCAGTTGCTGGCGGTGCCGGCGGAACTGGGCGACCGTGCGCCTCGCCCCGTCCACTCCGTCGATGCCGTCGCTGGTGGCGGTGGCGGCGTAAACCACAGTGTCCGCCGCGTTCAACGCCGACAGCGTCAACGGCCCACCCTGCCGGTTCGGGCAGTCAATGACCACCACATCCGCCTGCAGACCGGTCAGGGAGATCTTCAGCCGCAGCTCCGCATGATCAGCCCGGTCCGCCTCACGGTTGGAGACGTTGCGGGCCGAGGGAATCACCCGGAGGTTGGGGTGCCACCCGCTGGGCACCGCGAGGTCTTCGGCCCAGCCTTCGGGGTTCTCATCGCCCAGGATTGCCCCAACGTGCATTCCTTCCGCCGAGGGCTGCACCCCGAACCACTTGGTGGAGGCCGCGCGGGGGTCGAGGTCAACGAGGACGACTCGACGTCCCGCGGCGGCGGCAACCATTGCTAGGGAGACGGCGGTGGTGGTCTTAGTAACTCCACCGGATTCGCTGTACACCATGAGGGTTTGCATGCTTGCAAGCTATCAAGCTGGCGGGCCATCAAGCCACCTGGCTAGTTATCTGTATTTCTACCTAGCTAACCAGCTAGCTATATAGCAAGCTAGATAGCTATCTACCATTAATTCTACGAGGCATGCCTTTGGGGTGTCGTGGTGGACAAGGATGCTGGGCCAGAGAGTGCGTTTCGCAACCGAAGCTGGCGTCCCCGGCGCGTATAACCCCAGGTGCTGGTCAGGGGCGCTTGGGAGACTAGAGCGCATAGCACGGCCCAACACACCACCGGGGAGGTTCCATGGCGCAGCAGCACATTCTCCGACCGGCCCTCGAGGTGAACCGGGCACAGCAGGTAGCTTCCGTGGTGCACAGTGCTGCCATGGAAGGACTTCACGCCACAACAGCGACCCGTGCTGAGATGGATCGTTTCGCCGAAGGTGGGCTCGAGGTCGAGGAGCTGGTTCGGTGCACGCGCGCCCGCTACGGCCTTGAGTGAGGCCCCCGGCCCGCACCGTGACCCGTATCTGAACCCGCACACCGGGATCCTGACCAACCTGATCGGCGCACGCACCGCCGTAGAGCTCGCCGCCGCGAAATCCGACTCTGGTGGCGGTCCGCACCCTGCAGCTGTGGCGCCGTCCACCGGCGCCCACCCGAGATCTAGTCGAGCTACCAGTCATTCACCGTCACCTGTTCCAGGACATCTATCCCTGGGCGGGGCGGCTGCGCACCGTGGATCTGCGCGAGACGGTCTCGGGGGCGCAGCCGTTCCGGGAGGGCAACGGGCGCACCCAGCGCTTCTTCTTCGATCGTCTGGCGGTAGGCGCCGGCTGGTGGTTGGACTGGACCCAGATCACCGGGGCGGTCAACGACGCTGCGTCCCGGTCCGCCGCCGAAGACCATGACCTCGCTACCTTGCAGGAGATGCTCGCGGTGATCCTCACTCCCGCCCCACACCGCCCTCAGCCACGTTCCTGACCGGACCAGCTAGCGGTCGAACAGGAACGGAGACAGCGAAGTCCCTGAGAGCACTGTGACACTGACCTTGGACGCGACGCGTCAGTGGACGATGTAACCGGGGAACCGTGCTGACCACCGGGAGTCACCAGCGACTCGAGTGACTTCGTAGGAGACGGCGGTCAGGTGTGGGAAGCGCAGTCCGTGGAGTTCTCCGACACGGGCCCCCATTTCAGTGACGTGCAGTTCTCGCCCACCCAGCGCAGCGCCGTGGAACGGTCCGTCCTTGACTGTCTCCCAATAGTCGGAGGCGGTTGTGAAAGACCAGTAGCCGGAGCCGATGGGGTAGTCCTCCAGGTAGTCCAGGGGTACCCAGAGAGTGAGGCCGCGGTGCTCGGGGAGGAGCCGATCCCGGAAGTCGGGGTCTGGTTCTCCAGGCAGGACGCCTTCGGGCCACTGGTAGGCGGGTTCGCTTGTCATGGGGGCATCCTCTTCTTTGGCAGGTCCGGGGGGCACTTCCAGGCTAGGGGAGGGGGCAGGGCACACCTTGGGAGCGGAGCTAATACCTGTTGCTTGGAGAATTTCACCCTCCTCGACGGGGCCGCTGGCGGGTGTGGTGGGCTCGTTTTTCAACCAGGCCATCACGGTGCGGGCGGTGCGACCTACGGCCTCGGCGATGGCCCGGTAGGTCGCCCCCGCCGCGCGCAACTGCACCGCTAGAGCCCGCAGCTGCCCCACACGGCGGGTGCGGGCCTGACGGGCCTGGGCGGCGTTGTCTGCCGCCGCCCGCGCCTTGGCCTCGGTCCGGGCCTTCCCGCCGCGGCGGCCCATCCGCGCTAGATACTCGTGTGCAGCATCGGAACCACTGGTGGAGGTGGGGCGGCCTTTGCCGGCGTTGACCTGACGGACGGCCGAGCGCGCCAGACAGGCGACCTCGCTATCGGTCAGAGGGTGGGGCATCTGGGCGTTGAGCGCCCTAGCGTGGGCGATCGAGGCGGCCTCGCTGGGGGTCTGGTGGCGGGCCTGCCGCTGGTCCCACAGCCACCGGCGGGTGGCGCGGAAGATCGCGGTGTTGCGCCCCACCTCCGTGGCGGTGTCCGAGACAGAGACTCGCGGGATGCCGGACTGTCCCAGCAGGGGCGTGCCCGGGTCCCAGGCTGGTGTGGCGGGTCCGTCGATGGCCTCGTCATGGAAGGGGTCGGTGTACTCGGCCATGTGGGCCTTGAGATCCCCTAGGGACCATGGGCTGGCTCTGCGGCCCCACCACACGAGCCCGGCCGGGAACTGAGCGGCCGGGTTGCGCACCAGGTACCGGGTGAAGCACGGGTCCCCGTCCACCAGCCGGTCCAGTGCCCGCTGCACCGCCTCCGCGTAGCGGATCGGGCCCGGCCGAGCACCCTCGCCCCGGTACACCGGTTCGATCGCCCATCCGGCCTGGGCATGACCCGTCTCCGGGTTCTCGATGATCCAGGTCGGCTCCGGCACCGCCGGGTGCATCAGGTTCAACAACGCGCCCTCGTCATCGACGTCCACGACGAGGAAGTTCAACCAATCGGCCGGGTTGAGCTGGATGAACGCGAAGTCACCAGCAGGCCGCCCACGGTTCGGGAACGCCTGCGACTTGGTCTGACCGCACCGGAAGTACTCGATCCGGTGGTGCGCCAGAAACCGGCGGGCCGGGGTCTCGGGGCAAAAAAGGGCAATGTCGAGTAAGGCGGGGTCCACTTGCGGACGCGCCTCAGGTACACTAGGGGACACAACGGTCCCCTGGTAATGGGTTCATATGCAGTTCTCATCCGGTTTCTGTTGAACCAGCTGTTCTAGGTCGCCAAACTCACGACAGCTGATTGACTTCGACGGCCCGCCCTCCACGGCGGGCCGTCAGTCGTTTAAGCGGTTTTGGTGATGGGGAGCTCCTCAGCGTTCTGCCGATCATCTATCGCATTCGGCAATCCGTGGTCACGGTCGATCAAAGCGCCGACGTAGTCCGCCTGGGACAGCCCTAGAGCAGCTGCCTTCTCCGCCGCACGGCGGTGCTGCTCGGGCAGGACGCGCATGCTGAACGCCACTCGCTTCCCGAGCAGCTTGGGCGGTGTGTACTCCGTCATACGCCCACCCTCTCACATTGCTTGTACTAGCGCTAGAAGTTCGTGGGTGTGTCGGTCGGATCGCTACAGGTCATGGGATTGATGGCCCACAACGTCCCACTGGCCGTTGTGCTTCTCGAGGTAGATGACGACTTGGCGTTGGCCGGTGGCCTCGATCTGGTGGTCGTCGCGGCTGATCCATCGCCAGGTGAGGTCGTAGGCGCGGATGGCTTTGTCCGCGGCGACGTCGCGGGAGACGTCACCGACAGCCGGCACGAGGCTGGGCGCGCTGTAGGCCTGGTGTTCGGCTGGTTCGAGCCAGGCGGCCTGGTTGCCGTTGCGTTCAGGCTCGACCTGGTGGTTGGCCCACTCTTGGGACATCAACGGTTTGGCGCGGATCGCGGCGGCGGTTTGGGTGCGGTCGGTGGCGGTGTCCCAGGAGTGCAGCATCAGCGCGGCGGTTTCGGCGGTGGCCTCCACATCGGCCCGGTCCACGCTGCCCGGATCGGGGAAGGTGCCCTCTCCGGGGATGAGCTCGGTGGGGGAGGGAGTAGCCGTGGCGGGGGAGGTGGTCTGCTCGCTGGTCTGCTGTGCTCCCTCGGGCCCGCAGGCGGTCAGGGGCAGCAGGCACAGGGTGAGGGCGGTGATCAGGCGGTGTCGGCTCATTTCGGCCATGCTCCTTTCTGTTTGAGGATGGGCTCGGGGTCGAGGTTGTGCCCCTGGTAAGGGAAGACCGTCTCCGGGGCGTCAGGTTTGTAGATCTCGAAGTGCAGGTGCGTGGCCATGCCGAACCGGCCGCGGTTACCCTCGGTGCCGATGACGTCACCGCGTTTGAGCTGCTGGCCTTTGGCCACGTCCCAGGAGTGCAGGTGGCAAAAGGCGAAACCGAAGTCGGGGTCCTCCCCGTTCTCCTTGGCGATCACGCACCCATCGGTGGCGTTGAACCCGGTGATCCGTAAGGACGTGGGGGCCACGACGACCCCACCGCGGCCGTTGCCGGCCCCGGGGGTGGCGATGTCCACGCCCTCGTGCTGGTTGGCCCACCCGGGAACCCCGGCCAGGGCGCGGCCGCCGTAGCCGGAGGTGAACACGCCCCCGGGCAGTGGGGTGGTCCACTCGCCCTCGCCCAGGTCTCCGTCCCAGGCCAGGGCCCCGGTGGGGGCCTGGCAGTGGGCGGAGAACTGAGACTGGCCGGTGTCCAGGATCGTGTCGATGTAGTCGCGGGTCTCCTGGTACGGCGGCACCCCTTGGTGCTGCTCCACCGCCCCGGGGCCGGCGTTGTAGGCGGCCAGGGTCAGGCGCACGAGCTCACCGGCGTCGTCACCGGCGATCGGTTGCACTTGATCCTTGAGGGCGGCCATGTAGCGGCCGTAGGCGGGAATCGCGTCGTCAGGGTCGAAGGGGTCCCCACCGTTGCCGTAGGTGGCCCAGGTGGCGGGCATGAACTGGGCAATGCCCTGGGCGCCGGCCGGGCTGGTGGCGTCCGGATTCCACCCGGATTCCTGGGCCAGTTGTGCCGCCACCACGCTCACGGGCAGCCCGGCGGTCCGGGCGGCGGCCTCGACCAGTGGCGCCCAGCCGTTGGGGATGTTCGGTGCCCGCTGCTGGCCGCTGTCGGTGCCCGTGGTGACGGCGGTGACGGTGCAGGAGCCGGCTGAGGCCTGTTCTTCGTCCTCGGCCAGGGTCGCCACCAGCACGGCCAGGGCCACGATCGATCCGATGGCGAAGACCAACAGCAGCGCCACGACGGCGCCGAGGGCACGGGGGGATCCAGCCGACATCACAGCCTCCTGGGGGGATGGGAGGTCTGCGGGTCAGAGCTGGTCGATCAGGGTGGCGGTGGCTTCCTCGTAAGCCCGCACAGTAGCTGGGTGCAGGGCGTCGTAGTGGAAGGCGCGTCCTTCCTGGAGGGACTTGTCGAAGGGGATGACCACGGTCCCGGCCAACCCGACCGCTTGGGCGTACTCGCGCAGCCGGGTGAGGCGTTCGGTGTTGTTGGTGGCGGTGTTGGAGACCACCAGCACGGACCGGGCCAGCTTCGGCCCGTGGCCCTCAGCGGCGACGGCGGCCACGGTGGCCTCCAGCAGGCGAGCGTCGTCTTCGCGGTTGTGGGCCACCAGCACCAGGGAGTCGGCCACGTCCACGGCGGCCCGCCAGGTGGAGGACTGGGCGGAGTTGCCGGTGTCGAGCAGGATCAGGCTGTAGAGGGACCGCAGGGTCTCATGGGCGGCCCGTACGGAGCGTCCGTCCACCCGGGTCCGATCGGTGCCCTCGGGTGGGGAAGCGAGCACGTGGATCCGGTCATCGCCCTGGGGGCGCACGTAGCGCACGAGGTCGGCGGTGCGGCGGGTGACGGTCTCCAGGTTGCGGATCAGGTCCAGGGTGGTGCGGTCGTGGCCGCCGGCCAGGGAGCGTTCGGCCAGGGTGCCCTGGTTCTCGTTGAACTCCCCGGCCAGGATGTTGCCCCCACGCACCCGCCCGGCGGTCGCGGCCAGATGGTAGGCCGTGGTGGTCTTCCCGCCCCCACCCTTGAGCTGGAGCACCGCCACGGTGCGGTGGGTCTCCAGCGGCCGCTGGATCCGCACCCGGCGGGCCCGGGACGCCCGTTCGGCGGCTGAGGCCGCCAGGGACAGTCTGAGGGTCTGGTTGCACCATCCGCGCCAGCCGTGGCGGGCGGGGGATTCGGGCTGATCCGTGGTCGTCTCCCGGCGCAGCTGCAGGCGGGGATCTCCGGCCTCGGCGACGATCGGGGTCGGTGTGGAGCTGGTGGGCGCCGGGTCGGCGGCGGGCGTGTCGCCCGCGGTGGTCTCGGGCAGTGGGTCCGCATCTGAGAGCTCGGATGCGTCCCGCGAATGGGGGACATCGGCCTTGGGAAGCGTCTGCGGGGTCTCCGCATCGGTGGAAGGCTCCGCGGGCTGGTGTTCGCTCAGGTCAGCGGCTGGTTCAGTGGCCGCCACTGGGCGTGTCGTCTCCTCAGGCTCCGGTAGGAGGTCGTCGACTGTGACCACACGTGAAGAGCCTCCACGGGAGGGCCGTTTCTTGGCCGAGGCACTGGCGTCTGCTGTCACGGATCCGTCCGCGGCGACGATCAGTCGCGTCTCCGGCTCGGTCACCGAGGCCGGGTCGATGGCCGTCAGCTTCACCGGTCGCCCCAGGTCATCAGCGATAGAGACGACGTGGGCGATGGCTGCCGGCATCGAGGCGAACTCGTAGGGGACCCGGTCGATCGTCACCTCCACGCTGTCGTCGGCGGCGATCCTGGCCGTGCAGACCGGCCGCTCCAGTGCCTGAGCCATGGTGCTCTCCCTACTCCTCGTTCGTGTGCGCCCCGTCATTGTCGGTGGAATGGGGGACGTTGTACTGAGAGCGAAGGTGTTCCTTGATGTCGTCCCGCAGGATCAGCCAGGTCTTGCCGAGCTTGATCGCCGGCACGATGCCGTCGCGCAACCAGCGGTAGGTGATGGTGCGATCACCCAGGCCCAGCACCTGCGCGAGCTGGTCGACGGTCAGCCGCTCGGGCAGGCCCTCGAAGAGCCGGTCCAGCGCGTCAGACACGACGATCACCTGCGCCCTCATACTGGGCACTGTACACAGTCATACTCGTTTGTTGTCTAGCGTTGTTTAACATTGCTAATCCTCTCTCAGTGTTGTCTAATGCACATAGGGTCCAGTCTATTGGAGGCCCTGCGACCGAGGAGGTGTGATGGACAACCGTTGGGCTGAGTTGGTATCGCCCTCCACCCAGGAGCAGACCCGCCCGATCTTCGAAGACGTCACCGAGGAGACCGTCACGGTCTTCCGTGGCGCCTCAGGTCCCCAGCGAGGCGTGACCGGGCTTTCCCAGGACGAGGGGCGACTGGGGCGGTTTCTCACCACCGCCCATGACGTGTTCTGGCTCGGTGTCCACGGTGGGGCCGGGGAGTCTGTGCTGGCCGACCTGCTCGGCGGCACCGCCTGCCACCACCGGTGGCCCGCCCGCCCAAACGAGGAGCCCCAGCACACCCCCGCGCCGGTCTTCCTCGTGGCCCGGCAGAACAAACGGGGCCTCGACGCCGCCCGTCTCGCCGCCCGCGACTGGGCGGCCGGCGCCCACCCCGATGTCGACCTCCAAGGCCTGGTCCTGGTGGCTGACGCCCCGGGGCGCACCCCGAAGTCCCTGGCCGCAGCGACCCGGGTGATCTCCGGTGGTGTGCCCTCCACCTGGGTGGTGCCCTGGATCGAAGATCTCCGGCTCACCGGAGCCACGGACTGGGAATCCATGGCCCGGGAACCGAGAAAAGTCCTCACCGCCCTCGGTGAGGCAGCCGATGAAGCAACTTCTGAGAGGACCCCCCAATGATCGACCTCGTACTGGCTGCACAGGACACCGTGCAGGCGCTGCCGGCCGCCCTGCCCGACTCCGACCCGCTGGCTCCTCCCGGGATCGGTGACACCTGGAACCGCATGGTCGGTGTCGGCAAATGGATCGCGCTGGGCATCGCTGTGCTGGGCCTGTTGGTGGTCGGCGGAAAGATGGCCTTCGACGCCCGACGCGGGGAGACCACCGAGGAGGTCTCCGGGATCATCAAGATCGTCCTGGCCGTGGCTCTGATCTCCGGCGGCGCCTCGATCCTCTCCTTCATCTCCGGGGCATGACCTCTGGCCCTCGCAAGACCAACCCCCCGCATCAGAGGAGCAGCAGGTGACAGACCAGATCGAGACCGACGACAACAACACCTGGTGGAAGGCCCCCCGCTTCCTGATCTCAGCGGTCCTGGTCGCGTTGCTGATCGTACTGGGGGTGGTCCTGTGGCTGTGGCCCGACGGAGAAGAGCCCACCCAAGCCGCCCCGGCGCCAGCCACCACCGCCGAACCGGTGGCGGGCGGGGAGTCGGTGTGTGGTTTGGACGCCTCCGGCGGCACCACGCTCACGAAGGCCCCCGAGGACGTCGATTGGACCGCCCTGGGCGCGATCTACGCGCCGTCCTCGGAGGAGCACGGACCGGGCACCGTGGATGAGTCAACGGGTGTGCGCTCCTGCTACTCCCACACTCCCGAAGGGGCGTTACTGAGCGTCGCCAACATGTTGGCCTCCAGCAATGACCCGCAGCTCCTCCTGGACACGACTCAAGCGTTGGCTTTGGACGGCCCGGGCAAGGACATCAACATCGGGCAGATCCGACAGCGCATCGCGGAGAACGACGCATCTACCACTCCTGTGCAGATTGCCGGCTTCCGTCTTCTCTCCTACACCGGCGACAAGGCCAGCGTTGAAGTAGTGGCCGCTGCAGACGACGGATCAGAGAAGACGTACATCACCAGCAGCGCCGACATGGTTTGGCAGGACGGTGATTGGCGCTTCATGTTCCGCGACAACGGAGACACAGGCCCCGTTGCCGGCCAGGTGTCAGACCTGAACGGGTACATCACGTGGGGACCTCACGATGGCTGAGGAGGAAAGCTGCGGCAGGCTCGACCTCGTCTGCAACACGAAGGAAGGAATCAGCGATGCGCTCACCGGGGCAGCCGGGGATGCGCTGGATCAGATCGCGGACGGTGTGACCTCCGCCGTGGTCGAGACGATCGCATCTCTTGGATCCATGTGGACCACGGTGGGTAGCGCCAGCCTCACCAGCGAGAACAGCGGCGTTGCCGAGGCTCCGGTCCGGGGAGCGTTTAACGATCAGGTCGATCTGCTGCTGAGCTACGCGAGCTGGATCGGGCTGGGTGTGTGCGTGTTCGGGGTGCTGTTCCTGGGCATCGTGCTGGCCACCAACGCCCGCCGCGGTGATGGGGCCGGCTTGGTGAACACGGCCACCGTGCTGGCCTCCGGGGCGGCGCTGATCGGTGGGGCCACCAGCCTGATCGGATTCCTCGTCCCGGCCCGGGCGGGGAACCTGTCCGGGTCGGTGGGCTTCATCCAGGACCAGACCTTCTACCTCACCTTGGCCGTGGCCGCCCTGAGCGTGATGATCGCCGGGGCTCAGATGGCTTGGACCCAGCGCGCTGAACCGGCCCGGGACCTGCTGAAGAATCTGCTCACCCTGGCCGTGGTCACGGCCTCGGGGGTGACGATCCTCAATGTCCTGGTGGCCGGCACCGACGCCCTGGCCGTGCAGATTATCGACTCCGCCATCGGGGAGGACTTCCAGACCGACGTGCTCCAGCTGCTGGCCCTGGACAACGCCACCAGCGCCGGTGCGGCGGATCCGGTGTGGTTGGGCGGCAACGTCATCCTGATCATCGTCGGCGGGGTCGTGGCGATCATCGTGAACCTCATCCAGCTGATGCTGATGGTGCTGCGCACCGGGATGCTGTTCCTGATGGCCGGGATCCTCCCGCTCTCAGCCGCCTTCCTGAACACCGAGACGGGGAAGAACTTCTTCCAGAAGGTCATCGCCTGGACCCTGGCCTTCGCCTTCTACAAGCCCGCCGCGGCGCTGATCTACGGGTTGGCGATCAAGATGTCCACCACCGGGGTGTGGGAGGACTCCGGCAGCGGGCTGATCCAGTTCGCCGCAGGGCTGATGATGATCGTTGCCTCCGTGTTCGCCCTGCCCGTGCTCATCGGATTCCTCAGCCCCGTCCTGGGCTCGATGTCCTCCTCCGGCGGTGGCGGCGGGGCGCTGGGCATCGCGGCGATGGGCGCGGCGATCCCGCAGGGCGCCTCCCACCTGGCGCGCTCGGGACGCGGGTTCGGCTCTGACTCTTCCTCCGCTTCCTCCTCCATATCGCCCTTGAAGGGCGGATCGGGTTCCGCGCCTGCGGGTCCGTCCTCGGCTGCAGGTGGGGCCAGTGGCACCGCTGGGGCCAGTGCCACGGGCACGGCGGGCTCCGCTGGTGCTGCGGCGGCGGGTGCAGCGGCGGCACCGGTGGCGGCGGGCATGGCGGCCGCCAACGCCGTGCAGAAGACCGGGGAAGCCGTCTCCCAGGCCACCGAGTCCAGCGCGAAAGCCGGCACCTCCAGCACCGGCGGAAGCACCGGAGCGGCGGGAGCGTCCGCCACGGGCACCGCCGGCCAGGACGGTGCGCAGAAGTCGGCTGCGGGGACCGAGGCGAAGCTGGCCCCCGGCACCGGGGCGGCACCTCGCGCCGGAGCTGGGACAGGGGCTCGTCCCACGCCGGGGTCCGGTGCTGGTGTAGCACCGGCACGCTCCGGGGCCCGTCCCACGGGACCCACCGGCCCAAGACAGGCGGCGAAGGCCGTCCAGCAACAGGCACGTGCGTTCAAGGCGCAGATCGCCAACGAGACCGGAAACGAGGGCCGCCCTGATGGCGCAGACCGAAGCTAAAACCGAGAACCGTCCGCGGGTGTACGGCAACTTCCGCACCCCCACCTCTAAGGGCCTGGCCGGGCTCTCGACCGCCGGCACCGTGCTGCTGATCGGTGGGGTGGTCGGCGGGATCCTGCTGATGATGCTCAACATGTGGCTGGTGGCCCTGGGCTTCGAAGCGGTGATTCTGACCCTGATCGCGCTGTCCATAAGCAAGAACAAGCACGGACGCACCCTCATTGAGCGCATCGTCCGCCGGGCCGGGTGGGCCAACGCCGTCTACGCCGGCGCCAACGTCTACCGGGCCGGGCCGGTGTCCCGGGTGCCGTCAGGCACCACGAAGCTGCCCGGGATCTCGGCCCGCTCCACGATCACCGAGCACGTCGACGGCTACGGCCGCCCCTTCGCCTTGCTCGAGGTCCCGCAGAAACACCACTACACCGTGGTGTTCTCCTCCGAACCCGACGGCGGAGGCATGGTCGACCAAGAGCACATCAACCGGTGGGTGGACCGCTGGGCGCACTGGCTGGGCATGCTCACCGACGAACCCGGGCTGACCGCGGCCTCGGTGACGATCGAGACCGCCCCGGACTCCGGGTACCGGCTGGCCCGCAAGATCGAAGCCCGCATGGCAGACAACGCACCGGCCTTCGCCCGGGACGTGATCAACGAGACCGTGCAGATGCTGCCCACCGGGGCCACCGTCACCCGGGCCTACATCGCGGTGACCTTCAAAGCCTCCGTGCGGGCCGGCGGACGCATCCGCAAGCCGGACGAGGTCGCCGATGATCTGGCCGCCCGCCTGCCCAACCTCACCCTGTCCCTCAACGACACCGGGGCCGGGGTGGCCGCCCCATTGACAGCGCAGCAGTTGTGCGAGGTCATCCGGGTGGCCTACGACCCGGCCGAAGCGGTGCTCTTCGACCGGGCCCACGCCCAGGGTGTGGCCCCGGAGCTGGACTGGAGTGAGGTCGGCCCCCAGGCCGCTGACACCTTCTGGGACTGCTACCACCACAACAACTGTTGGTCGAAGTCCTGGGCGATGTCCGTGCCCCCGCGCTCCACCGTCCAGGCCAACGTGCTCCAAGCCCTGATCGCCCCGAACCCGGAGCTGGTGCGCAAGCGTGTCACCCTGCTCTACCGGCCCATCGACCCGGCGAGGGCGGCGCAGATGGTGGAGAACGACATCAACACCGCCACCTTCAACGCCTCCTCCCGCAACCGGGCGACGGCCCGGGACACCCGCGAAACCCGCGCGGCCCAGGCCACCGCCGCCGAGGAAGCCGACGGGGCCGGGCTGCTGAACTTCGGGCTCGTCGTCACCGCCACCGTCCGCGCAAGGGGCGAGCTGGACGAGGCCGAAGCCATCATCGAGAACCTCGGCACCTCGGCGAGGATCCGCCTGGAGGAGGCCTACGGCGCCCAGGACTCCACCTTCGCCGCCGGCCTGCCCCTCGGTGTGGTGATCCCTGACCATCTGGCCCTGCCTTCGACCGTGAGGAACGCCCTGTAGATGAGCACCAAGGCCCGTAAGCAGATCGTCCTCCCGGCCAGCCGGGGTACCGCCTCAACCACCGTCCTAGACCGAGCGTTGACCCGAACGAAGCTAGGCAAGGTCTTCGCTAAGCCCCAGCGCACCGGCAGCACCTCGGTTACTGCCTCCTCCACCCGTCGCCCGGGCCCGCGGGGCCACAAGGGCCGGGGACTGGGTGAGGCGCAGCTGCTGCACCCGATCCGCGAGATGCGCGGCACCAACTACCAGGTCTGCGGGCTCTTCCCCTTCCCCATGGGCGGGGGCTCCCCGTTGGAAGGCGTCCCTTTGGGGCGCAACCTGCTCTCCGGGGAGCCGGTGTGCTGTGATCCGATCTCCTGGTTCCAGAAGCTGCGGGTGATCGCCAACCCCTCGGCCTTCATCATGGCTAACCCGGGGCTGGGCAAGTCCTCCCTGCTGCGGCGGATGGCCATCGGGCTGGCCGCCTTCGGGGTGTGGCCGATGGTGCTCGGCGACATCAAGGGCGAACACGTCGCCATGATCGAAGCCCTCGGCGGGGCCGTGCTGCCGCTGGGCCGCGGGGTCGGGCACATCAACCCGCTCGACGACGCCGGCGCCGTGGCGGCGGCCAAGCTGCTCTCTGCCGCCAAGGCGGAGGAGCTGCTGGCCGATCTGCACACCCGGCGCTTCGACCTGATCCGGTCGCTGATCGCGATTCTGCGCAAGAAGCCACTGGACGAGCGCGAGGATCAGATCCTGGACCGATGCCTCACCGTCCTGGAAGCCCGCCACACCGTATCCGGCACGGTCCCGGTCATGGCGGATCTGCGCCAGGTGCTCAAGGACAAGCCGGTCGAGGTGCGCGAGGTGTCCCTGGATCGCGGCGACGACGCCCGTTACGAGGCCATTACGGAGGGTCTGGAGTCCTCGCTGAACTCCTTGTGCGGGACCGGGGCGTTCGGGCAGATGTTCGCCCGCCCCTCCACCAACAAGATCGACGCCTCCCGGCCGATGGTCTTCGACCTCTCCCGGATCTCTCAGTCCGAGTCCGACCTGCGGGCGGCCACGCTGTTGGCGTGCTGGTCGATCGGCACCGGAACGGTGCGGACCTCCAACATGCTCGCCGACGACGGGGTGATCGAACGCCAACGCTTCCTGCTCATCCTCGATGAGCTGTGGAACACCCTGGCGGCCGGGCCCGGCATCGTCGATCAGGTCAACGCCCTGACCCGGCTGAACCGGGAGATGGGCGTCGGACAGATCATGGCCTCCCACACCCCCTCTGACCTCATGGCCGTCCGTGGCGAGGAGGACCGCGCCAAGGCCAAGGGCATCATGGACCGCTGCGGGATCAAGATCCTCGGCGGCCTGGCCAAATCCGAGATGCCGCTGCTGACCGAATCCGTGCCGCTGTCGATGCGCGAGCAGGAACAGCTCGCCGCCTGGCAGGACCCGCCGGCCTGGAACCGCCGGGGCGATGAGGAGATTCAGTACACCAACGATGACGTGTACACCCCCACCGACGCATCGGCCATCAGCGAGGCCGAGCTGCGGGCCTGGCTGGAAGACCCCGAGAATCGGGAATGGTACTTCGACGATCGCACCACCTCCCCGCCTCCGGGCCAGGGGAAGTTCTTCATCAAGGTCGGCGCGAGGGCGGGGATCCCGTTCTCGATGGAGTTCACCCCCACCGAGCGCCGGTCTCAGGTCCATGACACCGAGAAGAAGTGGCACGAGGCCAAGTTCCGCGCCGCTCAGGAGAGGGGCGAACGATGAGCTCCCTGGACCGCAAGTACAAGGCCGGCGGCGGGGAAGTCGCCCTGCTCCTGACTCTGCTCTTCGCCCTGGTCGGTGTTCCGGCCATCCTCTACACGGTGGTCAGCGCCGGCCACGCCCTGACCCCGCGCACCGAGCCGCTGCCCACCGGGTACTGGGAACGCTCCCTGGGCGTCTTCACCGGTGACCTCCCGTGGCGCACCACCGAAATCGTCCTGGCCGCCACGGTCGGGTTGCTCCTGACCGGGCTGTTCGCACTGTGGGGGTGGAAGCGCCACCAGAAGGCCCAGAAGGTCGTCAAGCACGACCGCGCCGCACCACGCATGGCCTCGGTGCGCGACGTCGCCCCCTTCACCGAGAAACAAGCCCGCGCCAAGGCCGCCCGCTTCGGGGTGGAAGCTCCCGGGGTGATGATCGGGAAGATGGTCCGCGGCGGCCACACCCTCTACGCCTCCTGGGAAGACACCCTCCTGCACATCTGGGGCACCCGTACCGGCAAGACCACCTCCCAGGCGGCCCCGTCCATCATCGAGGCCCCAGGCCCAGTGATCGCCACCTCCAACAAACGCGACCTCTCCGACCTGACCCGCGACATCCGCGCCACCGACGGTGACGTGTGGGTCTTCGACCCCCAAGGAGTCGCCGGGGAGAAACCGACCTGGTGGTGGAACCCGCTGAGCTACGTCACCGACAGTGAACGGGCCGCGGAGATGGCCACGAACTTCGCAACCGGCTCCCGCCCCGCCGGGGCCAAGATGGGTGACGCCCACTTCGACTCCGCCGGCAAAGACCTGCTGGCCGGGCTCCTGCTCGCCGCCGCGGTGGGTGAGGAGCCGATCGAGCGCGTGCACTACTGGCTGACCCGATCCACCGACGACACCCCCGCCAAACTCCTCGACGCCCACGGCTGGACCAAGGAAGCCGACTCCGTGGCCAGCACCATCCGCCAACCCGAGAAGTACCGCGGCAGCGTCTACTCCACCGCCCTGCAGATGGCCGCGTGCCTGAAGAACGAGAAGATCGCCGCCTGGGTCAACCCCACGAGCCCCGACGACACCCGCCCGCAGTTCGACCCCCAAGCCTTTGTGCGCGGCAAGCACACCCTTTACGCCCTGTCCAAGGAAGGGGCCGGCACCGCCGGACCGCTGGTGACCGCTCTGACCGTGGCCACCGTGACCGCCGCCGAAGAGCACGCCGTCACCCAGGCCGCCGGCCGTCTGGCCACCCCCATGGTCTGCGTGCTCGATGAGGCGGCCAATGTGTGCCGGTGGGCGAACCTGCCCGACCTCTACAGCCACTACGGCTCCCGCGGGATCGTGGTCTCCACGTTCCTGCAGTCCTGGTCCCAAGGCGTGGACGTGTGGGGCGAGTCCGGGATGAAGAAGCTGTTCTCCACCGCCAACGTCGTCACCTACGGCGGCAACGTCAAGGAAGAGGGCTACTTAAAAATGCTCTCGGAGCTGATCGGCAAGTACACCTACACCTCCGTCTCCTCCTCACGGCAGAAAGACTCCGGGTCCACCTCCCGCCAGGACGCCACCGACGACATCCTCTCCGTCGCCGACCTCGCCGCCCTGCCCAAGGGCCGGGCCGTGATGCTCGGCTCCGGGGCACGGGCCGTGCTGCTGCGCACCATCCCAATTGACCACCGCCCCTACGCGGAAGCATCCAGGGCCTCCGAAGCCGCGCACAACGCACCCACCGACACCCGCGCTATAGAGGAGTCCGCACCCGGGCTCCAGGGGGCTGAGCCGAGCCGGTCCGAGCCCATGGGCAACCGGTGGGCGGCCCTGGTGAAGGAGTAAGACCATGGACATCGGTGCCCGCCGAACCAACAGTCACGACGACATCGACGGCGAACCCCTCGAGGACGCCGAACGGGGGGAGGGGGAGAGGGAGCTCGTCTATGCGAACGTGGCCGAGTTCGTCACCGAGCACCTGGCCTACCAGTACCGGCGCGACATCGACCTCGCCGGCCGGGCCACCACCTTCACCTGGTGCGCCCAATGGTGGCGCCACGAAGAAGCCGTCAGCCGCCTCACCGGCCTCTGGCGTGCCTGGGAGAACCTGCGCACCGACCCCACCACCGGGCTGGCAGTGTGGTGGCGCGACTACGCCGACCCCACCATGCGAACACTCTTCGACGAAAAAGGCCCCTTCCACGGCTGCACCCCCAGGTCACACGCGCCGAAAGGGATACCGCTTCCCTTGGATCCTCCACCAGCCGAACTTTTCCAGTAAGCGGCTTGGCTTCTGCATCCATCTACAGTCCAGGCTTGATGCCTCCATTCTCCCCGTGGCCCTAGCTGTACTGACCGGACACGTTGATCGATAGACAAGTCGCCACTTGTGACAGAAGGCCACGCTTGTCTATAGTGTGGGTATGACAGTTTCACTGGATGTTGCCCTGCCGCGCACGGACCTGTCGGCGCGGGATCACGCGCGGATGCTTGCTCCGTTGTTGAAGCCTTTGTCAGACGAGAACAGACTGATGATCGTGCTGACGCTTGCGGCGGGGGCGTGCTCGAACAAGAAGTTGCAGGAGGCCACCGGGTTGAGCCAGGCGCTGGTGAGTCACCATGTGGCAGCCTTGCGGCAAGCGCAGCTGATCAGTGTGCGGGCCGAGGGCCGGTCCAACATCTACGCGCTGTGTTGTGAGCAGTTGGCGGCGCCGGTGCAGTGGCTCGCTCACTTGGCGACTCTCACTCCAGAGGGACAGAAGGCGTGCTGCACTGCCCCAGCAGGGGAGGGTCAGGCATCGACTGAGGGTGCTGCGCGGTGATTCATGCGGTACAGACCTTCGGGTTGATCCTGGTCGAGTTGCTCGTCCTGTTCTCGCTGATCTCGGTGCTCGTTGCGCTGGTGAACCGGCGGTTCGGGCCGGATCGGATCCAGAGCTGGATGGCCGATGGGCGCCTTCCCGGCCCGCTCAAGGGGCTACTGCTGGGGGCGATCACGCCGTTCTGTTCCTGTTCGACGCTGCCGGTGCTGGCTGGGATGTTGAAGTCGGGGGTGGCGTTCCGGACGTCGATGACCTTCCTGATCTCGTCACCGCTGCTGGATCCCATCATCGTGGCCGGGGTGGTGCTGCTGTTCGACTGGCGTATCGCGTTGGTCTACACGGTGGTCACCGCCGCATGGTCCCTGCTCGCCCCCCTAGTATGGGAACGACTCGGCATGGCCAGCCAGCTCAAGCGAGTCAAGGTCGTCGGCGACGACAGCACCCCCCACCCCTGGGCAGGCCTGCGCAACGAGATCCGGCCCGCACTCGGCGAGGCCTGGGCCGATCTGAGACCGCTGCTCGTCCCGATGGTGCTGGGTGTCTCGGTCGGTGCATTTATCTACGGTTTCGTGCCTCAGGACCAACTCGCCGCGGTCGCTGGCGACGACAAACCGTGGGCCGTGCCGTTGGCCGCCGTGCTTGGCGTTCCGCTTTACGTGCGTATCGAGACGATGCTGCCCATCGGCTTGGCCCTCAGCTCGACCGGCATGGGGCTAGGTGCAGTGTTCGCGCTGATGATCGGCGGCGCCGGAGCCTCGATCCCCGAGATCTCGATGCTCACCACCTTGTTCAAGCCCCGACTGGTCGTCACTTTCGTGGTCACTGTCATCGGCACGGCCATCGCCGCCGGCTACCTCATCCCACTGATCGCCTGACCCAACCACCACATTCCCAACCACACGAGGAGAACAAGCAACCATGGGACTCAAGGACCTCTTCACCGCACGCAAGCAGGACAGCAGTTGCTGCGGGGCCCAGATCGTGCCCGACGATGACGACCAGCCCCAGAGCGAGCAGGGAACACCCACCGAGACGGCTGCCTCTTCAGCGCCGAACAGCGAGGACACGGACGGCAACTGACATACCGAATCGATGGGGCTGCACCACAGGGTGCAGCCCCATCACTGTCTCCACCCGCTCGTCACCAGGAAGACCACCATGTCCCACGCCAATGCCGCCCTCACTCCGCGTCACCGCCTCAAGGTTGCCCAGCTGGTTGTTGACCACGGATGGCCGATCAGCGAGGTCGCTGCCCGGTTCCAGGTCTCCTGGCCCACCGTGAAGCGCTGGGCTGACCGCTACCGGGCCGGTCAGTCCATGCAGGACCGCAGCTCACGGCCTCACCGCTCCCCGAACAAGACCAGCCCCACGACTGCGAAGCGCTGTATCCAGCTCCGGCTGCGTCTGCGGGAAGGTCCGGTTCAGTTGGCATACCGGATTGGCGTTGCTCCGTCGACAGTCCACCGGATCTTGGTCGACGTCCACTTGAACCGCCTGTCGCACGTCGACCGTGCCACTGGAGAGCCTGTTCGTCGCTACGAGCACGACCACCCCGGGGCGATGCTGCACGTCGACGTGAAGAAGCTCGGCAACATCCCAGACGGCGGAGGCTGGCGCTACGTCGGCCGACGACAAGGCGAGAAGAACCGCGCAGCCACACCCGACAAGCCCAAGAACAAGCACTACGACCCGTTGATGGGCAAGGCCTACGTCCACACCGTCATCGACGACCACTCCCGCGTCGCCTACGCCGAGATCCACGACGACGAAACAGCCCACACCGCCACAGCGGTCCTGGCCAGGGCCGTCAAGTGGTTCAACGCCCGCGGGGTGACCGTCGAGCGGGTCCTGTCGGACAACGGTGGCGCCTATCGCTCACACCTGTGGCGCGACACCTGCGCCGAGCTGGGAATCAGGCACAAACGGACCAGGCCGTATCGCCCGCAGACCAACGGCAAGATCGAGCGCTTCCACCGCACCCTGGCCGACGGCTGGGCCTACGCCCGCTGCTACACCTCCGAGACGGAGCGTCGCGGCGAACTCGACGGCTGGCTGCACTACTACAACCATCACCGGCCCCACACAGCCTGCAGCAACCAGCCGCCCTTCTCACGATTGACCAACGTGTCCGGTCAGTACACCTAGCTGGCCCATGTCCGAGGTGTGAAGTACGGTGTGAAGCATGACAGATCGAGTACGCTTCCGGCCCTTCACGGGCGATGCGGAGCGCAAGGTACGCATACCTGATGCTCCGCTTGCCCTGGTACTCGCACAGATCCGCTGGCCGGAGCACGGCAGATTCGCGCGAGACTTTAAAAGCCTGGCACTTGATTTTGGCGACAGGCTTGATGATTTCCCTCTCTATAATGAAATTACCGAGAGTGGAATTCAGATTACACCCGAAGGCGTCACGCCCATCCAAGGGGACAACGCACATCAGTGGCGGACTATTGACGATGTGTGGACTATCAACCTCACAAAAAATTTCGTCAGCATCTACTGCATCCAGCATGAAAACTATGGATTTTCAGAGCTTCAGCAGTACACAAATTTAGTAGCGGACTTACTTGAATCCACACTTAATGTTCGTTCTATAGATCGAATTGGGTTACGTTACGTCAATCGCATCTCAAACTCTTCAGTCCTAGAGGAACTTGGCACGATATTCTCTTCAGCCGTCTTGGGTTATGCGCAGCTCGAGGTGCTGCCAGATGTCACGTCTGTATCCAATATCAGTCAGGGCGCATACCAGGTAGAGGAGGTTCTCCTCCAGGCCAGATCCGGAATGCTCGCTCCTGGCCAGACTGTGGACCCCGCAATTCCTTCCGTGAATCGTCCCTCATGGGTGCTCGACATCGATGCATCCATAGAGAAGCGACGTGTGTTTGACCCCGAAGATTTTGAGTCGGCCATCGGCAAGTTGGCTGATACAGCCTATGACTTTTTCAAGCTTGTGCTCCGCGAGGGCGGCGAGGACAGATTGGACGGCAGTGCATGACACTCCCACTAACAAGCACTGGCCTAGGCATTACTGCGGCACTTTCCCTTACGCTGATGCCATGGATGAGCGCAGCCCAGCCGACAGCAACCAGTGTGGACTCGGTTTGGGTGAGGACGCATGGCGGGAATATGGCCTCGCTCGCCGCAGGCGGAACGACTTCGGGGGCCCAAAGCGCTGCGGATGCGCGGTCTACTCAGGATGCAAGCGCTCTTGTAGCTGAACTGAAAGCCGAGTCTGGATTGACCGCTGACCAACTCGGTAGACTGCTGGGCGTGACTCGCCGTTCGATCCACAATTGGGCCGCAGGCACACCCATTGCACCGAAACATGAGTCGCGCGTTCGTGCTCTCAGTGAGCTTGTATTTGGCCTGGACGCCGCAACCCCCGAAGCGCGCCGTGAATTGATGCTCGATTCAAGCTCTGGCCCCAGTCATTTCAAAAGCTTTTCCTCCTCCACGCCTCGTTCGGAGCGAATTCAGCATCAGATTCCTGTTAGTGAGCGCTTTGAGCAATGACTAACAAGGGCAACTCACCGATAACGTCGATCGATTGGGGCACGGCAACACAAGGTGACATCATTGAATTTGAGGCCCTCCAATATTGGACCGGGGGCGCAGAAGGCCTTGAGCACCTCGAAACCCCACATGGTGTTGCCCTTATTAGCCAGACTTGTGACCTAGTCCAGGTATCTCCGAACGATCGCCTGCTTGTCGCACCCGTACGAGAATGCTCAGTCCAAGAGTGGTCGAACGTCCGAAAAGGGCGCAAACCACTGCTTGTACTCGTGGGAAAATCACTCCGGCTAGTCGCAGACCTCGAACGCGTTGTGTCCCTTCCCCGAAAGGTACTCGAATCACACGAATTAATCGATCGCACTTGCCCTACCCAGAGCGGAAAAGAAGCGTCTCTCTTGGCAGCGCGAATCGGGCGAGCTTTTTCTCGTTTCGCATTTCCTGATGAAGTCCACTCAGTACTCGCAAAGTTGCAAAAAAAAGTTGTTGACAGCTATACAAAAAATACGAACTTCGCGGAAATTCTTGCACGCATAGATGAAATTCGTGTTGCCTGCTCTGATTGGGATTCTCCTGGTCGAGATATGACCATTTACGCAATTGTCCCGTCAGACCTTCTTCCGGCCGCTGACACAAAATCAAGGGACTGGACCTGGTCCACCGATAACGTGGCCGGTCTCAATCGATCAGAAAAATCGACACAGCTTGCACTCGAACGGATCTCTGAGCTGATTCTCGTCAATTTTAAAGAAGAGAACGAAAGTGCACTAGTTGAGCTTTGGCGAATTTGGCAGGATGCGATGCAGGCTCAGTACCTTGCTAAGACTGATGAACACGTTGCATCGATCGAGCTTCAAGTTGTGTCCGGCAGTGACCTCACGTATGACCTCTATGTCGAGTCGGAGGTTCTCGACTTTTCCACTCTCTCCTTGCTGGAAACACGCGATTAAGATCTAACAGACCGTCCGTTGGCATTTTCTGGTCTGGCTGTCTTACATGGCGGTAGCAGCCAAAGTCCGGAGGTATGGCAGTGCACCGGCTTGTCGCCTCGTGTGCGCCAGCTCCTGGGGGTAATAGCTCGGACTTTACGTAATCACGATTATCGGCGCTTAAGTAGGACGAGTAGAAGTAGATGCGAGAACTCGTCCCACTCTGCCTACGGGCGTCTGCCCAGACAGCGATAAGGCGCGCGGCGGACCGGTAAGGTCGTCGACCTCGTGACACTGGCGTCGTCCGCGCAGGCCAGCATGGAGAACTCTCATCTAATGAGAGATTCGCGCACACAGCCGGACTGTGGGACGGCTCCCGGGAGTGCTCCTGGGCTTCTCATCGACGAGGTCCGCGCATGGTTGGGAACTGAAACGCAGGTGCTCGAGGGGGCCGCCCGTCCGACCGAGTGACTGGCCAGCCGGCGCTCCAGGAAACTCCTCGTCCTCCCTCAACACGTCTCGCTACCGGTTTAAGCACGCGATGTCCCGCACGTACTGGAGCCTCCCGTTCGGCCGATTTTTCCCGGTTCCGCGGTGGACTGCGGGCGGCACTGGATGTCGGATCGCTCACCGGACGTCAGGTCATTTCGGCCATGTTCCTTTCTGCCTGAGGATGGCCGCAGGGAAATTCGTTCCCGTAAACATGGTCGAGTCCGTCACCGAGCACCTGGCCTACCAGTACCGGCGCGACGTCAACTTCGCCGGCCGATCCACCACCTTCATCTGGTGCGCCCCATGATGGCGCCACGAAGAAGCCGCCATCATGGGGTCTGCCAGGCGTAAGAGTGTCGGCGCCTGTAGGTAGGTTCAATGGGTGCATAAGAAGATCGCCGAGAAGTCCAAGAAGGACAAGCCGCCGACGGCTGTAGCCGCCTTGGAGATGTTCCTCGACCTGTCCGATCAGTACCTCCGCCACACCGAAGGGCTGAGGAGCATCGACACGATCAGCGAGGGCTACGAGCACAACACCGAGCTTGATGCCTCTCGGCTGCTCCGCATGGCTCTGTTGCGGAAGTTCGTCAGTGAAGGCGAGAACCTGTGTCTACGAAAGGTCCTCGCCCACTATGTGACGGTGGCCCGCTCAGAGCGGAAGGTGCCGAAGGCGGAGATCCGCATCGTGGACGATCTGCGTGCCGAGTACAAGCGGGCGAAGCGGCCCATCTTCGCCATGCGCTACGAGGGGATGGAGAACTGGGTTGAAGCGTCGCAGATCTTCGACCTCATGCTGAACGGCAACGTGCTGCATGCCGACTACGAGAAGTGGAAGACCAGTCACGAGCTGAACCAGACACAGCTAATGGTCCAGGTCACACACATGGTGAACGACTTCGAGAAGTTACTGGTGCGAGTACGAGCCCTTGTCATTGGAGACGAGGAACATATCTCCGACCTACTGGAGAAGTACTTCGAGTCGGTGGGCGAGTAGTGGGCGAGGATTCAGCCTGCACTAGAATCACTTCACATATGAAAAGAGGTTCGATTGGCTAAGCAACTGTTCCTGCCCAGGGCGCACCCCACTTCCCTCGCCTTCCTCGATGAAACAGGGACAATCTCGCGAGACAGGTTTTTCGCCGTCGGTCTGCTCATCCACCCTGAGCCCTCGCGCCTCTTGCGAAGCATCCAGAAGTACCGCGACCGGACCCACTTTTACAGCGAATTTCACCTCACAGAGCTCACCCGTGATGCCCTCGACACCTACAAGGGCTTTGTGGACACCATCCTGGCTGACGATGAGTTCCGGTTCTTCTGCTTCATTGCGGATCGAGACGTTGCCGACCCTGTGGCACGGTTCGGCGATCCCTGGACGGCGTACCTGAAACTGTCGGAACAGCTTCTCGTTGGCGTCATCAAGCCCGGGGAGATCACAACTGTCCTGGCCGACAACTACTCCGCTCCGGACCATGTCTTGTTCGAAGAGGATCTCAAGTCCAACGTGAACCGGCGTCTCCACAGACTTGGCATCGCATCTGTCGCCCGCATGGATTCCCGAGCCACTGACGGGCTGCAAGCGGTCGATGTTCTCACATCGGCCGTCGCGTTTCATCACCGCCGCCAAGCAGGGTTGGCTGGACATCGATCTCCGAAGGCTCTACTCGCGGATCACGTCGCCGACGGCTTCGGCGTGCCCGATTTTCTCACGGCCAGGAAGACCGAGTACCTCGGCTTGAAGATGTACAACCATGCGTCTCAGCCGGTAGTTGCCACTTCCGGCAACGGAGAGTAAGCTCTGGGGTTACCGGGTGTGGGCCTCTGGCCTATAGCCCGGTACCTTCTTATTATATGCGGAGCCCCGACGCCACTGGCGCCGGGGCTTTTTGCTGTGCGAGGTTGTTTCGTTACAGCTCGCGACTGCAGTACGCGTCAGTATTGTGCCTTGGCATGGCCATCGGCCGCTTCAGACTTCTTGAAGGCTTACTCGGCATTGATCGGGAGAATGGTCTCACCCCAAACCCATATCCCTCTCTCGGCCCGCGCCACGCCCGGTGGTCTTGCGGACCTTGGGGCCGCGCTTAGTGAAGCCCACCGCGTCGACCGGCGGCGTGCCCTGGTCCCGCTCGGCAGCCAGACGGGCCTGCACACCGTCACGACCCTCCTCTGTGCCGCCGAGGGCTGCCATGAGCGTCTCAGCCAGACGTGCCCGGCGGTCACCAGAATCCCAGAGCTCCTCGGCGTCGGCGGCAGCGTGGCGGGTGTCCGCGTCGTTGTTCAAGTCGCCCCGTGCAGCCACGGCGGCGTGGCGGGCGGCTTCGGCGTGGTCACGCTGCGCGTCGACAGTCTCACGGGCTGCCAGCTCGTACTCCGACGTCTCGGCGCGATGCTGTTGCGGGCCGTGGTCGGTGAGGTAGTCCTCCACGTTCAGTCCGTGGCGGTCCTTCACTTCCGTCTCGATCCGCCCCCGGGCGGCCATGGCGACCTCGTCGTGGTGTTCCCACTGCCGGGCCAGCCCATAGTGGCCGGCGATGTCCTCAGCCTTCGCGGTCTCCCAGAATCGGTCCGTCTCCACCGGCGCCAGCTCGGTACGCATCACGGCGCGTTCGGCCTCGAAGCGTTCCTCGAGCTCACGTCGCCGGTGCTGCTGTTCCATGAGGCGTTGGCGGAGTCGTTCGGCGCGTTGGCGGGCCATCATTTCGCCCCAGCGCCCGGCCACGGCCATCGCCGCTTGGAGGTCCCGGGAGAGCAAGTCGTTCACGCCGTCGGGTTGTGTGCTCATCGCTACAGCTCCATTCCGCGCTCGTCTCGGATGTGGTCCACGTAGGGGCGCACCGGGCTGATGGGTCCTTGTGTCTCGCGCAGCGCCCCGCGCTCACGGGTGGGACCGGCGTGGGAGGCCGAGCCTGTGGGGGCGGAGGCCCCCACCTCGGGCAGGGGCGCGGCCACGGCAGCCAGGTGCTGCTCGAAGGTGTCGTTGATCAGCTGGGTCTCGCGCAGGTCCTGGTGGGCCTGGTGCATCTCGTAGAACGCCTGGGTCATCCGCAGCATCTGATTCATGATCAGCGCCTGGACCATCGGGGACGGAGCCCGGGTGGCCGCCAGCAGGAAGGCCGTCGTACCGCTGGTGCGCAGCGGCGCCTCCAACGGGGCGGTGATCTTCACCCCGGATCGGTGCGCGGACCGGGCCAGCACCCGGGCAGTACGTCCCAGCGGCCCCTGGCCGTCCTCGGTCGCATGAGACCACGCCGCGAACACCCCGGAGGCTTCCCGAGCCGCGTGCGCCCACGACTGGTGATCGTCCGGGGCGATCTTCACCAACCGCCGGCGCACCTCTTTCAGCTCCTCGGCCAACCGCCGGGCGGTCTCCTCGTCCAGCACCGCACCGGGGGCGTCGGGGTGCACAATGCGGCGGTGCCGCTTCGCCGCCATCCACTCTTCCGATGCCTGCTGCGCCGAGCTTGGGGTGTCCGCCCAGCGGGTCCGCAGAGACGGCAGCGTGAGGTCCTGGGCGAGCTTGCCGCCACCGAACCACAGCGGCCGCATCCCCTTCGGCGGACGCTCCGCCACGGAGTACCCGGTCACCACCGAATCAGTACCGGCGGCGAACCTTGGGTGCACCAGCAAGTTGGCCCGACGCATCTGCCGCACAAACTGGGCCTCGGTGTCGGCGGCCACCGCGCACGCGCGCACGGTGCGCTCGAGTACGAACCGGGTCGGTTCCCGGGTGCCGTCCCGGGAGACCTCGCCTTGCTGCAGCCAGCGTTCGGAGTGGTTGCCGAGCTGGATGAGGTGGAAGTCCTTCTCGATGCTACGGGCGACCTTCTGCGCGCGGGAGAAGTCGTTGCCGTCGGCCCACTTCGTGCCGTCCTCCCGGATCGTGGAGGCCATGATGTGGATGTGGTCGTTGCCCTTGGCCGACCGCCCGTGATGCACCGCAACCCACTGACACGGGGCCTTGGCACCCGCGTCGGTGAAGTCCATCTCGTCCATGAACCGCTGCGCAATGTCCGACCATTCCTGATCGGTGACCTCCCGATCCTGGTACGGGATCGACAACGAGCAGTGCCAGATGTGCTTGGCGTCAGCGTCCACCCCGAAGGCGCGCCGGTTCAGATCGATCTCGCGGGCGATCGACACCGCGGCTTCCTCGTTGAGCTGCGCGTCGTCGTGCCAGGCCATGATGAGCGGGGAGCCGCCCACCAGGTGTGGGTCGGTGTGCTCGTTGGCCCGGCCCGGACCCACGAGGTACTTCATCAGCCCGATCGGCTTGTCGCCCTTGGTGATGTTCGGGATCACGGGATCAACTCTTCGATCTTGGCCAGCACTTCCTCACTGAACCGGCGAGCCTCCCGCATCGTCTCGACTGTTTCGGGAAGGACCTCGCCGGTGCTGTTGGCGTGCCGGGCGATCTGGTTCACGTTGTTCGAAATCGTGGCCATCAGCCGGCGCATCGCCAGCAACTCCGCCAGCTGGTTCCGCCGCAGCTGCACCGCCACCGGATCGGCTGACCCGAACACGGCCTCGACCATCAGCGCCGAGGGCGAGAGCCCGGTCTGCTGCTCCAGCACCATCAGCTGAGCACGCTCCGACTCCGACATGGACACCCGGACGTACTGGGTCTTGCCCTCGATCCGCTTCCGCCTCGACTTCCACACCCGACGTGAATTCTCCTGCTCCACCACAGCACCTCCTCTCGTCTCGGCCCAGCGCAGCGCCCCCACTGAAGTGGGCCCCACACGCCCCAGTGTGCCACCGCAAAACCGGCAGGGCCAGCGGTGGGCCCGTTTTATGGCACATAAAACATAGCTTTGCTCCGCTGGGGCACCACGGGTGCGAAGCGGCAGCTGAGCAGGCGTGGTCTCTGGAACGAACGGTGTGCGTCCGTTAACCTGGGGGGCATGGCGAAGCTCACTGACCCCCAGCAAGCAGAAGAAGCAGCCCAGCGGCTGCTCAACGACCGGATGGACTACATCCGCCGGGCGATCACCGCACGAGGCGCCCTCGACGAGGCACGAGACGCGCTGAAGGAGGCAGAGAAGAACGACACCGCCGCGTTCCAGGCCGCCGTCAACAACGGCGGCTGGACCGCCGACGAACTGAAAAAGATCGGGCTGGCGGCACCCGAGAAGATGCAGCGGGTGCAGCGCCGGCGGAAGACCACCCAGACCACCTCGGGCGCGCACTCCTCGTCCGCTCAGAACGACGGCGGCACTGAGCCGGAGCAGTGACGGCCAGTCGCTGGGTTCTCACCGCCAGCTACGGCGTGCTCCTGATCGTCTCCATCATCTTGGTAACCCGAGGCTCGAAAATCGGATTGTTCTCCGGCCTGATCCTGACGGTCTCGCTGCTCGTCATCTGGCGCGAAGCACGCCAGATTCGAGCGGACCGCGAGGTGGGCAACCGCGGCTGAGTTCCTGGCCCCGTGCCCACATGGGCACGGCAAAAGCTCCCATCGCTCCGCGGCTTTTCCCGCACCCATGATGGACAGCGGGGACCCCCATCCGACCACCCGACCACAGCCGGCAGGTCACCTCACGTGCGACCGTGGCACGTTCGTAGCCGCCAGCTGTGGACGGCTTCCCGAGTGGGTGGTCACCACACAAGCAACGGTGCCTGCTCCCCTCATAGGGAGCAGGCACCGTTCGTGTTCCTGGCTCAGTTGAGCGAGCGGTTACAGCCCCCGGCCGTCCTCCTGGGCGCGCTGCTCGTAGTGTCGGCGACCCACCTCCGGTGAGTGCCCCACGGGTGATCCGCCGCGCTGGGTACCACTGTGGCGCCCGTTCGAGAACTGCGGGGATTCCAGGCGCATCCTCTTCTTCAACGCCTCCAGCTCCGGGTCCAGGGTCGGTTGCGGCGTCTCTTCTCCGCGCATGGCACGTCCGATCCGTTCGACCTCCCACCGGGCGGCTTCCAGTGCGTCCTGGTGCTTGAACGGCACGTCCAACGCCTCCCGGGCGTCGACGGCTTCCTGCCGAGCGGAGGCCAGCCGTGCTTCGCGCTTGGTGACTTCCTCGGGCAACGCCCGCACCTGATTCTCCAGCCGCTGGATCATGCCCACGCTCGGATTCAACGACGTCGTCCGGGTGACTTCCACGGCCACACCGGGGGCGTCGTCGATGCGCAGCTCCACCGGCGACGCGCTGAGATCGGCCAGGTTCCCTGGACGCTGCACGACCCGGATGTCGTGGCCACCGATTCGGCCGGCGACCCCGAGGTCGGCCTCCCCGCCCCGGGGCGGGCGCGAGGTGGCGTGGACACCGGCCCACCGTTGCCACGCTTCCGCCGCGTCGGCGCGCTTGTCGTACGTGGCCCCGTCGATGGTCATCCCGAACCGTTCACCGCCGAGCTCATCGGTGGTCCGCTGTACAGCTGCGCGGAGCACGGGGATCTCCTGCTCGAGTGCGCCGGCGCGCGTTTGGGCGGCGTCCTTGCGGAACACCAGGGAGGACTGGTTGCGGTGCCAGGCCCGGTTCAACCGCTCCAACCGGGCCAGCTCCTGGTCGGCTTTCGACTTCTCCAGGATCAGCGGGTTGCCACTGGAAATGGCCTTCACCTCGGCGAAGGACAGCGTGTTGTCCCCGACGTCTTCGATCTCGCGCACGTCCAACCGGCCGCGCATGATCTGGTCGATGAACTTCGACTTCCGCTCCAGCGTCTGCCACATGAAGGTGTCGAAGGACCCCTTGGTCACCACCTGGGAGATCGCGACCTCCGGGTTCTGGTTGCCCTGCCGGATGATCCGCCCGTGGCGCTGGGCGATGTCGGCCGGGCGCCACGGGGCGTCCAGGTCCACCAGGTGCACCGCCCTCGCCTGGATGTTGGTCCCCACCCCCATCTTCTGGGTGGAGCCCATCAGGACGGCGATGTCCCCGGTGCGCGCGGCGGAGAACAGCCGGCCCTTCTCCGCATCGTTGCGGGCTTCGTGCATGAACCGGATCTTCTCCGCCGGCACCCCCCGCTCGGCCAACTGGGCGCGCAGTTCGTCGTAGACGTTCCAGTTCTCTGATGGGGTGCCCAGGTCGCAGAACACGATCTGCAACGCCCCCCGGGTGGGGTGCTCCTCCCCGGTCGAGGGATCCGTGAACACGTCCTCGCGGTGGTCCTTGTACACCCGGGCCATCAGGTCCGCGGCGGCGCTGATCTTGGTCTCCGCCACGACAGAGCCCAGTTCCGGGTCGACCAGGCGCAGGTCCAGGGCGGCCTTGCGCCCGTCAGAGCTGATCTTGAGCATGTTGTCCTCGGTCGGGGGCACCAGCCGGGCCTGGATCGCCTCGGCCCGCCGACCGATCTCCTCGATGTACGCCTCGAGCTCGGCCGAGGCCTCCACCGGGACCATGCGCGGCAGCCGCTTCCCGTCCTCCCGCACCACCAGATCCGGGGTGGGCAGCTGCAGGTCCTCGGCGGTCTTCACGTCGGCGAAGGTGTGGAACATCTTCAACAGCTCAGGCACGTTCTGGAACTTCGCGAAGCGCTCCTTGAGCTTGAAGTGGTCCCCGCCGGCCACCGAGAGTTCCATCTCGGAGACCACCTGACCGAAGGTCGCCGCCCAGGTATCGAAGTCGTGGATCCCGGCCCGCTCCAACAACTCCGGACCCAGATAGCGCTGCATCACGTACATCTCCGTGACCGAGTTCGCGATCGGTGTCGCCGTCGCCCCGGTCATCACCCGGTCCCCGTGCACAGAGCGCAGGTACTCCACCTTGGAGTGCAGGTCACTGGCCCGCTTGGACCCATCGATCGCCGCGTCCTGAATGTTCGAGGCGGTGTCGAGGTTCTTGTACTCGTGCAGCTCATCGACCAGCAGGTAGTCGATGCCGGTCTGCTCGAAGGTGATCCCCGGATCGGTGGCCCGGTCGGACTTGGCCTTGAGCTTCTCCTCCCTCGCCTGAAGGCGGGCTTCCATCCGCTTGATCGACATGGTGTCCGCCCCGCTGGCCGCGGCCCGTTCGTTGGCGGCCTCGAGCTCGGCCCGCTGGCGTGACATCTCGGCCAGGTCGTAGGCGGCCTTGGATTCCTCCGAGAGCTCGATGCGCTCGAACGCGGTGCGGGTCATGATGATCCCGTCCCAGTCACTGGCCGCGGCCCTCGCGACGAACACCCGCCGCTTGTCCCCGGCCAGATCCTCCGAGGACGCCGCGAGGATCTGCGCTTGGGGGTAGAGCTGCAGCCACTCCCGGGAGAACTGGTCCAGCATGTGGTTAGGCACCACAATCACCGGTTTGCGCGCCATGCCCAGCCGGCGCAGCTCCATCGCACCGATCACCATCTCGGCGGTCTTGCCCGCCCCGACCTCATGGAACAACCCCACCGAGGGCTCCGAGAGCATCCGCGCCACGGCCGCCCGCTGATGGGGGCGGGGGGTGAAGTTCTTCACCAGACCGGGGAAGCTCAGGCGTTCCCCTTCGACGGTGTAGTCGCGCAGCACGATGGAGTTGAACCGCCGGTTGTACTCATCCACCAACCCGGCCGCCCTCCCCGGGTCCTCCCACACCCACTCCCCGAAGCGCTCTTGCATCAGGGACGCTTTCTCCTGGGCGGCGGTGGTTTCGGTGGCGTTGACCACCCGGCGGTTGCCCTCCGGGTCGCCTGGGTCCGGGTCGGTGACCTGCACCCGGCGCTGCTCCAGCAGCTTCTTGAAGATGTCTCCGGCCGCCATCCGCTCCGTACCCCAGTCATTGCGGGCGGCGAAGACATGGCGGCTGGCTTTCACATCCCAACTCGCCCCGCTGATCCGGTCCACCCGCGCAGCTGGGTCCCTGATGATGTGGCGCAAGAACTGCTCATGGATCTCCGGAGACACCCACACGGCGCCGATCCGGGCCTCGATCTCATCGGCCCCCAACGGGGCCGGCAGCACGGCCTCCAGGGCGGTCACGTTGGGCTGGAACCGGGCATCGGCGGATGCCGCGGCACGGGCGGTGTCCAGTTTCTCCCGCACGTCCCCGGACAGGTACTCCGCGCGGGTCTCGTAGATACCGTTCTCGCCGGGCACCTCGTAGACCAGCTCCCCCAGTGCCTCCCGTGCCCCGGCCTCGTCGGTGCCCAGCAGCCGGGCGATGTGGGGCAGGTCCACGGTTCCCAGGGTGTCCAGGGTGACGGCCAGGGCCTCATCGGGGGTGTCGACCCCGAGCACGGGTTTCCGCGGTTGCACCTGCCGCTCCGAGAGCAGGCCGGCCGCTACAGCGGTGCCGGCGCCCTCGTCGAAGTGCTCCAAGCCCAGCACCAGCGGCCCGAACGGGTCCCCGCGCAGCAGCCGTACCGCCGGCGGAGTGACCCGGGCCAGAATGTCCGCCCCGGCCTCGTCGTACTTGCCGGTGCGCCGTTCCGTGAACCGGTTGATCGGCCCATACCGCTGCGCATACCCCTCGTAGCTGCCCGCCAGATGGGACCTCATGGCGTCGAGCTCCGGGGTGTCCTCAACGTTGGCCGCCTCCAAGGTCAACACCGCCCGCGCCGCATCCCGCAGACCCAACAGGGCCCGCAGTTCGCTCTCCTGGGTGCGGGGCACCTTCAGCGGCGCGTGCACCCCCTCCACGGTGACCTGAGAGAAGCCCTCTTCCCCGCGGTCGGTGATGTGCCCGATCTGCTCATGCTCACCGGCCGGCACCAGGGCCGCGACCTCGAACTCCTGCTCGCCCGACCTCTCGGCCATGCCCCGCCCGACCGCCAGGGCCTGTTCGGTGATGTCCGCCAGCTGCTCGTGCAGCCGCACCCCCGTGGTCGCCAGGTCCCCCGCGCGCACGGTCAGCGTGGCGGAGCCGTACATGCCGTTGCCGATCACCGGCTCACCGAGCACCCGTTCGGGGTGGGCGAGGAAGTAGGCGTTCATCCGCCCCTGCTGTCCGTCCAGCTCTACCGGGGCGGTGTCTACCCAGGACTGGTCCAGGGGCTCCTCCCCGGGCAGCCTGCGTCGGAAGATCAATACGTCGGTCAGCGCGTCCGTGCCGGCGGCCCGCCGGTGGGCGCCGGTGGGCAGGCGCACCGCACCGAGCAGGTCGGCGGTCTCGGCCATCTCCCGGCGGGCCGCGGGGTTCTGCGCATCCAGGGTGAACGCGCTGGAGATCACCCCGGCCACCCCGCCGGGCCGGGTAAGGGCCAGCGACTTGAGGATGAAGTGGTTGTGCATCGAGTGCCCGGCCGCGTTGTGCCGGGGATCGTGCAGGGAATTCTTCGAGAAGGGGACGTTGCCCACCGCGGCGTCGAAGGCGCCACCGGGCATCCGGGTGTCGGCAAACGACTCGGTGCGGATCGTGGACTCCGGGTAGATGGCCTGGGAGATGGCTGCGGTCACCGGGTCCAGTTCCACCCCGGTCATCTGGGCACCTTCCGGGGCCAGGCCGATGAAGGTGCCGGCACCGGAGCCGGGCTCCAGCACCTGCCCACCCGCAAAGCCCAACCCGGTCAGGGCGCCCCAGACCTCGGCGGCGATCGCCGGGTCGGTGTAGTGGGCGTTGATGACCGTGCGCCGGGCGGCGGCGTACTCGGCCTCGTCCAGCAGCTCGCGCAGCTCGGCTCGCTCGGCCTCGTACTCGGTGCGGGACTCGTCGAAGATCTCCGCGACCCCACTGGCACCCCAGGAACCCCAGCGGGCCAGCGTGGTGCGCTCGGCCTCGGTGGCGGCCCGCTCCTCGGCCTGCAGCGTCCGCAGCACGCGAAGCGCTGCCAGATTGGCCCGGAACCTTGCCTGCGCCCCGGACGGGGCCAACTCGTCCTGGGCGCGGGGGACGAAGCGCCCCGGGCCCAGGGAATCTGAGGAAGCCGGGGCTATGCCTGTTCGGCGTCCAGCCGGTCCACCTCTTCCCAGTACTCCCGGTCCTCCCGGTTCAGCTGCTGCACGATCCGCAGCCTCCGCGCCACCCCGGATTCCTCCTCGTCCTCCTCCGGTTCCTGCTGCACGGACGGGTCCGGGGTCAGCATCTCCGCGCGCACGATCTCCTCGGCCTGCATCTTCGACGCGTTCAACCGCCCCACCTTCTCCAGGTAGGTCTCCCCCATCGGGTCCGGGCCGGCCAGCTCCATCATCAGCTCGCCCACCCGCTGAGCCGCCTCCTCCCCCAGAGCCTCGAACCACTGCACCGGGTCCGGGATCAGGGCGTACTCCGCCGGCGCGGTCGTCTTCCACGCTTCCTGCGCGAACTTGCCGTACGTGTTCATCACGAACCTCCTCGGGTTCCGGGAAGAGAAAGGCATCAATGCTCAGCTGCCCCTCGACTTGTGTCCTCTTACGGGCTCGCGCCATGGGGGGATCTCCTGGTTGCGATCGGGAATCTCCCACACACGCTACCCAGCCACTCCATAGCCATCTTCGATAACACGCACCAGCCAACACCTATTATGTTGATATGTCAACCTTTTCAGCGAAACGCCACTACTTTCACGCGCCCGCAAGAATCTCCAGCCACTCCGAGCATCCGCTCCTGCAACTCCGCAGTACCCGCAAGAAGCCCATCATCAACATCCCACAGGCCCCGAAAGGCACCCCACACCAAAGCCCCCGAGGACCACCTGTCCGAGTACACCCGTAGTCTCTACCCATTGGGGGCCAGCAGTTCGGAGTGCCCTTGACATCCCATCAAAAATAGGGAGTGTGTGGCAGCAATGAGCGAAAAGTATCTATTCCAAGATGAAATTATAAAGGAAAATTTAGATACATTCGTCCAAGAAATCCACGACGAAGCCCTGACGAATCAAATATATGAAACCGCTACATTTGAGGAAAAATACTACGGGAAATTTTTATACGTTGATTCAGAAGACATAAATGAGCTCGCAGAAAAAATAAGTACATCAATTAGCGAATCAAGAATAATAAGAAATGAACAAAAAAACGACATTTTTACAAAGTTGTACCAACATAACGGTTGCGCCTCAATAATAAAAGATCTAATTCTAGTACGGAATGAATTAATATCGGCAATTTGCAAAAGTCGCAATTACTGTTTCGTTGATTCGGAGCTCGATTCCAACTCCGGGCAAATGTACATGCATTTAGAATTTTTTATTGCCACGCTACGTCCTCGGTTACCCCTTTATGGAGATACCCCTCGGTCACTTCCGGACCCTGAAGAAAACGATGTCGATTATGTTTATGCACTTTCCGCGGAGGACGAGGATCCTGCCGAACAGTTAGACAGCGAAGCGCGCGAAGAAATAGTGTCCCATACGCACTGTTCCCAAATTGGCCACGAACTCTATACGCACATTGAAGGCTTGATCGGTCGCATCGAAGCAGTCTATGAACGCGCCAAGTCTTTGTCGTACGAAAAGTATGATGAGGTCGTTACGCCAGCGCGTGATGTGCTTCCGCTACTCAAAATCAAACCCGCTCTCTATGAGGGTACCAATATGCCCAAAAGTGCCACAGCCACGATCTATCCGGAGATGGATGATCCCGACTATTGCATGCCCGAAGGAAATAACTCTTACGAGTATCATTCATACCCACACAGGGCATGCGCCCAGCAATATTAACAGCGCTTTTGACAACGTGGTTGAGTGTGTCGTCAATTTTTCAGCGACCAGCGGGTGCCGCCGACCGCCACTCAGGTGCTTCATCGAATAGAAGCGTGGTTTTATTATTTCTGACAAACTGATAACCATCTACACTGAACACGAAGACCAATCTCGGCATAACTTGCTTGTTGACGAGTTCGCGGGCTTCCTTTTCAGACATATCTTGATTCGTGAGACCAACCTGCTCAGGCTTAGTCTTGAAGCCCCAAGTTCGATGAGGGTCAACTCGGGCATCCATATTTAGGGTGGTACCACCAATGAGATGCGCCGAGACACTATGAATTGGATGAGTCGTCTTGTTGGTGAAAGAATAATTTATATGGATAAATTTGTCATTTTTGACGACAGGCGATGCGCGAAGCGCACACATGGTCGCGATACCAAGTGCTTCCTCCTTGCGTTTTCGATGTGCGGACCAGGTGGTAGATGCCGCTAACACGAGCGAGGCCATGGCAAGTGCTACACCTCCGACCCACGTACCGATGGCTGCGAAAAGATCGACATCGAAATTGCAGTTGGCGCCACAGGTTGACCAAGATCCGAGCCACCAACCAATTGTTACGCCAATTACTAAAGTCAAGACTCCTACAATGACAACCTCAGGTACAAAGCTCTTCCATCTTGAATAATGCACAGGAGCCATTTTGGCCTAACCGGGTTGGAGCCCCGAGCAACACCTGGGGCTAATACTGCAATAGGTGGTGACCCAAGACATGTTGAGGTCGTGGGAAGCCATTTAATCGACACCCCAGACCAGTCATGGCGTGGCCTATATGTGAACAGCGGGCCGAAGTTCCTCTGCGCCGACCATTGCCTCGACATCGTCGAGTGGTAGTCGCGCCTGGGTGGCAAGCTGCTCAAGTGACACCCCATTTTGTTGGGCTAAGGCAATGGCTGAGGACAGCATCACTGGATCATCTGGCCGTTCCAGCGGATAAGGCTCGTGGCGGCGTCCGTACTTGGAGTTCATCGCGACGACTGCACGGCGGTAGGCAGCATCGCTGATCACTTCTAAGGTGCGTGCACGATAGAGCAGCGCTGCGATCGAAACGCCCCATTCCTGCTTGAGCTTGGCGTACTGTCCCATGTCGAACCGTCGGGGCAGAAGGTCCTTCATCTGTCGAGCGGGCATCAGCAGCTCCGCGGCGAAGGCATGTGCCTGGCTTTCCTGGATGCTTCCGGGGTCAGCTTCCAGGTGGCACACCAAGTGGCCCAGTTCGTGGGCTGCATCGAAGCGACTACGTGCCGCGTCCCCCTTGTTCATCCCAAGGATCACGACAGGGTGAGATCCTACGTTTTGGCTGTAGGCGTCGATGCCCTCATCGGCGACCTGCAATCGGCTCACGACGATGCCATGCCGTTCCATGTGCCGCACGAGGTACCCAACGGGCCCCAGGGGAAGGCGCCATTGCTCCCTGAGCTGGTCAACAGCGCCGACAATCTCATGAGGTTTAGCGTCCGTCATGAGTGGAACGAAGGGGACATCGGGGGCCGGCAGCCTAACGTAGCGTTCGAGGACGTTGACGAGATCCAGTACCGATTCTGACCACACCCAAGCCCCGGCACGGCTCTGTTTGGACGTTGAGCGCAGACTGCGGAAATGGGTTCCGTCCAATCCAGCAAGGGAGACCGGACGTTCCCCATAGGTGAGGTAGTCAGCTGGTACACCCGTGGCCATGGCCAGTTGGGCAAGAGTGCTGGTGCTCGGCTTGCTCCGGCCGGTTTCGTACTGGGAGACCGCAGGGTGGGAGACTCCTACTTTTTCGGCGAGTTCACGGATGTTCAGACCAGCCCGGTATCGAGCCATCCGAAGCCGGTCCGGGGAGAAGTTCGCCGTGGAGTGGCTACTTCTCTGTGCCATCGGCTCGATTAACCTCCTGCTCTTCCTCAACGACGGACAGCCCAAGACCGGGATCCTGCTGGTGGGCGTAAGGCACCACCGTGGTGTCGTCCTGCTGCAGGCCAGGCACAGTGGCCCAGTTCGTGCTGTCGATGCGCTTGAGCTCGCTCCATTGCACGTGCTTCTCATCGAGGGAAACCAGGTGCCCGATGTGCACGGCAGTCAGTCCCTGTCCGGGATCGCCACTCCACACCACATGGGCAATCTTCCGCGCAGCAGGCAGAAGCTCCTCAAGGCCCTCAATCTGGGCGGCCACCGCAATATTCTGATTGCCTGCCTCAAGACGGGACGGGGTGGTCATGTCGAAAGACGACGGTGCCGTGAGGTCGGGGGATTTCGCCGTAGCGAACCGCAACTCCACATCGCCTCGACGGGCATGCAACGCCGCGCCCTTGGAACAAATGCGGAACCCGTGAGCCAGCAGAGCCTTCTTCAACAGCTCGCAGGAACGGTGGTACCGGTCACTGCCGAAAGTGAACCCGTTGGCCCCAGGATCATTGTGGTGGGCCAAGGCAATCTCATGCCCCTGCCGACCGGCCGTTATACACGAGCCGAGTAGGGCCTCGTCCAGGTCCACGCCATGCAGAATCTCCATGTTGGCAATGGTAACAGAAACATCGCGTCATGCGGCTTTTTGGTAAGTGCAAGCTCATTCAACAGGCTGTCCGGCCGAACAAACCTTCCGGAGACACCCCCGAAGGGGAGTTATCGACCCTCCACTGAGTTGCCGCACCCTGAACGAGTAGCCGCTGAGCTTGACTGCCGGATGGCCGCCATCTGCCCGGATGCTGAGCGCGGGCTCACTCCCCCATCTCGAGTAGCTGCGCAAACTCACTGCCCTGCCGGCCCCCGCGATTCCAGGGCGTGACGAATCCGTGCGAGATGATCGGAGGCACCCCCTGCGATAGGACCGTGATGCCCCAGCACAACCCTCCTGCCGAGTCTTTGACCCAGCAGTACGCCCAGCTCAACCCCGTCCTGCTGGAAACCATGCTCTCCATTCGGCATCTGCTCGGCAGCGTCGAGGCGAACATGGAACCCGTTCGGGTAGCCCTGGCCCAGTTGAACCCGGTGCTGGAGCAAGTCTCACAGGACATACGGCAGGGCATCTTTGGCTCGGACGGGCTCGACTCGTGGTCGAAGATCCTCAAGATCCAGCTCCGCGGGTTCCAGCATGAGGAAATCTCGCGCACGCTAGTGCAGATCGCCAGTAACCTCGCCTCTGCAACCGAAGCCGCTCGAGGTGAATTCGAGCGCCCCGGAGCGGCTCCGTTAGAGCAATTCGCCCGCAATGTCGCCGCCGATTCGGACGAGAGGGAGGTGCTCGCCGCGTTGGCCCGGGCTGGCGAAGACGCGCTGGTCTCTGACCCGAAGAACCGCAAGAAGATCGCGCGTTCGGCGACCCGCATTTCTCAATGGACGAACGTCTCTGTGGGGGACGCTCGCACACTGCTGCTGGCGCTATTCTGGCTGTTCGCCGTCATCGTCCCCTTGTCCGATGGGAAACTGAAGCTCGACGACTTCGCTGTCCCTGCCGCCGCAACGGCCACAGTCATGGTCGCGGCCATCGACGGCAACCAGGGACAGCGAAGGAACCCACTCCGGAAGAACGGGCCTCGGCGGCGACGCCACCGTCGAAAGCGCTGAGCCCTCCGCTGATCCCTACGTTGCCGGGAGCCGACGTGAGTTGAGCCCCGCATGATGGTGTAACGCTCGGTGGCCGAGTTCGTCATCAACGATGGCGCGGTCACCGTGTGATCCTTCGAGTGAACCTCTCACAGCACTCTCGAACGGAGTCATCACGATGACCGCTCCTCATATTGTCGACCCTGCCAGCCTGCTCGGTGAAGCCCTGTCTGAGACGTCTCCAGACCTGATGCGGACCTTGTTGCAGACGGTGATCAACACGCTGCTCTCCGCCGACGCCGAATCGGTCGCTGGCGCCGAATGGGGCCGCGCCAGCCCGGCGCGGGTGGTGCAACGCAATGGGTACCGCCACCGCGACCTCGACACCCGTGTGGGCACGATCGACGTGGCCGTGCCGAAGCTGCGCTCGGGCACGTACTTCCCTTCAGTGGCTGCTCGAGCGCCGCAAGCGGGCCGAGTCCGCGCTCATCACCGTGGTCGCCGACTGCTACATGGCGGGGGTCTCGACCCGCCGGATGGACAAGCTGGTGAAGACCCTGGGGATCAACTCCCTTGTCGAAGTCCCAGGTCTCGCGGATGGCCGGTGATCTCGACGAGCACGTGGAGTCCTTCCGTCACCGTCCTCTGGGTGAGGCCGGGCCGTTCACGTTCGTGGCCGCCGACGCGCTGACGATGAAGGTCCGTGAGGGCGGGCGGGTGGTGAACGCGGTCGTGCTGCTGGCTACCGGGGTCAACGGCGACGGTCACCGGGAAGTGCTCGGCATGCGGGTGGCCACGGCCGAGACCGGGGCGGCGTGGAACGAGTTCTTCGCCGACCTCGTGGCCCGTGGGCTGGGCGGGGTCCGCCTGGTGACCTCGGACGCGCACCGGGGCCTGCGCGAGGCGATCGCGGCGAACCTGCCCGGTGCCGCCTGGCAGCGGTGTCGTACCCACTACGCGGCGAACCTGATGTCTGTGTGCCCGAAGTCCATGTGGCCGGCAGTGAAGGCGATGCTGCACAGCGTCTACGACCAGCCCGACGCCGCCGCGGTCAACGCCCAGTTCGACCGTCTGGTCGACTACGTGGCCGAGAAGCTGCCTGCGGTGGCCGAGCATCTGGCTGAGGCCCGGGAGGACCTGCTGGCGTTCACCGGTTTTCCGAAGGACGTGTGGATGCAGATTTGGTCCAACCACCCCGCCGAGCGACTTAACAAGGAGATTCGGCGTCGCACCGATGCGGTCGGGATCTTCCCCAACCGAGCAGCTATCGTCCGCCTCGTCGGGGCCGTGCTGGCCGAGCAGACCGATGAGTGGGCCGAGGGCCGCCGTTACCTCGGTCTCGAGGTCCTCACCCGCTGCCGGCTCACCGCCGTCGAGGACACCGGAAGCGAGGTGAGCCCCGACTCCCTGACCGCACTCACAGCCTGATCCCAAACAGGAGGACTGTTACACCACTCGCGGGGGCTTGACCTTTCGATTCGTTCCAGCTTGTGGGCCTCTAGCCGGCCTTATGTGAAGTCAGACGAAACATCACTCCCACACCTGGCGTTCACCGGCCGACCAGTGCGTGCCCAACCGTACCCTCGGGTCTCGGCATCGCCCGCCCACTGACAAGCCAGATCAAGATGATGCTCCTATGCGTGTCAAGCCGCGGTGAGCCAGGCACGGTAGGTGGTGGCCAGGTCCGCGTTGGGGCGTTTGCCGCGTTCAAGTTCGCTCAGTCGGGCGAGTTCTGCACCGGTGCTCATCGCGGCTTGGACCAGCGTGGCTCCTCGCTAGTGCCGGAGGTCTCGAAGATCCTCGGTCGCAGGCACGGGTCCGGGGTGGACGATGAGGTGGAAGGCCTCCCGAGCGATCGCACGTTTGAGGCACCGCAAAACGTCCTTCTTCGACTTCCCGTTGGTCCGCAGTCGCCGCGCGTAATTCCTCGTGCGTTCGTCGTTGGACAGTCGCACCAGGGCGATCTGGTGCAGAGCCCAGTTCGCCTGCCGGTCCCCGCCGCGGTTGAGACGGTACCGGTTCGTTTTCCCCGACGACGCCGGGATCGGTGACGCTCCGCACAGCGCGGCGAAAGAGCCTTCCGATCGCAGCCGCTCAGGGTTGGCCCCGGCGGTGACCAGCAGAGTCGCGGTGGTGATCACCCCGTATCCCTTTCTCGCGATCATCGCCGGCGCGGCACGGCCGACGAGGATTCTCAGTTCGTCCTCGAGCTCGGTGATCTCGGCGGTGAGGTACTGGTGCCGGCGTGCCAGCCGCCGTAGGGCGTGGCCGGTGGCTGTGGTCACCGAGCCGGTGGCTGGCCCCGGTCGGGTGGCGGCCAAAGACTCGACCAGGCAGCGCTCGTTCAG
>NZ_SSSF01000015.1:0-41942 GCF_013368965.1 Kocuria salina
GCCGCGGACTCGATGTTCACCCCCGCACGCCAGGACGCCTTCGTCGCTGCCCGGGCGGGAACCCGACGGGTCGATCTGCCCTCCGGGACCCATGACGCCCACCTGGACGCCCCCGGGGAGTGGATCACCGTGTTACGCCAGGCCCTGAGGGACATGTCTTGACGGCATCCCCCGTCCTGACCGGGGAAGCACCTCTCATCGCCTGTAGCGCCGGTGGCAGCAGGGGTGTGGTCAGGGGCGGCGTACGGCGGCCAGGTGGCACTCGGGGAAGCGGTGCAGCGGGTCAGGCCGGCTCATCGTGCGCCAGGCCTCGTCGAACCCGGCTCGGGCAAGCCGTGCGCTCATCTCCTGAGGATGCCAGCGCCAGGCCGGTGCCACCGCGTGATCGAACGGCACCACTGGCTGCTCGTCGCTGTCGGTGCTCTGGAAGGCCAGGAGCACCACGCCACCGGACGGCATGCGCCGCGCCCAGGAAGCGAGCACCCCGCCGATCAGGTGGGGATCGACGTGAATCAGGCTGAACCGAGCCAGGACACCCCGCAGCGGAACCAGCTGATCGGTCGACTCCGGTGAGGCGTTCAAATTTGCCTGACCGCGGCAGAACTCGACCTCGGGGTGAGAGCGCCGGGCGATGTCCAGCATGGCTTCGGACGGGTCGATGCCCACGACGGGGAGGTCGCGGTGGGCGAGGTCGGCGGTGACGTGCCCGGTCCCGCACCCGATGTCCGCCACGGTGCCCTCGCTGTGGAGCTGCAGGACCATGTCCGTGAAGGCAGCGACCGCATGCCGTTCCAACGGTGTCTGGAACGGGTCCGGGAAGGTGAGCTCGTACTGTTCGGCCAGTTCGTCGTAGCCGGGTTGGGTTCCCACGCCGGCCAGCCTCCCACACCGCGGCCCACCCGGGGCTTCGCCCGCCCTCGGGGTGGTGGATCGAGCACCTCCGGCAGGCTCGGAAGCACCCCGGTAGGTTCCGGCAGTCGTGCAACATATTCAGAAGCACAGCAGCCCCTGGACCCACAGAGGATGTGGTGCAGTTGGGGTTCCTGCTACGTTCCTCCGGGCCGCCCGACGAGCAGGGCAGTCCAGTTGACCTGACCGTGCATCAGTCCCGTGCCGAATCCAGGGTGATTCACGGCTCTGGTATGTCGAGGTCCTGCCTGGCTGTCGTGTGGGGGCCGGGCAGGGTCTGCGCTGGTTCCTTGCTGGTCGTGCACTCGGGCGCGGGTACGGAAGATGGCCGGAGCCATCGGGTGAGCGGGCTGAGGATGACCAGTGTCGTTGCGAGGCCGGCCAGAGCAAGCATGGCCCCGGGTAGCCCTGCGGCTTCGGACCAATAGCCGAAATAGACCGGACCGATCAGGAACCCGAGGTAGGCGATGGTGGTGAAAATTGAGGTCGCCGCGCCACGAGATCGTTCAGGTACGTGAGCGGCGAGAACGCTCAACAGGACCGGTAAAAGTACGGCGGTGCCGGCAGCCGCCAAACCTAGTCCGAGGAGGCCCACCGTCAGTGAGGTGGCCACACCGACCAGGGTGGTGCCGACCGCGGCGGTGAGTGAGCCGGAGGTCAGGACGGTGATCGGGTAGCGGGTGCTGAGTTCAGCGGTCGTCACCCGGGTGATAGCCACGACCGCGGCGAAAATCGCCGGCCCAAGGGCAGCTATCGCGGGGCCGGCCCCCAGCACATCTTGGTAGTACAGCGCACTCCAATTTTCATGACCGTTCTCTACGGCGAAAACGAGTGCGCCCAGCCCGCCGAGGGCCAACAGCAGGCGCATCATGGTCCAGTTCGTGGTCAAGGCCGCAGAGCCCGTTGCTGGGCCAGGAGGTGACACCACCGCAGGGGAGGCCCGGACCACGACGGTCGCCCCCAGTGTCGCGACGACGGCCAAGGCACCGTAGATCACGGGCAACGGCGCTCCGGCTCCGAGGGACACCCCGGTGCTGAGGCTGGTGGCGACCACGGCGGCGGAGAAGATGGCGTGGGCCCTGGAGATCACCGGGCGCCCGGTGGCCTGCTGGGCTGATCCGGCCAGGGCGTTGATCGCCACATCGGCGGCTCCCGAGGTGGCCCCTACAATCGCCAGCCCGATCGATAAGGTGAGCACATCCCGGGCGCTCACGGCAACGATGATCCCGGCGATTCCCAGAGCAACGAGCGTTACCGCCGCGGTGCGGTGTCCCCACCGATCCACCACACAACCTGCTACCAGCATGGCTGGCAGCGCCCCGGCCCCGATGAACAGCAACGCCGCCCCCAACCGCCCGTCACTGATCCCTGTCTGAGCGCGTACCGCTGGGATGGAGGCCCCCCAGGTACCCCAGAACGCGCCGAAGATGGCGAAGGCCAGATATGCCGCAACGTTGGACCGGGGATTCCAGCTCATGAAGTGTAACGATACACACGAGTGTGTGACGATACACAAGTAGGCTGGCGTCATGTCGAGTGAGAAGCGTCGGGTGACCATGGCGCAGGTGGCCCAAGCGGCCGGAGTGTCCCCGATGACGGTCTCCTACACCTACAACGAACCTGGTCGAGTCTCAGTCGAGGCTGTGGCCAAGGTGCGACAGGCCGCTGCGCAACTGGGTTATCCCGGTCCTCACCCCGGAGCGCGGTCATTGCGTCGCGGGCGGAGCGGGACACTGGGCGTCGTCCTGGGCGAGCATCTGACCTATGCCTTCGAAGACCCGCAGGCCACCCGGTTCCTGGCAGGGGTGGCCGATGTCTGCGCCGAGCACTCGATCGGACTGACCCTGGTGCCGATCACCGGGGACGGACAAGACGCCGCTCGCGTCACCCAAGCCGCTGTGGACGGCTTCGTGGTGTGGACCACGGCAGAAGACGACCCCGTGCTCGATGCGGTCGTGGCCACCAGGCTGCCTGCTGTCGTGCACGGCAATCCCTCCCGGCCCGGACTGCCCAGCATCGGCATTGACGATCAGGCGGCCGCCCGCGCCATCGGTCGTCTCGCCTTCACCGCAGCACAAAGTCCAGTGGTCCTCAGCTTTCCACTGGACCGGACCCGGCGCTCCCGCATCCTCACAGGACCGGATCCTCAGATGGCTACCTTCCCGGTCACCAGGCACCGACTGATGGGTTTCAAGCAGGCGTGGGAGGACACGGGCGGGAACTGGTCGCAGGTCCAGGTCGCCGTGTGCGCCACCAACACCGCCACCGAAGGCTCCGCAGCCATCACCGAGCTGATCGGCGCCAGCGACGGTCAAGAGATCGATGCGGTAGCCGCGATGAGCGACGAACTAGCCCTAGGTGCTCTACGTGCCCTTCACCAAGCCGGTGTGGCTGTCCCCGAACAGATCGCCATCACCGGCTGGGACGACACCGACGCTGCCGCCCCCATGGGACTGACCACCGTGCACCAAGACCTGCGTACCCAAGGAGCGCACTGCGCACAAATCGCACTCGGCCAATCCCCCGGTCCCGCGCCCACCATGTGGGAGGTCATTCCACGCCGCAGCACCCATACCACAACAACGCCGACACCTCCGGACGAAGATGCCCTCGGGGCAAGCGATGGAGAAATGAACCCGACCCAGTGAGGGCACCAAACTGATATCGACCCAGCCCGCCAAGGGAGAACAAACCTGCCCCACCCAGGGAAAGACGGGGCTGTTGCACCATCAAGCATCATCTGACCCGGCATGCCTCTGGAGCGGCCCGCAGAGGTGCGGCAGTTTCCCAAGATCACGACCAAAAAAGCTTTGCAGACACCGTCTTTACATCAAGCCGGCTACCGGCCATTTCCCATGAGAACGGCGTTGCAGTTGGGGTTCCTTGGGGGCGGTGCGGATGTGCTCTACTCGGGGGCATGAACGGAACGTCCCTGCCCGACATGCCCGACGGGGTGGACTTCCGGGCCCTGGCCGCCAGCTCGCCGTGGCGGTTCACCACGGTGCATTTCACCCACCGGAGGCAGGGCGACGGTGGGGCCACCGCCGCGGGCGGCCCAGTGGAGGCCTGGCTCGACCGATCCCGGCACCGGGTGGTCGTGCGCACCGCTGAGAGGGTCGAGGTCGCCGAGGGCGCGCCCTACGGCGGGGCCGGGAGCAGGACGGACTCTGAGTCATTTCCGCCCCAGGCCGGAGTGGAGCTGCGCCCGGACGGGCTGCTCGCCCAGCGGCCGGAGGACTGGCACCTCGACCACGGCGACCCGATGTGGCAGGACTACCGGTGGACGGCGATGCTCGACCCGGTGGAGCTGGACCAGGGCGTGGAGATCAGCGATGTCACCGCGACCGTACTGCGGGGGCGGGTGACTTGGGCGGCCACCTGCCGGCCGCTGGCCGGTCAGGGCGAGGACTGGGTGGGTGGTTACGTCCCACGCTGCGGGTGCTGCCCGTTGCTGGACAGCCCGGCCGCCCGGATCTACGAATACGGGCCCGAGGACCCGACCCTGACCGATGACCTGGCCACGGTGTACCAGGTGCACCTGGACGCGGGCACCGGCATCGTTGTGGACCTCACCCCGCTGGACGGCACCGAGGGCACCAGCCTCACCAACGAGATCCACACCGTCGACGAACCCCTCGACCCACCGCTGTGATCCAGTAGGGGTTGGGTCTGGGCGCCTCTACGGGAGCTCGGAAGAGCATCTGTGGTCTCTCTGGCACACAAGAGGGGATCGAGCAGAGCGGAACTGGCGTGTGAGGATACGACTACCTGCGCCATGAGCGGTAGCAGACCAGCAGAACGGAGCAAGCGCAGATGTCGTCGAATGGGATAGCCCGGTTGATCATCGGTGTGTTCGGCCTTCTGCTGATCGTGCTTACGGTCGTCGAGTCCCCGGACTTTGCCTGGTCTCTGGTCCCCATTGGCTTCATCATTCTGGCTCTGCTGTTTGCCCTGCCGGGGCGACGGCTCGCCTGGGGGTCGAAATCGCCGAAGACGCAGCGGGTGATCTACACGGCGGTCTTCGTGCTGGGGGCGATCCTGGCCATGCTTCTGCCCGAAGTCGTCCGGGGGGAAGGGGTGTCCTGGTCCATCCTTCCCGTCACGGTGATTGCTGCAGCGGTCATCGGAGCCATTAGCTGGTTCACCTACCGACCGCAGGGGCAAGAGTCCGAGGGCGGCGGGAGAAAGATTCGCTGACGCGGGAGTTGTCCAGCCTGTCCGGGTGGACACGGGCCCTTGCCGTGGAATAGCGCACGGAAGCCGAGCATCCACAGGTGCAGTTGGGGTTCCTATGCGACGGGGATGCTCCCGTTTCCCATAGGCGCGGGTGCGCGGGGACTTTCGCGTGTCGCCTCGCTTCCATGCGTGGGCATGATGCGCCGTACCGTGGACGTCATGACGATCCCCGCCCCTCATGCCGTGGGCAGGCATGCCACTCTGCCCGCGCTGCTTCTTCGCTGCCTGCTGGTCTCGGCCTGCGCCGGCGGCGCCTTCGGCGCTGTCACCGTGGCCTTGAACATGGCCTCGTGGGGGCCGCTGACCGGGGTGGCTGCGGTCGTTGGTGGTGCGGCCGGATGGGCGGGCGCAGGGTGGGGTTGGGCGTATGTGATCGGGCGTCGCTACGGCCGGTGGCCGGTCAGTGCCGCGGCGGCGGCAGTGTTTCTCTTGGCGGCGTCGGTGGCCTACTACAGCGTGGAAGCGGTCTGGAGCCTGGTGCGCCTGCGCACCATGGAGCCTCCGGCCTACCCCGTGCCGGGAGGCGATCTTGGCTACTTGGACGCGTCCTGGGTTGAGCTCATGGCTGGGGCCACGGGGGAGCTGGTGCTGTGGGGTACCGTCTCGGTGCTGGCTGGGGTGGTGCTGGGGGTCGTGACCTCAGCAGCCCGCCGGTCGGGAGTCATGGGACTGCTTTCCCGTCTCACCTTTCCCGTCGGGGTGCTGCTGTGGTCTGGTGTGCTGCTGCATTTTGAACTGGGGATCCAGCCGCGGCCTGCGGTGGTCACCGCCCACGTCCTGGCGGGGCTGATGGCCCTGGGCGCCGTGGTGATCCTGTTGCAACGTGAGCGGGCAGCCGCCCAGCACCGACAGACCATGCTCGAGACCTGATCAGGAGAACACTCTGCGCGGCTCACCCAATCCGGAATCGAGGCTAAGCAGTCGCTTCACAGATGGTCGGTTAGCGGCGGGCCGTGCTGCGGTAGGGGTTCCCATCTCGGGGCGGTGTGAGGACCCCGGAAGGTTTAGCGGCGGCCGCGGCCTCGGCCGCCTGAGCGGCGGCGGCTGGGCGGGGACGGCTGGTGTGTGCGCCCGGCGCGACGAGAGTGGTCAGCTGGCTCCGGGTCGAGCAGGTGCTCGGCGCCGGCCAGCAGCGTGGCGGCGGCCAGCAGCACCCCGCCGTCGTTGCCCAGCAGGAAATCCGAGTCCAGCACGAGCGTGGAGCGCTGGGCTGCCAGGTCGTTGGTGACTCCGACGGTGAACCCGGTGGCCGCCGCGGTCGCCGGGACGGTCTCGACGCGCTCCACCACGGTGACCTCCACCTCAGGCAGCTCCTGGCCGGTGAGTCGATATTCCTCCAGCACCTGCCGACCCAGGGTGAGCAGCGCGGAGATCAGCGTGTGCGGGCTGACCTGTGCGTCCTGCGGCACAGCGACCGCCAGGCTCGCGCGAGCACCGGTGGTGGTCATGCGGATCTGGGCGGCGACGGCGAAAGAGTCGACGACCGGAACGTTCTCGACGGCAGGGGAGGGCACGGCAACGCTCAAGGGAACTCCAGGGGAGAGTGGCGGGGACGAGGCCAGACTCTCACACGCCCCGCCACGGCACCCAGGACAGGGCGCGGCGGGGCGGGCACATGACGTGGACCAGATTCCGGAGGTGCTTCTCGGCAAGCTCCCGGGTCATCGTAGGGAGGTGAGGCCCGATGTGTTCTGACAGGCGTCCAAGCGTGAGCTTGACGACCTCCTGCAGTTGCGGTTGGGGTTCCTCGTCGATCGTGCGGCTTGACCAGTAGCTGGACCGGCCCGGGTGGTGGCATCCCTAGCATGGGGACATGCGCCTGCGAGAGACGGTCCCAGCCGACCTGGACATCCTCTTGAGCTGGGTGCCGTGCGAGGCGGACATGGTGCTCTGGTCCGGGCGCACCTTCACCTGGCCGCTGGATCGTGGGCAGCTGGAGAGCTACCTGCAGAATGACCAACGTCGGTACTGGACCGGGTTGGACCCGGAGTCGGGGAATCCGGTCGGTCACGCTTCCCTGCTCGTCGACGATGACGCGGCCATGATGCGGCTGGGTTGCATCCTCCTCGATCCGGCAGCTCGAGGGCGTGGTTTGGGGCGGGAGCTGATCAGCACGGCGGTGCGTACAGGCTTCGAAGCCACGGAGCTGCCGACCATGAAGCTGGGTGTGTACGCGCACAACGTCTCGGCTCGGCGCGTCTACGAGGACCTGGGGTTCCGGGAGACCGGCCGGGTGCGCAGCACCGAGGTGGACGGCCAGGCCTGGCACGCTGTGGAGATGGAGCGACAACGACCCTATTGAGTCGCTCGTGGATGCCGGCTCTTTCCCTAATCGTGGTTGGTTTCGATGGCCTGGCCGAGGCGGCGGGCGCCGTCGGGGAAGGCTGCGGGGTTGGGTCCGGCGTAGTTGAGGCGGATGTAGGGGCCGGTGGGTTCGGCGGGGAACCATTCGGTGCCGGCGGCGATGATGACTCCGTCCGCTTCGCAGTCGCGGATCAGGCGGGGGAGGTCGGTGTCGTCGGGCAGGCGTGCCCAGAGGTTCAGCCCGCCGGTGGGCACGTGCTCGATGTGGGCCTGCGGGGCGTGTTCGGTGAGGCTGGTCAGCAGCAAGTCCCTGCGTCCCTGGAGCTGGTGGCGGACTCCGCGCAGGTGGGTCTGCCACCCGGGGTGGGTGACGACGTCCAGGGCCGCGGCCTGCAGCAGCCCGGAGACGTAGATGGATTCGGCGGCGCGGTCGGCGAGGATGCGCTCGTGGGCGGGGCCGCGGGCGATGACCGCCCCGACACGGAGGGCGGGGGAGACGCTCTTGGTCAGAGACCGCAGGTAGACGACGTGCCCGGAGTCCTCCCGGGCGGCCAGGGGGGTGGGGGCGGTGGTGATGCCGAAGTCGTGGGCCCAGTCGTCCTCGATCAGGAAGGCCCCGTGCTCGGCCACCACCTGAAGCACCTGCTCGCCCACCGTCGGTGACCAGTGGGCGCCGGTGGGGTTGGCGTAGTGGGGTTGGGCGTAGAAAACCCGGGCGCCGGTCTCGGCGAAGGCCCGGGCGAGGTCGGCCGGGTCGGGCCCGGTGGGGCCGGTCGGGACCGGGACGATGCGCACCCCGGCCTGGGTGGCGGCCTGGATGGCCCCCCAGTAGGTGGGGGATTCCAGCAGCACCGGGTGTCCGGCCCCGGCCAGGGCGCGGAAGATCGAGCTCAGCCCGCTCTGGGTGCCCGGCAGCACGATCACATCCCGGGGTGTGGGCGGGCTGACCCCGTCGGGGGTGGAGGCGCGCAGTTCGTGGGCGAACCAGGACTGCAGCTCGGGCAGACCCGCGACCGGTGGGCGGGACAGGGCTGCTTCCGTGCGTGCGGCCCGGCTCAGCGCGGTCCGCACCAGCCGTTCGGGCAGCAGTTCCCGGTCGGGGTAGCCGGAGTGGAAGGCGATGACATCGTTGGGGGTGCTGCGCAGCGCGGTGGACACCGACCGGGCCGGGGCCTGGGGGGCCCGCAACGCTCCGGTCTGCCAGCTGTAGTCGGCCGGGCGGGTGGCACGGACCGCGCGCACGAAGGTCCCGACCCCGGGCCGGGTCTCGACCAGCCCCTGGGTGGCCAGGGCCCGCAGTGCTTTCTGCACGGTGACCGGGCTGGCCTGGTACTGGGCCACCAGTACCCGGGTGGAGGGCAGGCGCGCCCCCGGGGTCGCACCGGCGATCCACGCCCGGAGCCCCTCGAGAATCCGGGTGCTGTTATCGTTGTCCATGGAGGCCAAGAGTAGCGCTACTGTCGTTTTGTCCGAGCCGATATCCGCCCGACCCGTCACGGGGGTGTGGTGGGGGCTGCTGGGTGTCACCGCGTTCTCCTTCACGGTGCCTTTCACCCGGGTGGCGGTCGAGGGCCTGGACCCGTTGTTCATCGGCGCGGCCCGGGCGGTCGTGGCCGCGGTGCTGGCCGCCGCCGCGCTGGTGCTGACCCGTCAACGCCTCCCGCGCCGGTCCCAGTGGACGCGGCTGGCCGTGATCGCCGGCGGGGTCGTGGCCGGTTTCCCGTTGCTGACCTCCTACGCCCTGACCACCACCCCGGCCAGTCACGGTGCGGTGGTGATCGCCCTGCTGCCGGCCGCCACGGCGGTGATGGCCGTGCTGCGCACCCGTGAGCGCCCCGCCCGCGCGTTCTGGGTGATCACCGGGGTCGGGGCGGTCGTGGCGATCGTCTTCGCCTCGGTGTCCTCGGGCAGTCTCGGGCAGCTGCACGGGGCCGATGTGCTGCTGTTGGGGGCGGTCGCCGCCGCGGCCATCGGTTACGCCGAGGGCGGGCTGCTGGCCCGTGAGCTCGGCGCCTGGCAGACCATCTCCTGGGCCCTGGTGCTTGCCTTCCCGGTGATGGCGGCCCTGACCCTGGTCTCGGTGCTCCAGCAGCCCCCGGCCGGCACCCCGGTGCAGTGGGCGGCGTTTGCCTACCTCGGGGTGATCAGCATGTTCCTGGGCTTCTTCGCTTGGTACCGCGGCCTGGGGCTGGGCCCCATGGCCCAGGTCAGCCAGATCCAGCTCGCCCAACCAGTGCTGAGCATCCTCTGGGCCGGGCTGCTGCTCGGCGAGCACCTCACCGCCATCACGCTCATCGGGGGCCTGGCCGTCATCCTCTGCGCTGGCCTGGCCGTACGGGTGCGGCTGAACCCCGCCCCGCGCTCGTGACCTCGTGCCGTCGTTACCCCGGGCACCAAGTGCAGCAGGGGCTGCGGTGCGTCCCTGGTCACCGTGGCGAGGGGCGGCGGTGTCCTACCGTGGTGAGCATGATCAGTTCCCGGCTCGGCCCCGTAGAACAGGCTGTTCTTGAGGATGTGACGGCCTTGCACGAGCTTCGGCGCCTGATCGAGGACTGGCTGGGCGAACAGGGCATCGAGCAGTGGGGCCACGGCCATGTGAGCCGGCAGGACATCACCGAGCAGATCCAGGCTGGCCAGTGGTATCTGGTCCGAGATCCCGCCATGGGAGTTGCCGCGGCCGTACGGCTGCTGTGGGCCGATCCCGAGGTCTGGGGTACCGATGACACCCCGGCGGTCTATGTCCACGGACTGATGGTCCACCGCGGTGCGGCCGGCCGTGGCCTGGGGGCCTTCATCCTCGAGGAGGCTGCGGAGCGTGGCCGGGCTGAAGGAGCAGAGGTCATCCGGCTGGATTGCGTGGAGTCGAACACAGCTCTGCGCACCTTCTACCAGCAGCAGGGGTTCCAGAAGGTAGGCCGGCGGGACTTCGACGGGCCCTGGTACAGCGCCACCCTGCTGGAGAAGACCTTGCCGCCAGGACCACCGTCGGCATCCCTAGCAGAGCGCTCCATCGTCCATGGGCACGAGGGGCGCTCAACGGGCCGTTGACCCGGTCGGATTGTCCGCCTGCAGCGGGACGGTGGTGTGGCGCAGGAAGGTCTGCACCAGGGGTCCGGCTGCCACGGCCAAGATGAGGGTGCCCGCCCCCACGGTGCCGCCGAGAGACCAGCCGGTGACCAGCACGAGGGCTTCGATGCCGGTGCGCACCGTCCACAGTGGCTGGCCGGTGACCCGGACAGCCCCGGTCATCAGCCCGTCGCGGGGTCCGGCGCCGAAGCGAGCCCCGAGGTAGAGGGCGTCGCAGAAGGCGAACAGGACCAGTCCGAGGCTGTAGTGGGCCAGCTGCTCGGCCAGTGTGTCCGGGGCGGGCAGGAGGTGGGCGGCGGCATCGGCGGCGGCCCCGACCAGCAGCACGTTCAGGACGGTGCCGAGCCCGGGCAGTTCGCGCAGCGGAATCCAGAACACCAGCACGGCCAGCGCGATCAGGTTCGTGGCCATCCCGAAGGACAGCCCGGTGCGGTGGGCGAGGCCTTCGGCCAGCACATTCCAGCTCGAGGCCCCCAGCCCGGAGCCGATCAGCAGGGCCAGGGCGGTGCCGTACCCGATCAGCCCAGCCAGCAGCTGGATCAACCGACGGAGCTTGCACTCCGCCCGCAGCTGCTCGCCGGCGCTCATCCGCCGCGCCACCAGTGGTTGGTCGGTGAGTGGAGTGGTCGGGGATGCGGGCATGGGGGTCCTTCGGTGAGGAGTGGCGGTGTCGCTGCGGTTCTGGGCACGGTGTTCATCCTCGGGGGTGTCTGGACTTGAGAAAAAGGGCCAGAGCCCGGATCCTGGCCTGGTGCACACCACCGCCCCGACCCTGGACCGTCTGCTGGGGGACTGGGCGGCGGGGACCGGTCCGGCGCACCGGAAGCTCACCGAGCGGATCCGACTGCTGATCCTCGACGGGCGCCTGCCGCTGGGGACCACGGTGCCGGGGGAGCGGGATCTGGCCGCCCGGTTGGGGATCAGCCGCACCACGGTGGCCACCGCCTACACGACCCTGCGTGAGACCGGCTACCTCACCACCCGGCAGCGAACCCGCAGCACCACCACCGTCCCGCCCGGCCGCACGAGTACCGGCCACCACGCCACCGAGTTCGTGGACGGACAGCTGATCGACTTCTCCCACGCCTCCCCACCGGCCCCGGGGGCGGCCCTGCACCGGGCCTACACATGGGCGCTGGAGCAGCTGCCGCGGCACCTGCCCCGCCACGGCTACGCCCAGATCGGGTTGCCCGAGCTGCGGGCGGCGGTGGCGGCCCGGTACCGGGCCCGCGGGCTGGCCACGGACCCGGAGCAGATCCTGATCACCACCGGGGCCCAGCACGGGCTGCACCTGCTGGTGCGCACCCTGCTGCGCCCCCGGGCCCGGGTCGTGGTGGATCACCCCAGCTACCCGCACGCCCTGCACCTGCTGCGCACCACCCGGGCGCGGATCACCCCGGTGGCCCTGACCGACACCGGCTGGGACCTGCCCGCCCTCGCTACCGCCACGCACGGGGCGGACCTGGCGTATCTGCTGCCGGACTTCCACAACCCCACCGGGCTCTGCCTGGCCCCCACCGAGCGGGAACGGCTCCGGCTGGGGTGCCCCACCGTGGTAGACGAGACCATGGCCGAGCTCGCCCTCGACGTGGAGACACCCGTGCCCCTGGCCGCCTACCACCCAGGGGTGATCAGTGTCGGATCGGTGTCCAAGACCTTCTGGGGCGGGCTGCGCATCGGCTGGATCCGGGCCGACCCCGCCCTGATCCAGCGCCTGGCCCAGGCACGGGCCGACACCGACCTGGGCACCCCGGTGCTGGAACAACTGGCCTGCGTGGCGCTGCTGGGACAGATCGACACGATCCTCCCCACCCGGCTGGAGGAGCTGCGGCAGGGTCGCGCCCACCTGCTGTCCCTGCTCGGTGCGCACTTCCCGGACTGGACCGCCACGCCCGGGGTAGGCGGGCTGTCGGTGTGGGCCACGATGCCGCACCCGATCAGCTCCACCCTCGCTGCGCTGGCCCCGCAGCACGGTCTGCACCTGGCCGCCGGACCCCGCTTCGGGGTGGGCGGGGCCTTCGAACGCCACCTGCGCCTGCCCTACTCCCTGGACACCCCGGCCCGGGAGGCCGGCATGTACGCCCTGGCCGCCACCGTGCAGGCCGCCCGCTCAGGACACCGGGCCACCGACACCCGACCAGCCGGCCTGGCCTGAACACCACAGCTCTGCAGTAGGGGTTCCTCACCGGCCACGCTTTGGACAAGTCACGGCTGTCGACGACGGTCGATCACAGCCTTCGATGGTGCTGCCGGGTCCGGCCGTGCACCAGTGCCAGGGCGAGCCCAGGGGGACGGCTCATCGGGGGCGGAGGGCGGAGTCCTTTCGGGCTTCGAGCATGCCCAGGTAGCGCCAGGACCGCACCGCTCGGACGGTGAGGACCGCCTGGCCCACCGCCCAGATGATCGAGGGACCGGCCACCCAGGACAACGGCAGGACCACCGACCACATCAGTATTCCTGCCAGCGGGACCAGGGACTCCGTCGCCGCTTCGATCCGGCGGCAGGAGTCCGCGGCCGCGGCCACACGCAGTCTCGGGTCCTCAGGTAGCGCATGAGTGCGCAGACTGTGCCCCCGGGCCTCAGCCGCTACGAGTGCGCCGGACCAGGGCGCCCGTGGGCGCCGGTGCGCCCACCAGACCATCGCCAGTCGTGTTCCCGCGATGATGAGCACCCAGATCAGGATGAGCCACTCCGCGGTCGCGGTCGAGGTGTGCAGGATCATCCACCAGCTCAGTGCGATCCCGATCAGAGCCCACCCTGCTGAGACAGCCACCGCCGCGCCCAGTACACGAGTCCGGGCAGGGATCGCCCGGTCCGGGCGGACGAGCTCGACGGCCTTCATCACTCCAACCTAGCCAGATGACGCTGCTGACGGTGGCGCCCACGCCACCGTGTCCCGGTTGCTGACGTCGTTCAACAATCGGAGTCGGACGAACAGCCTTGTGAACCGCAGTGCCAGTCTCGAGACCCGGTCCGGGGCAACGGCGGTGCGGTAGGGGTTGGGGCTGTGGTCGTTCAGTTGCTGAGTCGGCCGCCGCGCTTGCCGGGGTAGTTCCTGATGCCGGCGCTCAGTCTGGGCGCACCATTTAGTGAAAGCTCAGTAGTGAAATCGCGAACATGACCGGAGGTTGGGTTCGAAGGCTATGTCGCAGGCTGCAATTCCATGTCGCCGTCGTACACCACCAGCTCTGTCTCGTGTTTGTCGAAGGTCACTCCCAACGATTTTGGCGATCCGTCATGATCTGCCCGGAACATCACCATTTCACGATCGTATTTTTCCCATGCCGACCACACCACCTCGTGGGAGACGTCCACCCCGTAGTACTCGCTGGCACGAGAGGCAACATCACGCAGCATGACGGACCGTGCGATCGTTTCCATGTCGACGAAAATGATGGAAGCAACCAGCAGCAGAAAACCCGACGTGATCACGACCGCGAGCTTCCCCGTTGAACTCGTCTTCCCGCCGGAACGTTTCACCGACGCATCCTGGCGGAGAAACCCGATCAGCACCACAACGGTCAACAGCACAATGCCGCCCAGCACCACCACGGCACCATAGTGGGCATCATTCGCCGCCACGTCGTAAGCGCCCACCAGGTCATCAACATCCATTGCACATTCCTACCATCCAAGCGCAGCGGCTATCGGGTTCCTCACCATCGAGGGGGTAGCTGTGCTCCGAAGCCCTTCCTGGGTGGCGGCCCTGAGCGGGGTCTTTGCGTATCTGCGCGGGTGCGCGACATACGGTGGGAAATATCGAGCGGAGAGGCGTGATCTGGTGAGACGAGCCCTGCACGTGCATCGGCTGAGCACTTATCTGGTGTTCCAAGCCCTCGCCCCGGTCCTGGCCCTGGGCTACGCCGCCGTCTTGTCGATGGACGGCACCGGCTGGTCGACCTGGTTGCTGAGCTGGGCGGTGCTGACCGGGATGGGGCTGGTGTGGACCCAGCTGGTGTGGGGCCCGTGCTGGCAGGCCAGCGCCGACTACGGGTTGAGCGCCGGGGTCCGCATCGGGCTGATGACCGTCGCCGGGGCGGCGCTGATGCTGCCCTTCCTGGTGCTGAACGTGGTGGTCGACCCCGTGTGGTTCCTCTACGTCCTCGTCCTCACTCCCTACGGATTGGTGGCTGGGTTGCTCGGTGGGGCCGTCCTGGCTATCCGGGACGCCGGCGCTGTCCCTGTTCTTCGCGGCCATGACACCACCGGCGCAGACCACCGCTAGGGAGACGGGTGCCTGCGCGGCCGCGGGCAGGCCCGGGCCCTCGACGGTCCAGAGGGCGTTGGTCCTTGGGCGCAGCCGACGCGCCATTGGGCGCCGTCGCAGGTGTGCACGCTGCAGTGACAAGTTCCGTTGACGTGGACCGGGTCTTACAGCCTGGCTTGCCGGATGGCCTCACGGTGGAGGCTTCGACCACGATGGGGGTATGGCAGATCGCGCACCAGTGCTGGAATTCCGCACCCGTTTCCCGGCTCGTCACCGCGTGATGCTGCGTCTGCTGGCAGTTGCCGTGACCATCGTTGGGCTGGTGCCCGTGATCGCCGGAAACGTGGGAATGGTCGGCGTGGTGGCCACAGCCGTGATTGCGGCTCCGTTCTGGTGGCTTGCGTTCTTTCAAACGGTCGTGGACCTGGAAGCGGAGGCCGTGGCGATCCGGTACGGCGGGATTTTCGGCCGCCGGGTCCCGTACGACCAGATCCTCGAGGTGCGGGAAAGCCCGACCAGGGGCTTTATCGCCGGGTGGAGTTCAGTGTCGATCTCAGGGATCACCGGGTACCTGGTCGGCGGTCCCACAGTGCGCATAGACACTAAACCGACGGCGGTGCTGGTCTCCACAGATCAACCGCGTCGACTGGTAGAAGAAATCCGACAGCGCATCGCAGGTTATTCGGGTGGCCGTGAACCCGAACCGCAGTCCTGAGGCCAGATATCAGTCAACGACGTTGCGGAAGGGGATTATCGTTTGCGGCCCCGACGACCGAGTTCGGAGTTGATGCCTTGGCCCCTCACGACGCGGTGGAACGCTCTTTTGCCATGCACAGCACCTGACCGTGTCGAGGTAGGCGGGCAGGGTGGTCAAGGACTGCTGGAAGGTGGTGGCCGGCGAAAGACCCAGCCGGTCACCGTCGAACCGCCCCCATGGTCGTTGTGCACGTGCACATACGATGAGATCAGGTATCAATGGCATTCAGGAGAACCCCGATGAGCAGCCACGACCCGAACCATCCGCACGCCGAGGGGCGGCCGCATCCGGGCTATGGCCAGCCGCCGGCCTACCACAGCGGTCACCAGGACTACGGTCAGCCCCCGGCAGGTCCATACGGTGACCACCAGCAGAACATGGGTCACTACGGCTCCCAGCCCGGGGTGCACGTCGGATTCGGCGAAGCGATCAAACGCTTCTACTCCAAGTACGCCCAGTTCTCCGGGCGCGCCAGCCGCTCCGAGTTCTGGTGGGTGGCCCTCTACGTGACCATCATTTCCACGGTCATCACCGTTCTCGATGCCACCGTCGGAACCAACACGTGGGGGGAGCCCAATGGGATCGGGAACCTGCTCTCGGTGGTGAACTGGATCTTCTCCTTGAGCCACCTCGTACCGAACCTCGCCCTGGGCGCCCGGCGCCTGCACGACACCAACCGCTCCGGGTGGTTGCAGCTGATCAGTCTCATCCCGATCGTGGGTGCGATCGTGCTGCTCGTGCTCTTCGCTTTGCCCCCGAAACCCGAAGGCGCACGCTTCGATGGCTGAGCAGACCTATCGCCTGCGGGCCGTGGACCCTTCCCCGGGTTCGGCGGCTCACAACCGTGTTAGTGCGACCCACGAGACGTAGTCCCTGCACCCGGTGATGTCTTGTGTGGCGGCGGATCAGCCCGTGCACGGCGGAACCTGTCAACCGTTTTGGGTCACGTCGTAGGTCGGGTTAGTGGGTCCGGTTCGGGTCGGTTGATCCAGGCGGTGCCGGGCAGGCTCGGGGGCTCAGGACGCTTGCGGACGAACCTCTCCGGGGCGGCCGCGTAGGCGGTGGCCAGGGTCGCCGCGCGGGCCGCCCGGACGGTGCCGGCGTGCCCGTGATGGACGTCGGACGGGGTGTGCATCCCGATCCCGGAATGGCGGTGGTCGTGGTTGTACCAGCGGTAGAAGGCCGCGCAGAACGCCCGGGCGTCCTCGAGGCAGCCGAACCGCTCGGGGAAGTCGGGGCGGTACTTCAGCGTCTTGAACTGGGCTTCGGAGAACGGGTTGTCATTGGAACAATGCGGGCGCGAGTGGGACTTGGTGACCCCGAGGTCGGCCAGTAGGAACGCCACCGGTTTGGAGGCCATCGACGAGCCCCTATCGGCGTGGATGGTCAGCTGATCACGGTCGATGTCCTGCTTGGCTATCGTGGCGGCGAGCAACCGCTCGGCCAGCTCCTTGGACTCCCGGGTGGCGAGCATCCACCCGACGGTGTAGCGGGAGTAGATGTCGATGATCGAGTACAGGTAGTAGTAGGTCCACTTCGCCGGGCCGGTCAGCTTGGTGATGTCCCACGACCAGCACTCGTTCGGGGCGTGGGCGACGAGTTCGGGCTTGACCCGCGGCGGATGGACAGCCTGCCGGCGCCTCTCCCGGACCTGCCCGTGGGTGTCACGCAGCAGCCGGTACATCGTGGACTCCGAGCACAGGTAGCGGCCCTCGTCGAGCAGGATCGCGTGCACTTCGGCCGGGGCCAGGTCCACGAACCGTTCCTCGTGAAGCACCGCCAGGACCTCGGCCCGCTCCGGGCCCGACAGCGCCCGTGGCTGCGGCCGGGGCTGTCGTGCTGGCCGTGCCGGGGCCGGTGACTTGCGGTGCCGGCGGTAGTGGGTCGCACGGGGGCGGCCCACCGCCGCGCAGGCGTCCTTGACGCCCACCACGGGGGTCAGCTCGGTGATCGCGGCGTCGGTCATCGCTCGCTGTCGTTGTCGCTGCTGTCGGTCGCGAGAGTATCCAACAGAGCCGAGAGTTTTCCCTGCACCTCGATCGCCGCCCACCGCTACCCAATCCGGGAGCTAGCCGCGCCGGCCCTGCGACGCCTAGCGGAAGCCACGGGCGAGAGCGCTTTTTTGTCAGCCCGCCGCGGGCTGGAGACAGTGTGCCTGGCCCGGGTCGAGGGCGCCTTCCCCATCCGGTCCCACGTCCTCTACGAAGGACTGCGGCTGCCGCTAGGCGTGGCCTCAGCAGGGTTGGCGATTCTGGCCCACCTCTCAGACGCCGATGTGGAACGGATTATCACCGCCACGGCGGATGTGCGTAGCATCTGGGGACACCGGCACACCCCCGAACGAATCCGGGAACTGATTACCGACGTGCGCCGACGTGGCTTCGCCGTGAACCCGGGGCTGATCGTGAAGGGAAGCTGGGGAATGGCAGCAGCAGTCTTCGACGCGACCGGGGCACCCGTCTACGCGCTGAGCCTCACAGGAGTCGAGTCCCGGTTCGGTGACGACCGTCAACAGCGCCTGGGCCGAGCCCTACTCGCAGAGGCCCACCGACTCTCCCAAGAATTAAGCCACCGCTGAAACCGAGAACGGTTCTGCCCTTCCCGCTTTACATATGGCCGGATACCGGCCACTTCCGCGAGATCGGCGTTGCAGTAGGGGTTCCTCATACAGGACATCCAGAGAGGCCGATGAGCGCGCCGTCGTGGAATATGCGCCCCGGAGGCGTATGCGGGCCCAGGGACTCGAATTGACGTTACGCTGTCAGGACTGCAGGGCAAGATGGCCCCATGGTGAAGTTAAATCATGAATGGGCAATCAGCGAAATTGATATGTTTCTACACGCGACTGATCAGGTCGGCTTTGACAACAGTGGCGGTGGCGTTGTTGTCTTCGGAACGCACATGCGCGGTTCGGAGACAGAAGCGTCTCAGCGTGCGCACGTCGTGGAGCAGATTCTGGATCGGGTGCTACCAGCCTGGAGAAGGGACCGGCCGGAAAAAGACAGTGAATACGACTGGCTTCGTGACCAGGCGTCGCGAGCCAAGGCCTCATTGCAACGATCCGCAGAGCTTGCTGAAAATTTAGGGGACAATGCTCCGGACATGGATGCAGCCAATTTGCACCCGTGGGCATGGGAGAACGGCAAGTCTTACTGGAACACCGGCCACTTCCACCAAGCCGTGATGCAGGCCGCGATCCGGATCAACGCCGAGACACAGGCAAAGTTGGGACGCATGGACGTGTCCGAGACGGCCCTCTTCAATGAGGCGTTCTCGTTGGACGATCCGAAGGATGGCGCGCCGCGGCTCAGACTCATGAAGGACGACGGCGGGAAAACCTACCAAAATCTTCACCGGGGCGCTCGAGCGTTCGCTGACGGGCTTTATACGGCAATCCGCAATCCCGGGATGCACATGCCGCCGCAGAGCGACGGAGGTGAAGAGCAACTTGCTCTCGAACAGTTAGCGGCGTTCAGCCTGCTGGCCCGCTGGATCGACCAGTCCGAAATCGAGAAGGTGGGACTGTCGCACGATCAGGTGACGTCTTGACCTTGTCCGCAGGGCGGCCTGGAAGGGAAATGCTGTGTCCGCTCCCTGTCCCCAATAGTTCCGTGACGACGTCGTGCGCGTGGCGCGGACCCGCGAAGAGGGCGTGACTCTGGGGGAAGGGGGGCTGCCCTACGACCAAATAGTGCCTGCTATGACTCGCTCATGGCGCTGGCCCGGCATTGGTCCGAAATGGACACCGGGTGCCGGGGCACTTTGTCCTAATGACTTTACATAAGGTCCGGTTAGCGGCGGATTATCCAGGGGGTTACGCCATCGGCGCCGTATCTGCCGCTACGCGCACAGCAGGTGAGGACCGATCAGCAGGTGTCGCTGCGCATGCGCTGGCCCTTACGCACGAGGTCCCGTTTTGCCTCAAGAACTTGTGCAGGCCGCCCCACCGGCATTCCAGTCGACTCGCGGCCTAGGCTTCACCGAGCGCGGCGGCAGCTCATGCGGCCTTGATCGCGTCGGCGATCGCGACGAGGATGTGGTCTTCGTCGCCCACACCCAGCCGCGCCTGGCCCGCCAGCTTTCCGGTGCCTGGTCCTTCTTGGGAGTATCTCCTGCCACAGGAACGGCTGACTCCAGCATGGGTGTGGCGAGAGTTTCGGTACCTGCGGGCGAAGCCTGGTCAGCCGGCCAGAGTGCGGAAATCCCCCATCCGGGGCTTGGACGCGCACGCGGGATGAAAAGCCGACGCCGAGCCACCCACCACGGCGTCGGCAAAACCACCGCACGGGACACTGCAGACGGAGAAACCAGCAAATCATTGGGATAACGACAGGCAATGTGCCTAGCCATCACCCCCTAGGGACAAGGGTCCCAGGTGTGCTTATCCTGGGCAGCGTCAACGATGTTCCGGCTCGATGCGTCTAACGGCGATTCTGCCATTTCTGCTTATTCGCCTCATAGTTGCCTTGCTGACCAGACAACATCGCGGCACTGCGATGGTCAGTACTGTTGCCGAAAAAAAAGATACGGAAGACGAGCCAGGCTACCCACAGTACAAGGAACGGGGCAATAATCGAAAAAACTAGGGGAATAACAAACAAGATTATAAGTGCAATGAGACCCGGGAAAATGATGAGGGAGGCTACGATCCCGCACCACTGAGCCCCGCGGTAGACAGGGCTGCGGTCCATGCGCCCGTCCGCTGGATTGATCCCACGGACCACCCATTTCACAAGGTTCCCGGTCCAGCGGGTGGTGCGCTTCACCGCGTTCTTCATCCGGGCACCTCGACGGGGGTGGGTCCAGTCGTGCAGGTCATGTCGGAGCCTACCCTTGCCAGAGCCCCATAGGTAGGACATATTGGGCCTCACTTCGTTCAGGTCGTCACCGACCACCGACGGTTCTGCCGGCGTGGGTCCCCACCAGCCGAGGGAAGAACCTTATGTCCTCTCCCATGTCGCGAACCGTTCCTTTCAACCTCTGGGCGTTGTTAGGTTTGATAGCCAGCCTTAGTTTTCCACCCGCAGGGCTAGTGTTCAGCATTATGGGTCTGCAACGCAGTTACTTCCTGGGAGGAAGGGGCCGTTTGATGGCACTGTTCGGAGTTTGGATTTCCGTAGGATGGATCATGATCGCTGTCTTCCTGGGGTGGGTGTTCATCTTCAACGATTCATTACCTAATTTCTAAGCCATGAGTCCCTCGAGACAGTGCATCCCGGTTATGGTTTTGCGAAATGACAGTTCGATGAGTCCCCATGGCTTTACCCTCACCAAAAAGCGCATGGCTCATGGCACTTAAAAAGCAAGGACGCCATGGTAGATGAATCGCAGAAGATAGAGAAGGGACCCCCTTCCGGCGGAACTGTTGGGCGAACCTTGCAGAGCCTTCTATCAGCCCTTGTGGGTGCGGTGATAGCTCAACTGACGGAAGATATCCTTGTTGGGATAAACGTTGCGGTTGGGATGGCTGTCGCTTTTATTATTCTCGTCATGCCAGGGCAACCACTTGCCCCAAACCGGCTAGGTCGAGAGCGGTGGGCACGTTGGCTTAGCGTCGGGTTAGTATTCCCATACATAGTGGGAAGTTGGTGGGTGGTTGAAAGTTTAGGAACAAATTTTTGGTCCATGTTCGTTCCTATCCTAATTTTTACTACCGCAGTAGCAGTCGTCAACTGGCGCACCATGAGAATTGGGCTAGGAGTTTTTGAACTCGGATTTGGTATTACGCTTTTCCTCCTCGGGCTGGCCGGTGTGCTTGGAGGGGCAAACTTTATACTTGAAGACAATCGTTCATTCGGCACAGCTTTTGTACTGCTTGGGGCGGCGATCACATTTGTAGCAATTGCCGTGCTAGTGCTGGGGAGAACGCTTGCTCTAAGGAGTCAAGCATTTTATGGATTAGGCGGGACACTGGCCGGGGTAGCCGGCGTGCTTATGGGTATAGATTTAATACGTGCAGGCAATGCGCTGTTCGGATTTACCTACTTGTTACTGGCATTTTCTATAACCCTCATCGGAATGGCAATCTTTCGGAAAAATGCGAGGATGTTTGGGACAGGGGAACTGGCTATGGGGGTCGCCGGATTGTTGTTCGGTTTCGCTGTCATTCGTGAAGGTGAATGGTTAGCTGGAGCGATATTTTTGTTGTTGGGAGTTGCGTTCTTGTTGGCGGGGACAGCTGTATTTTCCGAAAGTCAGAACTTGTTGGGCTGTGCCAGTTGCCTGTTTGGACTTGGTATATTCATTCTAGGAATAATTTCCTTTGGAATGCAGGAGAATTTGTATGGTATTGTTTTCTTGCTTGCAGGGGTTGCTGCATTTCTAGGTGCCGTTAAATACCTTATTAAGGTGAATTTAAGGGCGGATGGGGATGAAGGGGTTAGTACCCTCCGGAGAGTGGCAAAGTACCTTCGAGAGGTCGATGCTGAAAATTAGTTGCGGGCCGCCCGTCATTGGCTGGCCTCAGATCCCAACGCGACATGTAGGAGTTGAGGGGGACTGCACCACGCTCAGGTGAAGGTGTCACCGATCCCTGCATCAGTCCCAACCAAAGTCAGGCCCCCTCCAAAGGCGATCTCGCCTCTGACTTGTTTTGAATGGGAGGTGGCCAGCACTGGGGAGTCTGCAGCTTCGTAGTGTTGATGGTGGCGGTCGGCGCTGGTCCGCTTGCTTATTGCCACCCCTGGAAAGGGGTTGGCTCACTGATAGGGTGCCCGGCCGGCCGCCACCTGCCCTGGGTGTGGTTCGACAGAAGCGTGCAGGTGGATTGAAGTCAGAGTGCCCACCGAGGGAGCTTCATATCCCTACGAGTGGAAGCCGCCCGTCATGACCGTCATCGGGATCGACCCGCACAAGTCATCGCTCACCGCCGCCGCATTGGCCGCTGATGGCACCGTGAGAGCCACACGGCGTTTTGCCGTGACCAAGGGCACCGGCCCGGCCGTGCTGGCCTGGGCATCCCAGTTCGAGGACATCCTCTTCGCCGTGGAAGGCGCCAAAGGCATGGGCCGGGGCATCGCCCAGTACCTGCTCACCCAGGGCCACGAGGTGCTCGACGTTCCTCCCCCCTGTCGACGAAGGCCCGGGTGCTGCACACCGGGGGCGGGCGGAAGACCGATGCCGCCGACGCCCGGGCCGTCGGCTGGGCCGCACAGCACCATGAAGGCCTGCGGCCGGTGGCCGCCGAGGACCACGCCGAGATTCTGAACCTGCTCACCCACGCCCGCGACGGCCTCAAGGGAGAGCGGACCAGGGCGCTGAACCGTTTGCACGATCTGCTCCGGAATCTGATCCCCGGGGGTGTGCCGCGGGGTTTGACCTTGACCCGGGCGCGGGCGGCGTTGCGCGGACTGCGGGCGAGCACGGCCATCGAGCAGTGCCGCCGCGACCTGGCCCGCGATCTGGTCGGTGAGGTCGCCCGGCTGGAGAAGCTCATGGACGACTACGAGCAGAAGATCGCGGAGGAGCTTCAGGCCACCGGCAGCTCCTTAACGGAACTCCAAGGCATCGGCACGTTGCACGCCGGGAAGATCCTGGGCGAGGTCGGGGACGTACGCCGGTTCCGCTCGGCCGGCCACTTCGCCAGCTACACCGGGGTCGCGCCCTTGGACACCTCCAGTGGGGAGAACATGCGACAGCGTCTGAACCCTGGTGGCAACCGTCGACTGAATTCGGTGCTGCACGTCATGGCCGTGTGCCAGGTTCAGCACGGCGGGCCGGGCCAGGAGTACTACCTGAAGAAGATCCAAGAGGGCAAGACGCCCCGTGAGGCCCGCAGGGCCCTCAAACGCCGGCTGAGCAACGTCATCTACCGCACCATGCTCAAGGACATCGCCGCCATCCCACCGCCCCTCTCTTGACACAGAGGCCCTATCAGCGATCCGTGACCACCGGACCAACCCTCGGTGACAACACCCCCGGATCATGGATGACTGGGGTCAAATGATCATGCCGAGGACCGGCCGGTCAGCACCCCTCCATTCTGCTGGACGGACGAGCTACGAAGAAGGTAACGGAGGGCTTTGGGGCAGAGACAACGCACGACCCGGAGAGGCCCCGGCGTCGAAGCTCGACAGGGAGCAGCTATCCGCAGCATGATGGAGGAGGGTCAGATATAGAAGGGGTCTCTGTGTTCAAGACGGAAGCATCGCGGACAATCACTGGCAACTGGTTGCTCCCCGCCACTTGCGAAAAGGGCCACAAGGTCTACAAGGACCAGATGCACCCCGGCGGGCCGTATAAGTGCCCGTACTGCGGCTGGGACGTGAAGTAGCCGGTGGGAAAGTACGACGGGGTTGCAATTGAGGAACGTCGTCGTCGGTCGGCGGATGGGGCAGGCGCACGCGTCATTGGGCATCTGTTTACTGGATTAGTTTTGGTGACGAATATTGACATGGCCTAGTCGTTTCCAAGCGGTTCCGGTCAGTCGGCTCCGCATTACCGAGGAGCTGGCGCCCACCGACAAAGCTTCGTCGGGGCAACTGCGCAGCTACGTCAGGAATGTGCCCCAGATTTATGCGCACCTGCGCAGCGGCATGTCCCCGGCGCAGTTCGAGGCCACTCGTGCGGCAGGTACGGCTACCGTCGGCCGAGAGCTTTCAGACACCTATTATTACCTCTTCGCACCGGCGGGTAGGGACGGACGCATCGAAGCTGACTACGTGGATGGGGAACTTGTCGTAACAAGGGGTCGGCATCGCGTGGACATGGCTCAGCGCGAAGGTATTCCATACGTCCCTGTGCATGTCCGAGCGAGAAGCGATGAGGTGCTCGCACGAGTGACGACCGAACTGGAGTCTGGCCTGGCGAGAGATGATCCCGCTATCGTTGAGATCCAGCGTGGTCTTGATGAACGGCATCACGTCGTCGCGCCGACACGCTCTACCGAGCGTGTGACTTCGGGTGGAGGAGGAAGCGTGTCGTTCGAAGCGGGGATGTCTCGACGTAAAAGCCCGGAATTTGAGCCGCAGCCGCAGCTCGACCGCACAACGCCGGACAGGGATCGGGCTGAGCGAGCGCTCGGTGCTCTCGCAACCTCCCGGCAGGTGCAGTCCCCCGAGGCTACGCGCCAGGATCGGATTACGCGGGCTCTTGGACATACGGCTACCGAGGCCGCACGTGAGGAATCTAGAACGCCAAGCCGCGATCGCTCGTAGCGGCTTAGGCGTTTCTCAGAAGGTCCTGTCGCCCTAGGTCTACAAGAATCGGCTTCCGAGAGACTTCGTAGCAGTGCACGATTGCGGCGAACGACCCTCCAGGAGGGCTTGCAAGTTCGCTTCGCCCCAGCACGTCCGCCTGTGAGTTCTGTACGCCTGTCTGAAAAGAACGTCCGTCGCGCGCTGTGTACGAAGTGGATTGAGTCTGTCGGGCAACGACTCGTTTTCCCAGGCGGGCGCTAAAATAGTCCGTAGTATCGGGACCAGCGCCGCCCATCAGAATGTGGGTTGCGCAGTTGGCAAGAATGGTCTTACGTTCTCCATCGTCGAAGTCGCTAACCTCCTGAATTGCCAAAAGAACGCTCATTCCCGAGCTTGCGGAAGTCGCCATGAGCCGGGGGAGGTTTAGCCGGTCTTTCAGTCGTGGGGCTTCATCAAGAACCAACAATACTGGGCGGCTCGACGTGTTGAACTTTCGAAGTTGTAGGCTTAGGAACTGGGCAAGGAAAAGGCTTGATACAGCTTCTGAAAGCTTGCCGTCCGCAAGCGGTGCTGTTACGAGAACAAGCCCCGGTTCGTCATCTAACGCCTCCATACTTATGCCTCGATGGGTCGTGACCCTATTGAAACCGCTTGTGTTGAGGGGCTCCAGGTACGCAGTCAGGAACTGCACCTTGGTGTAGTATTCGTCTTCGGGTAAAAAGACGAGGTCGCTTAGGCGCGTTCTTGCTCGGGGCGGAGCCCCGTGTGCGATTAGTCGTGCGAATCTTGGGTGGTCATCAAGAAGTCTTAGTAGTGTTTCGACTGTCCAAGGAAGGTTGCTGTCATGTGCGAACTCTAAAAGTCCGCGCATCCATTTCAGATCTCGCAAGCGGAACTCTCGATTGGGGTCATTCTCTCGATCCCGTCCTACTATCGCTTCTGCCGCTGCCTCGATTGCAGAGTCTGACTCCAAGTCGGCGATCCAGTTCCAACTTGCCGATTGCGCAGGGTGTGTGTAGTCGAAGTTCGTGATTGCAATATCGGGCAAGGGCTCATACGCGGCCGCGTATGACTGAACTTTGTTCAGAAGGTCGCTGTTGCCTTTCAGATCGAGGGTGACAACCAGGTACCCCTGACCAAGCGCGGAGTATATCCACGGAGCTATGACTGATGTGGTCTTGCCGCTCTGCGTGGGTGCGTATACAACGCTGTGTCGATTTGCGATTTTTTCGGATATTCCTATTTCTTGATCAGCTTTCCACTCATCTCTAAGAAAGCCGGACTTTGGAAGGATGTATCGTCCGAGGGGGAACACCCACCTGGGAACTTCCATGTCCCCAGGGGTGGCCACGCCAGAGTAGTCGAGGAAGTCCCCTGCGTTGGCAGGAACGGCGTCCCAGGGGCCAACTAGCCCTCGCCGGGCAGCTCGCGTGCCCTGAGACGCTTGACGCTCAGCCACGCCGCGAGCTGCCGAGTTGGCCATCGTCTGACCGGCGGAGTTCGCTGCGCCGAACAACCCGCGAGTCATATCCCACCCGATTCCCATATCGCCTCCTTCAGCGGCCTCGCTCGACGATGCCAGATGACTTGAGAGTGCTGGCCATGCTGGCGATCCCCGAGGCGAGCTGGTCAACCGACTCAATTCGCACTGCTTCAGGGGCCTCATCCGAGATCTCCGCAAACTCACTCGTAGCAAGGGCGCCCAAGCCTCGTGTGATGAACCGGATGTTGTCGGCCTTCATCATTGAGACCAGTGCAAGAACCTGAAATTTAGGTGTCAGATCTCCGTCCCCGAATAGCGCCACCACCCGATCACCGGAGAACGGCGTCAGCACTCGATGGCACTCCTTGAGAGGACCGTCGAGCGCGTTACCGCCTGATGCCCTGTTGAGCGTCGACAGGATGGTGAGAGCAGACGTACCGTCAGTGGTGGGTTCGGCTAGCGCGATGACGCGAGTGTTCCAAAGCATGACTCCCACCTTGTAGTGGGCAGCCACTGCCTCCTGCACAAAGGTCTGGGCTCCCTCAGCAGCGTTGAGTATGGGTGTGCCATCCATAGACCCGGATACATCAATCATGAGCATGGCAACGCCGCCGAACCGTCTCTGCAACGTCTCGAGGTGCGGGCCGACTGGGTGCTGAGTGATCCCAAGCGCCGTGAATTGTCGGCCAGTCCAAGTCGCCATGTCAGCCTCTAATCCGAAGTAAGCCGATGCTCGACGCCAGAGATGCGGTGTCCGTTGAATCGACAACGCCCGCCACGAAAGCCTCCAGGCTGAGGCGCTTACCAGTTACCTGCTCTGTCGCTTCGAGAGAGATCCGCCCGCCGGCGGCAACTGTGAGCGTCACTCTGATTGGCGAGCCGGCTGGTAGCCCATCGAGCCCCGACAGTTCCCCATCAACGACCAGCCGATTGTGCTCAAGCTCATCCGACTGCATGGCTCCGGCTTGCTCGTATACCTGGATTCGTACCGTCTCCTGACCATCGACGATTGTCGCAAAGTCCCGGGTGACCGCGGTAGGCAGGGCCGTGTTTGCCACGATCAAGTGGTCAACGAACTGTCGTTCTCCCGCCGGGTCGAAACTGTCATCAACCATGACCCCAATTGCTCGGGGAGACACTGTAGTGACGGTTGAAGGCTGCCACGGGAGCACTCCGACGCTGAAAGCTTTTTGATTCGCCCAGCTCGCGTACTCGGTTGTGCCGACGAGCTGGTGTGCACGAATCGCCGAACCTTTGGCTACGGCAAGGTCTGGTTCGACGAGGCGAGGACGGACGCCGAGTGACCCTTCAAGTGAGTCGAGCAGGAGCGGAATCCTGCTTGACCCCCCAACCATGATGACTTCATCAAGCGCCGCAACCCCTTTGTTTTTTGCAGCCACGCGGACGCGGTCAATTATTTCCAAGGTGGTGGAGAAAAGGTCTGTGCAGGCATCAGCCAAGTCGTCACGGGTCAACGACAAAACAAGCTGTCCCGCGGGGGTTCTCACTCGAAGTTCCCGCGACATGCTCTGGCTCAGGGACTTTTTGGCCTGCTCGATGTCAACGCGAAGTTCGCCAAGGGAATTCGGGTTCTCCGAGAACGCATCGAAGGCTTCGGTAGGGATGTCCCTTTCTATGCGAGCCAGTACCAGTTCCATGAGGCGTTCGTCGATGTCGGCGCCTCCAAGACGATTGTGGCCGTCCGTGGCGAGAACCGTTACATTGCCGCTCTGCACACTGAGTACGGTGGTGTCGAATGTTCCCCCGCCAAGGTCGTAGACAAGAATTGTTCGGTCGACGCTCGTTGAAAGCCCGTAGTGCATTGCCGCCGCAACCGGCTCATCAAGCAGCTCAATGATGTCCAGCCCTGCGATACGACCCGCCTGGAAGGTCGCTTCCCGCTCTGCTGTTCCGAAATACGCAGGAACTGTCACCACCGCGCGCGGAGAGGGCGATCGAGTTGCCGCATGAACAAGTTGATGCAGGACTATCGCAGATATTGATTCAGGTGTGTGGATCTGGGAGGCAACGTGGATCGGAAAATCCGACCCCATATGTCGCTTTACGAGCGCGACGCCACTCTCGGGGTCAACAGCAGCCAGTTCCCGTGCCTCGGCTCCTACGATGGCATCAGTGCCTTGGAAATATACGACGGACGGTGTAGTCTCGTCGCCAATTGCGTTCGGGAGTACAACCACCTCTCCGGTAGAAGTGATTGTTGCTACGACTGAGTTCGTGGTACCCAGGTCAATGCCGATGACATTTGTGGTCATGGGATCTCCCAGCCGGTTTGCGAGTAGAACCAATTCTTGATGAGAACAAGTGGCTGTTCTAGGGAATCTCCCGCGGGGCCAGTGCCGAATAGCGCAAGTACAAGGACGGCTAGTGGCAATCCTGCGAGAAGCACGATGAGCGTTCGGAACAGTGTGAAACTGATGGGCGATTTCTGCTTCAACTGGTTGCCCCTCTGCTATTCAGTTCACTGGTGTACCGGCGCGAGTTCAGTAGCCAGCGAAGCGGTGCTGAAGGGTCAAGCTGGTCCGAGTTCTTGTTAGGGGCCGATGACGAGGAAGCGAAGTATCGCACCCGGGAGAACTCGCGTTCTGCAGCCACCACCATGTTGTGCTGACCACGCTCGTGCAGCCAGTTCGAGATCTCAGGGTGAGACGACGGAATCGAGATTCCTACATGCGCCAGGATGTCCGCCTTGGTCACGACGACAGCGAGTTTTTGTCCTCGTTGGCGTGTGCCAGCGGCGCGGATCCGGGACACCACCGCACCGTACAGCTCTTCCGGTTCACCTTGTGCGGGGTGCTCCTCTAGCAACTGAACGAGTCCTCGTTGCCGGAGGTCACGGCGGACGGGCGTCAGGGAGAATGGGTCTACAACGAACACCAGGCCGTGGGCGTCTCCGAGGTAGTGAAGATCATCATGCGTGCTGGCGTCGTGGAACCGCTCGCCCGCTGTATCAAAGACGTGCACGAGAGACCCCGCGAGTGCGCCGCCCACCTGGCACGAAACTGCTCGGGGCAGTGCATCACTGGTTTTTGCCGTGGTTCCAACATTGCGAATCGTTGTTCGAGCGGAGTCTGCTGCCTCTGCGGAGAGCTTGTCTGCATAGAGAAAGGCCAGCCCGCCGGTCGTGGCCCAGGCGTCCAAGTTGTCCAGCGCGGCGAATGTAAATCGGGTCTTCCCGGCGTTCACGTCACCGAAGACGGAAACTCTCAAATCACGAAGAGCTGACGAGCCCCGTGGCATGAAGGCGCCGCATCGCTGGCAACATGCGTCGAGACGCCACGCTGCGCGGACCACGGTGATCGGTAGCAGTTTTCCGCACCGGCAACGACGATGCAGTATGCCTTCGCTGGCCGAGCGGACGTCATGGTGAACTGCGCCGCATCCTGAGTGTCGGAATGCGGGGTAGGGCATAACCGCGTAGCACTCAGGACACGAGGACCGGCCACCGCGCGCTGTGCGCCATAGGTCGTCGAAGATGCGTGCGATAAGGGCGAGAATCCAGTACGTAGGTGCGGCGATCAGCAGTACAAGAGCAAACGCCACCAGGAATATGAGCGTCTGCGCGATCATGAAGGGCCAAGCTGCGAGAAGGATGAGGAACGTCATCGCCGGCAGTGGGAAGAACAGGAACCACCATGCACGCTTCGTGACGCCGACCTCGGTGTTGTAGCGATGGTGGGCGCGTCGCCAGAGGGATTTATATGCACCCCAGGAACAGTCATTCAGGGACTTCAAATCGGCGCCAAGCTGCCGGTGAATGTAGGTCGGCCATCCTGGATCTTTCCCGTTGGGGCCGTTCTGGGGAGACTCCTCCTGATACTTCTGTGGCGTGATGCAATTGGGGCGGCGCGCAAGTCCGACAACGACGGAATAGACGTGCGCGGAGACCGCAAGGACAAATCCACCGAGAACGGCCAATGAAAGGGCCACGGCCAGGTATGCCGGAATCGACTGATAGTAGAAGGTCATTGGTTGCGTCCCCGTCTCCAAGAGCCCCGTTTCTTGGACGGCTCCAGTGCGTCCTTCAGCCAACCCCACGCCTCGGGCCACGACTTTTCTGCCACAGCAGCAATCTGGTCCAGCGACTTCGTGCGCTCGGCTTCTGGTATCACCATCAGCGCTGTGACGAGGGACTCTAGGAACTCTGCACGTAGCGCTTCGGGTACCCCGGTGTCTTGAATCAAAGCAAGTGTCTGTCCGAGCTGCGCGGGCTGTGGCGAGCCAAGCTGTGTCTTGATCCAGTGATCGGTGAAGCACCGCATGGCTTGCGGTGAGAGATGCTTCAGGATCCCTGGACCAGTTAGGGCGTATCTGTCGCCTAACGCGGCAGCAGTGAGCTGAGGGAGGAAAGCCGCAACGATGTCGGCCGGTACTCGTGAGAGCGTGCTGAGCGATTTCCGAAGCAAGCGCTGGTTTGGTGCCGAAGCAGTGGTCGGACTGATGTTTCTGATCAGCGTGTCCATCGCAGTTACCGAGCGCGCGAGTCGACCGAGCTGTCCACCCGAGGCACCGAGCGCCCCACGGCGTTCCAACGCCACGACAGCACGCAGGACGCTCGGCGTCGGGATGTCGGCTCGTGCGCCGACTATCTTCAGCGCTGCTGCGAGGATGCTTGGCGCGATCTCGAACATGGGCGGCAACGTGGCGACCAACTCAAGGAGCGATTCCTCGTCCAATGCCCGCCACTCGACGAGTGCCGCTTGGTACGCAGACAACCTCGCGCTTTCCGCAAAACCAGCCAGTCGCCGCCCTGCCAAGACATCTTGCACTCGGCGCAAGCGCTGATCGGGTGAAAGTTCTTTCGTGAGGCAGGCTTCAAGTTGCCAGGAAAATTCATCTTCAGGGTCGCCGCCGACTCCCGAAAGTGCGTCGGCGAATACGGGTAGCGCTGTTGAGAAACTTTGCCGATTCCCGTTCCGTAGAAGCTCTACCAGTTGAGCGTGAATCTCGTCGGCAAGAAACGAGTCTGGCAAGTTGAATGCGGGGTAATCAAAGGATCGCGGGGACTCGATCCAGTGCGCGACAAACTCGTGGATTCGTGATGCGAGGGCGGGTGAGATGGGTGACATCTTCAGCCGGTGTCGCCTTACGACACCAAACAGCCTTCCAATTTCCCGGTCAGATCCCAAGACCATCGCCGAGGAGATGAGTGCCTGTGCTTCACTGGTGTCGGCATCGCTCAGAGGAGACCCCATCAGCCGGTTCGTGAGTGGGGCAGCCAAAGCCGATGCCTCCCTGACTTCGGCTTTGATCAGGGCAAGACGTACCTGGCTCCCGGCGAAACTGATTCTTCCGGCAGACACGAGCGCATCGACTAGGCTGATGTTTTTGGCTTTAGCGCTCTCGTCCGCGAGGAGTTTGCCTGCAACCAATGCACCGTAGTCGTCTATTGCAGTCTTGCTGGCTGTGTGGAGCCACCGCACGAGGGCGTCAGCGTCGATTGCTTCCCCGTCGGGATCTGAGATGCTCCATGCGACAACTCGTGCGTCAGCAAGCTTGTACGGGTCCGAGAGGCCAGCGGGAATCAAAGCGTCAGCGATGTCAACGGCAGAAACAACGTCGTAGGGCTCTTCGGCCCGAACAAGCAGGTCGACCCAAAACCGCGCCCGGTCTGAGGCAGGTACGGCGTCTGCTATTAGTGTCTCGTCGTCGAGTAAGAACACGCCGGGACGGCTGCCTGGGGTAAAGGGAGGAACGAGGTCAGCAGGCAGTCCGAGTATCCGGAAACGTGCCTCGTTGCGACTGTTGTTGAAGACGCGGAACGAGATGCCCAAGGCTTGCTTCATCGGAAGCAAGATTGTTGCTGCAGCAATCCACCTAAGTGCAGCTTCGGGGGATGCGCTCCGTATTAAAACCTGGGGGCCGTCCGCGTTCTCAAGTACTGTGAGAAGGCTCAGAAGGACTTCAGCGCGTTGGGGGATGGCAACAACCCACTCGGCAAGCAAGTCATTGTCCAGCGGGCCAGTGTCGAGTAAGTCGTCGAAGACGGGCGCTTCAGTAGTGGGCCAGGGCGTGTCCCGCCACACATCGGAGAGCCAAAGCTGAGCGGGCCGAATGCTGCCGTAACTTTCGGGATGGGTCGTCAAGAGGCAATCGGCGAGGTGATTTCCTGGGCGGGGGTCATTGACTCCTGCACCGAGGTAACGACTCTCGGCGGTGCCGAAGCCAACCTCCGCGGAATGTGCGAACCCCAAAGGATACTGCTCAACGGATCTCCCCTCCGCAAACCAACTCGACTGGATCGAATAGGTCAGTGAACTGACTGCCATTCTGGCTTGGGCTGGTTCCACATTGGCCGACTTTGCCTGTATTTGCAGGCCACCGCCTCCACCCAGTCCTTCTCCCGCCCGGCAGTCCGTGTACAGGAGTCTGCCGAAGTTGATGTCAGTCACACTGAATCGACCGCCCCATCTTTGGCGAGGAGCCACAGCATCGGGTCCTCGACGCGATGCGGGCGCACTCCACCGGCTGCGATCGTCGAAGTTACATAGTCGGGCTCAGCGCCAAGCGCCGAGACGCCGAAAAACCGGAAATTGCTGTAGTTGAGGTCGAGGTGCGTGTCAATTTCACCCGCTCCCCACGAGTGCAAGAGCGATCGCATGTGTTCGTGCACAGCCTGCCCATCTTGCTCGTCGTATGCTGCCTGCTCGCGCGGCGTAGCGCGGATGGGATTTCCTGGCTGGAGCGTCGGGAAGAAGGCGTCGATCTTGGTGAAAACTATGGCGATCGGAAGTTTGATCTTCTTGCCTCGTTTGAGGCCCAGCTCTGTTCGCAGGATGTCTGTGACTCGCCCGAGCACATCCATCGGATTCACGTTTTGGACAGCCACCGATGGCAACTTGATCGTGTCACGGGCTCCAGCAAGTGCGAACGGGTCAAGGGCAACAATCAGGCCGTCGCAGACCGTGAGGTATCGCAGGGTGAACGCCGACTCGATATTATTTAGATCCTCACCGGCGGTGTCCACAAAAGACAAGACGGCCGAATAGGGTGCCATGCCTCCGAAGAGCCGCTTCTTCTGTCCCTGCCACAGGAGCATCACTGGTCGACGGCGCTCACTCTCTGCCGACTGGGTATACATCGGGAGTTGTCCCTGCTTGAAAAGAGGGTTCTCCCGTTCGGCAATGTAGTCATCCAGGCGCTCAAACTTATCCGGATTATCAGCAGCGATTCGAACGGATGCGTGGAACCTCTGGCTGACGTTCTCACGGAGGCGCTTGCCCAGCGTTGTCATCAGCACGGTCTTCCCGCTGCCCTTGGAGCCGACGATGGCGATCATCGGACTATCCGAATCAATGAAGTCGGCCGGGACAGCGGTGTGACAGGTAGGACACGCCCGGCGTCGGGCGGGTCCGGCGCAAGTCGGGCACATTGCGTCTTTACCTCGATCCGGGCTCGCCTCGAAGGTGGGATACGACAGCGCGCTGCTTCCGGTCATCGCAATGCGCTTGTCGTCCTTCTCCTGAGAGCACTGCTGAGTGCCTCGGTTGGTGCATTGGTACGCAAGGCGTGCGGTATCGACTCGAGTGAAGCAGAACGGACACGCGGCGATCGGCATTACGTCTCCTTCAGGGCGTTGATGGGCGGATCAAGGAGTTCGAGACGGTCATCGGCTGCGAAGCAGCGCACCCAGTAGGGCCGTCCGATGTACTTCGGAATGCTGACTGTCTCGACGTGCTTTGTGCCGGGGCGGAGTGCGAGTTCAATTTCCGTCAGAAGCGTTGAGCCATCCTCGGATGACGGCATCACGAGTCCTTGGGTAGCCACGATTCGTAGCCGTGCTCCGGTGATCGGTGTATCCGCCTCGAAAATGAACCGCTTTGTCCGCCCACCAAGTGGGCCAAGCCGTGGGGACGACTCCACGGAGTACTGAACCTTCGAGGCCCGACTAGCCTTTACCACAACTTGTACAGGAGACGAACCGATGGCGCTGTCGCCGACAACCATGAGGGATCGGACCTCGACCACGGTATCCCCTTGGCCGAGCGGAACGTTGAAGCCCCCGTTCCGGTCGTACTCTGACAGCTTCACCTTCTCGACTCCAACGGCGTCTTTATCTGAGCCGTCGCTCTCCCAAGTCACCTCGGCGAGGGTGGATCCATCGGGCCAGATCCATGTGAGCTTGGCATAGCCCGAGAACTGCTGGACTCCCAGTCTCTTCACGGGCTCTGTGACACCTATAACTGTGGATCTTCCGACCACAATGCCGGTTCCACCGATCGAGAAAGCTACGATGTGGTGGATTTGCCCCTCTGGTACCGAGGCTTCGAGCGTGACGTCATTGCCGCGGTTTGTGATCCGTCCGGACACCTCGCAACCGAAGCCTGTGAAATCATCCGACTCGATCCAGGTTCCAGGGGGCCAAGGACTCGGCGACTTAGAACGCCGAATTCGGACGTCAGAGTTGTCAACCCTCGCCCAATTGATCGCCACGTTGGAGTCTCCACCGCTGGCAGCGGGACGTGCGCGAATGGCTTCTATTGGTCGGGCGCGAGATCGGGGTATCGCTGAGATGTCTCGTGGCTCAGAACGCAGGGGCCGGCCGTCGGGGGCCTGATACTCAGCGATAACCTCGATGGAGACTGGCTGCCCTTCCGGGAGACCGACGAGGCGCACCGAGTTGTTGATGACATCGCGGGTGGATCGCTGACCATCTGCGAGTCTTTGTGTGGCGATGAAGCGGTAGACGTGGGGATGCCCGCTCCAGCGGAATGTGACGTGATCTGGCCCGATATCGGCCTTTAGATCCACGACTGGCGGTGCGACGATGAGCGTGGTTGTGGCTGAGCGAGACGCAGGGCGCCCGGGGGCCGTTGCGAAGACGCTGTAGTAGAGCACACGGGCGACCGCAACTTGCTGGTCGCTGGCTTCGTGCGATTTGCCTGTGAAGACTCCGATGCCCTCAACAACGCTCGTGGGCGCGACGTTCTCGCCGCGTCGCACGACATAGGTCGTGTCTTCGGAATGACCAAGGTTGGGCTTCCAGTGGATGTGCGCAGTGTTTTCTTCGACACCGGCGATGGGAGCGCTCGGCGGCGCTAGCGGAATAGTAGCTAGTACCTGCTCGGCCTCGTCGGCGCTGATGGCTGCGGCGTCCCGAACACGAGACAGTGCTGTGACCTCATCGGGTATGGCGAGCAGCTCAAGAGCTTCCTTTATGAGCTGGTCGTAGCAAGCGCGGGCGGTCTCTACGCGAGCAATCAGTCGAGCCCTCTCGTCCTTGAACGTGCTCGGGAGTTCGTTCGCGGCTTGAGTCGCTTCACGGAGCCGACCTTCGGCGAGCAGAGTTTCAATGCGCGCGGGGCCAATCACGGCGTCCGACGGACCTGCTCCGCTGGTCAGCACGGCGAGAGCCGCAGCGTCAGTAGCCGTTAGTCCCACCTTGACGAGCTGCTGGCGAACGCCTGCTATGCCAAGGTTGCTGCTGCGTCGGGCGAGCTGGGCGAGATTGTGTAGAGCCAATTGGTGCAGGTGTTTGTCTTTGGCCACTGACTTGAGGAAGCGAAGCGCCTCGCGTCGTGCATCGTTCGCAGGAGACACCTGAAGCTTCTCCGCACGCACCAGTTGGGTGCCCACAGCATCGCCGTCGAGCCGCGCATCAGCTTTACTGGGCACCGAGAAGCCGCGAACGATCGAGAAGTTCTTAGCCTCGGGGTGTAGCAGGTGGACAAGAGTAAATGCTCCTGCCATTGCCATCTGGCCCTCTAGGGTGGCGTACTGGGCATCGGATATTGGAGCCTTGACTGGGAGCAGATCGCTAGGCAGAACCTCAAGCCCAGCTTGGCTTGCTGCTTGTACTGCTTGCTCGGTCCCGATCCCCAGGGTGGTCGCGCAGCCGTCAAGGTAGCTCTGAGTGAGATAGCCGAACACCCCATGACTTTCCTTGAGGAGTTCGGCGAGCTGGGTGACGGCCTGGCTTGCGGCCTTTTGCTGCTTTGCGGCTTGTTCTTCCCACCACTTGGCGGACAGCATCCGGTCGCCATGGGTGGACTTCAAGTCATGGTCGGCACCGATGCACAGCTTGGCAAACTTGGCTGTCAGAGACCCGGCCTGCTGAGAAGACCACGAAGCCCGTACTGCGCGCACCGTCGAAGCGATGTCCGCGTCAGTCGTAGGAAGTGAGATCGCGTAGCGCTCCAGCAGATCGTCTGGAAGGGATGTGAGCTTCAGACGCGCCTTGGGTAGTAAATACGCCTCACGATACCTGGCTGGGTCGAAGGCCATCCCTACATGCTCACCGTTATGCCGTTGAAAGTCGCCTTGGCCTGCTCGACTTCAGCCTCGCTAAGCAGCGAGATGCGTGCCTTCACCTCAAGGTCTTTGCCGCTGGTGGGCTCGACCGCGCGAAGTGTGACATGTCCTTCGTCGGAGACATGGAAATAGAGGTGGATTGGTGATCCTGCGGGCAGGTTGTACGAGGAGAGCCCCGTAATTTCGCCCGCTGAGAGGTAGCGATTCGATGAAAGCTCTCTGCTGGGTTCAGGGCTCGCCTGCTCGTAGATGGCAATGCGAATTACCTCTTGTTGATCCGCGATAGTACCGGCGGTGAAGACCTCATCGAGAGCGGCGGCGTCATAGGGGAGTTCCGCTTGTGCAGAGATCGTGTGCTCCACGTACGTGGGAACCGGGTCCATCTCGCGCCAGCCCGGCACGGTCTTGTCGGCAAGCTCCACCCCGATGGCCATCGGGAGTCGGTTTCGGGTGCTGGCTTTCTTGGCGATGCCCAAGAGGCGATCGGCGTCGATCCCCACCTGCGCTGCGACCTCTTCGGCCGCAGCCTCAACCTCGGCTTCCGTCGAAAGGTCGCCTGCCGAGGTAGCGGTACCAGATGCATCTGCCTCGGCGGGCTGCTTAGCGGAGTTCTTGTCGACAAATTCTCGCACCAAAGCACCTGCTGCATACAGGGCAGCCCCCTTGGCGACGGCAAGGTGGGGATCGGAGAGCCTGGGGTTCCACCCGAACTCACGCTGCAGCGTTGCGGCAATGACTGGCATGAGGCTGGCGCCACCGACGAGGATGACATCATCGATCTTGGATGAGATCCCCGGTGACTCGCCTTCAGCATCCTCAAGCGCTTTCCTCGTGATGTCCACGGTCGCCTGAACCAGGTGAGCTGTCCGCTCCTCGAGCTCCGCGCGAGTCACCGTAACCTTCGCTGTGCCGCCTTCGGCGCGCAGCAAAATCGGACGCGACTCGGACTGGCTGAGGCGCTTCTTGACTTCCTCGGCCTGCTTCCAAAGGTCCTGAACAAAGTGAGCGTCTTCGAGGATCGAGTCACTGCCCAGTTGTTCTGTCGCGCTCTGCGAGAGGTGCTCGAACAGAACAGCGTCCCAGTCGGCCCCACCCAGCTTGTGGTCGCCCCTCACCGCAACGGTGTCGACCGAATCATCCGTAAGCTGAATCACGGTGACATCAAAGGTGCCGCCGCCGAGGTCATACACCAGCAAAGTGCGCTCACCTGGCTCAGTAGCAACACCGTAGGCAATAGCTGCGGCGACAGGCTCGGGCACGATCCCTACGACATCCAGACCTGCGATTTCGCCCGCTTGTCTCGTTGCAGTCTTCTCTAGGGTTCCAAAGTATGCAGGGACTGTGATGACGACTTTGTCAACTTTTCGACCCGTCTCCATCTCCGCATCCTGGGCCAGCGCCTTGAGGATGAAAGCGGAAATAGCCGGTGCGCTGTAAGTCTTACCGAAAAACTCTCTAGAGAAGTCGGCGTTACCCATCTCACGTTTCACCAGCGATACCACCTGGTTGGGGTAGAGCTCAGCGGACTCCTTGGCGGTCGAACCAACCACAGTGTTGGTCTCGCTCTCGAACAGCACGACTGATGGCGTCGTATCTGTGCCCTGCAGCGCGCTGTGTACAACGATTGGCTTGCCGCTCTCATCGATATAGGCGATGGCGGAGTACGTCGTCCCCAGGTCGATGCCAAATACGCCTGATTTGCTCTCGGTCACTCAGCTACTCCGTTCGGGTATGGCGTGGGTGGTACCTCAGCGCTTGCTATGGCCGGTTGCTTTTCCGCGGTGTTTGCGGTCGGGTTAGCGTCCGGCTCTGCTACCTCTGGCTCATAGACAAAGACGACGACCTCGGCGTGAGACAGAATCGAGCCAGTCTCGCTGTCAACGTAGCTTCCGCGTCGAACCTCAGCGATCTTGCTGGCGTAACCTGCTTCCGGGGTACCCGTCTTGCCGATCGTCCTGTGCCGTCTCGCGTCAAAGTCGCTCCCGAGTTCGGGAACGTCGATGCGCACTCCGTGGTCATCAAGCATCAACTCAACCGAGTCCGCGAAGCTCTGGAGCAGGTTTGCGGCTCTGCGAGCATCGAAGTTTTCAGGGAGAGACTCGGCTTGACGGACGAGATCATCGTGAAGGCGAGCCGTCGCCGTCAGTATCGGCCGCAGCAGAGAGCGACGCTCGCCTCGCCTCAGCGACTCAACTTCCGTGTGGAGAGAGTCAATTACTCTCTCACGATGCGATGCTCGTTCATGATGCTTCCGCAGCTCATCGGTGAGCCGATCGATGGACGCTGCGAACGCTGGTGCGGCGGGCTCAGGCGCGCTCTGAAGACGTTCTTCCTCGATCTCAGGAACCGCTGGTTCAGTTTCAGCGGCCTTCTCGCCCTCCCAGGGCAGGACCACCGCCGGCTCAAGGTTGGGTTCGAGTAGCGGCTCCGCTGTCGCCCCGCTGCTCGGCTCGAACTCTGACGTTGGCACGTCAAACTCCTGGTGTGGCATGACTGGTTGATCCGACACCGGACGTCCTCCCCACTTCATTCCCCCACGGATTTAGCAGAAACGTACCAGTCCTTGGGGTTTACGATGGTACACCACGCATAGTCCACCTCTTTTGGGGGCGTAGCGACGGCCGTTGGCCCTATTCCGTATCGACGTGGGCGCCGGTGACCGACTCGGTGGTGTGCTCCCCGGCTTGCGGGAGGAGTTCGAGGAGCCGGTGCAGGTCCACCGTGTAGTTGTGCGCGGTGGCCGCGGACAGTCGCCGGATCAGCACCTTGTTCCGGCAGGTCTCCAGGTAGCGCTCCACCGCCTCGACCAGCGGGATCTCGGTTGGGGTCGGCGGCAGAGCCATTGCAAGGAGTCTAGGAAACCCGGGGCAGTCCCGGTGTGCATCCCCAACGGTGGATCACCGTGCCCCACTCCCCAGGCGGGTGGTGCGGTTACCGCTGGCATCTACTGCCCGTCCCGGGGCATGTTCGGCGGCTCTTCAGAATCGGGAGTGTAGTTGGGGTGTTCAGGGTGGCTGGCAAGCACAACCAGACCCGCTTGGATCGGGCGTTCTCCAGGCTCCGGCGAGCCGCCGACGAGTTCGACCGGCCACAGGTCTACGGACCGGCGACCGTCCAGGACGTATCGCTCGAGGTCCCGCACTGGGTCACCACCGCCGCGGTGAGGAGGGCTACTGGCCCGGTTCGTTCTCGGTCCAGCTGGTCGACCTCCACAGTTCCGGGACGACCATCGACGAGGACCGCAAGACGATCGATGAGTAGTAGCCGGACGTGGCCACGGCCGTCGAGCGTTGACCCCCAATTCCCGTAACCGGGTGGTGGCACGGTAGCGCTGCGCAGCGTCACCCTTCTTCGTGTGCAGATGCACATATAGACTCAGCTGCAACGAGCCTAAGGAGAGAACTGTGGGGGTTGAAGACGAACTGCTGGCCAGAATCCGCACCTGGGACGAAAATGCTGACCGTGAGTCAAGACAGCGGGCAACCAAGCAAGCAGCCCGTACCGCTGCCGTGCAGCGCGCAATCCAGAATGTCCGAAAGATCGCCGTAGAAGCCAGTCATGTACTGATCGACGCCGGCGTCGAGCCCCACAACTTTTACAAATATAATCCACCGCTGGAAGGTAACTTCCCCGTGTTCCCCAAAGGCACGAAAAAAGATTACTGTAGCCGCGGCTGGGAAGTGGTCCCCGGAGTTGCAGTTGACCTCATGGGCTGGATGTGGAAAGTCGACCATGTGGGTAACAAAAAGTATCCGCCCGGAGACATGGAGCTCATGGTGTTGGGAGAGAGGTTGCTCGATAGGTTGCCGGACCGCGTGGAGCTGGACGACACCGGGTTGTATATGGAGCACATGGATATAAACGGCTTTGAGACACGCATCGACTTCGTCGAGCGACTCAAGGACGGGTACGCCGGGCGGCTGCATCACCAGCGGAAGCAGGGGAAATAACCAATGTCATCGCGCGACGATCCTCGCACGTATTGCGCGGTGAAAGGCTGGTGTCGTGGTGGGAGCTAGTTAGTTTTCCCCGATACGTTCCGAGTCGGACCTGCTTATTGGCCTGACCAAGGAGCTGGAGGGGCAACGCCCTCCATTCTTCCTTTCGAGGACGGCTGGATCCGGCACCCCCCATACTGAAGGCCTTGGCCTCTACCCGGATTCCATGACACGCCCCGGAAAACTACTCGCCTATGATCGCTTGTGAAAAGACAGATCCTCACAGTCACTGGATTTGTTCATACCTAAGACACATCGGGCCCGGGGATTGTGCTAGCTATCGGTATCTTGAAACTTTCAAAATTTAGGAGTGGTGAAATGTGAGCGACTTTGATGACCTGGTTAAGCGCAAGCAGACCGAAATGTCTGATGCGGCTCGGCAGGTTCGGGAGAATGAAGCTGCCAGAGTTCGGTGGGTCAAGTCCCAGATGCCCATCGCCAAGGCTAGATTGCGCCAGATCGGCATGAAGGCATTTGCTGCATTGCGTGCTGCTAGTGTTCCCATAAGTTTTCGGTACTCGGAACCAAAATATAGAGGAATCCTTAATAAACTGGAACTGTTCCAGCCGGAGCAGAAGTACTATAACTTGACCAGTGTGGAAATTTGGGGAGAAGGTTACTTGTTAGCGCCGGGCATGACAAACGCTCGTCCCAAAGAAAAACCTGTGGACTACGAGCACTTATTCGATGAAATGCTGTTTAATGTTTTGAGCGGCGCTTATGTTTACTGGGGATATGGGCTGACCAAAGTGTCGTGGGTTGATAGTGATTTCGTCGCGGAATGGTCCACTGGGTCGTATGACGACGTAGAATACTTCCGTGGTAAGTTCGTTGAATATTTGGCCAACAAAGTCGCTGACACAATAAGTCAAAAAGGCCTGCATCGGTAATTCCACTATGGATTCATCCGGAACCAACTGCCGCACCATCGGCGACATTCGATCTGACTGGCCCGCTGGGCGGGCACGGTCGAGGTGCAATGGTGCTGCTGTGCAGGCTCTGGTCAGTTCGTGCACACCGGTTACAGGGGCGAGTGGTGTCCTCTGATCGGGAAATGCGTAATTCGGATTTACGGTGTTCGCAGGTCATAGGGGCAGTCGGCGTTTCAGGGGAAGTCCACGAGGGTCGTTACGAAATCGCGCCGGGTGAGGATCGTCGCCGGCGAGAAGTCCTTCGATCACTGCTGAGGGGTCCTCCGTCCTAGACACTGGCCAGGAAGGTCTCCGAATGGGGGGCTTGCCCACCCAATGGAACGAACAGCACGTTGTGGCCGTCATGGTCCATGCGACTGTCCTCAGGCCGCGGACATCGGTTGCGGTCCTTGCACACAGATTGCGTGCAGCGCAATCATCGCCGGAGAAGTCCAGGCCAGAAGCCGAATGGACATGGTGGTTCAGACGCCATTCGCGTCACGCACGGCACGTCGCCCTGCGGCGGTCTGAGCAGGATAAGCGCAGGTCAGGAGTCGGTTGGGGGAGCATTCGAGCTGTTACCCGGAACCTCACGATGTGCAAAAGCCGTGAATAGAGTTGTTGCTAACTTTACATAAGAACAC
>NZ_SSSF01000016.1:0-35012 GCF_013368965.1 Kocuria salina
GGGGGGGGGGGGGGGGGGGGGGGGGGGGGGGGGGGGGGGGGGGGGGGGGGGGGGGGGGGGCGGGGGGGGGGGGGGGCGGGGCCTGCTCCGGGCGGACCGGGGGATCCGCGGACCGGGGCCCTGCGTGGGGCCCATGGTACCGGGCGCGCCGCCCGGCGGGGCGGTCGCCTGGCCGGTGTCGGCGCCCGGCAGGTATGATCAGCACACTGATCGAGTGAGGAGACCCATGTTCACCCCCGAAGTGGCCGACGGCGTCCACCGCATCACCCACGCCCACGTCAACTGCTACCTGGTCGAGGACGAGGACGGCGTCACGCTCGTGGACGCCGGCCTGCCGAGCATGTGGCCCATGCTGCTGGCGGGACTCGAGGAGCGCGGGCGGCGCCCCGACGAGGTCAGGGCGCTGGTGCTCACGCACGCGCACTTCGACCACGTGGGCTTCGCCCGGCGGGCGCAGGAGGAGTGGCGGCTGCCGGTGCACGGGCACCCTGCGGACGCGCGGCTGGCCGCCCACCCGTACCGGTACCGGCCCGAGCGCAACCGGTTCCTCTACCCCTTCACCCACCCGCGGTCCCTGCCGCTGCTCGGCCGCATGGCGGCGGCCGGGGCCCTCGCGGTCCGGGGCGTGCGGGAGCTGCGCCCGCTCGAGGCCGGGGCCGTCCTGCCTGTCCCGGGCCGGCCGGTGGTCGTCCACACCCCCGGCCACACGGACGGGCACTGCGTCCTGGACCTGCCCGGCCGGGGGACCGTGCTCAGCGGTGACGCGCTCGTGACGCTGGACCCCTACACCGGCCGGCGCGGCCCGCAGATCGTCGCCGGGGCCGCGACCCACGACTCCGCCGTGGCCCTCGCCTCCCTCGACGCGGTGGGCGCCACCGGGGCGCGCACCGTGCTGCCCGGTCACGGGGAGCGGTGGACGCAGGGCGCCGAGGCCGCGGCCCGGCACGCCCGCGCGGTGGGCGCCCACTGAGCGAGCCCGGCAGGGTCCGCGGATCGGGCCGGGAGCGGCCGTGGCCGTCGCGACCCCGCCCCACCGGGCATCCGAAGCGTGCTGATGACACTCCCGGGGGCGGCGGCTATCGTGGGCGGCGACCGACGACCCCACAGCGCCTGGAGGACCACCCGTGAAGCAACTGACCGTCTCCGCCCCCGGCGGCCTGGACCGGCTCGAGCTCGGGGAGGCCCCCGACCCGGGCGCGCCGGGCCCCGGCGAGGTCCGCGTCCGCGTGCACGCCAGCTCCCTGAACTACCACGACTACCTCGTGGTCTCCGGCGGGACGCGGACCGAGGACGGGAGGATCCCGCTGGCGGACGGCGCGGGCGTCGTCGAGGCCGTGGGGGAGGGCGTCGACGACCTCGCGGAGGGCGACGCCGTGGTCTCCTGCTTCTTCCCGCTCTGGCAGGACGGACCCCCCGTGGACGGGAACTTCCGGCGCGTCCCGGGAGACGGGCTCGACGGCTACGCCCGGGAGGCGGTGGTGCGTCCCGCCACGTGGTTCACGCGCGCCCCGGCCGGGTGGTCCCACGCCGAGGCCGCGACCATCACCACGGCCGGCGTCACCGCCTGGCGGGCGCTTGTGGTGGACGGCGGGCTCCGTGCGGGGGACGTGGTCCTGGCCCTGGGCACCGGCGGCGTCTCGGTCTACGCCACGCAGCTCGCCAAGGCCGTGGGCGCCACCGTGGTGGTCACGTCCTCCTCCGACGAGAAGCTCGAGCGCGTCCGGCGGCTCGGCGCGGACCACGTCATCAACTACCGCGAGACCCCCGAGTGGGGCCGCGCCGTCCAGGAGCTCACGGACGGGCGCGGCGCCGACCACGTGATCGAGGTCGGCGGCCCGGGCACCCTGGCGCAGTCGATCCGCGCCGTGCGGGTCGGCGGCCACATCTCCCTGATCGGCGTGCTCACCGGGGCGGCGGGCGACGTCCCCACGGCGCTGCTCATGGCGCGCCAGGCGCGCCTCCAAGGACTGCTGGTGGGCAGCCGCCGGGACCAGGCCGACTTCGTGCGCGCGCTCGAGGCGACCGGGCTGCGGCCGGTGATCGACCGCCGCCGCCCCCTCGCCGAGGCCGCCGACGCGTTCCGGGAGATGGAGTCGGCCCGGCACTTCGGCAAGATCGTGCTCGAGCACTGAGCCCGGCCGGTGCCCCGGGGGGCGCGCCCCGGGGCACCCGGGTCACCAGCCGGTGACCCACACCTGACCGGTGGCCGGGGACCAGTTCACCCTGTACCCGTTCGAGAAGCGCTGGTAGACGGTGGTCCCGGTGCGGATCTCGTCGGTGACCGGGTAGCCGTAGCCCCGCTCGAAGCCGGCGGCCTTCCAGGCGCGGCCGATGGCGCCGGTCTCGTGCACCGCACGCGCGCCGTGGGCCCGGGTCCACAGCACCTTGGTGAGCGCCCCGTCCCGGGAGAAGACCTGGTAGGAGGACCCGTCGGCCAGCCGGCGCTCCTCCGTGGTCGGGAAGCCGTAGCCGTTCTCCCGCCCCCCGGCCACGAACTTCTGGCCGATGACCGTGGCGTTCTCCACCCGGTGGGCGCCCGTGGCCGGGCTCCAGTACAGGGTGGACTTGCGCCCGTTCAGGGAGAACTCCTGGTAGACGCCTCCGGCGCGCAGCCCGCCGCGCTCCGCCGTCACGGGCTGACCGACGACCGCGGCGCCGCCCAGGGCGTGGTACTTCGCGCCGATGGCGCCGGCCACGCCGTAGCCTGCCGGGGGCTGGACGGGCGTCGACGTCTCGTAGGTGTAGGCCGGGGCCCCGTTCACGCGCGTAGAGGCGTCCGCGGGCGCGCCGCCGTTGGCGTACCCGTAGAGGTTGACGGTGGAGAGCACCTGCCAGGGCCGCCCGGAGTTCTCGAGCCGGCCGTCCGCGTAGGTGAGGCCGATGCCGATCACCTCGTGGCGCGGGTCCTTGATCGCCTTGTCGTGGGCGGCCGAGGACTTCCACCACGCCACCAGGGCGCGCACGTCCCGGTGGTGCTCCAGGGCGATGACCTCGTTGGCGCTGGTCCAGGGCCCGGTGCGCGGGTCGGTGAGGAAGGTGGTGCTGTGCGAGAACTTCTCCTCGACGATCTGCCGGTCGGACTCCTTCTGCACCACCTGGGACAGCGTGGCGGAGTACTTGAGCGGCTTCACGCCGAGGGACTCGCGGTAGCGGTTGATCTCGTCGAGGATCAGCTGGGCGTCGGCCTGACGCGTGGCGGCGTCCACCGCGACGATGTCCTGCGCGGCGGCGTGGGCCGCCGGACCGGCCAGCAGCGAGGTGCCGGCGAGCGTGGTGACGCCGATGCCGGCGGAGAGGGCCAGAGCGGCCATGCGGCCGTGACGGCGCGCGGGGGCGCAGCGATGTTTCGCCATGGGTGCTTCTGCTTCCTGGTCTGTCTGCACGCACGGAGGAACTGGGGGGTTCCGTGCGGCGGGGGGCTATCGTCGTCCGGCCGGACGACAAGACAGATTGGGCTGGGGAAGGCGCCCAGGGAAAGGCTAGGGAATTCCCATTGCAAATAGGAAGTGTGTGAAATTGTTTCGTCTATCACAGGAGAATAACGACGACATCACGGAATGAACCGGACGGCCGGAATTCCCGTGGTTATGGTGAGCGGTTCACACCCCGTCCGCGCGGCGAACGCACCGGTGCCGGTGACGATAGGCTGGGAGCGCACGCCCGGAGAAGGAGCCCGATGACCGTCCACGCCACCCGCGCCACCGGCGTCCGGGCCCCGTTGCGGCTGTGCCTCGTCCTCGCCGCCGCCGTCGGCCTGACCGGGTGCGGCCCCGACCTCGGGACGCCCGAGGGCACCACCCGGGCGTTCGTCGACGCGATGGCCGAGCGCGACTGGGACGGCGCCTGCGAGCTGCTGTCCCACGACTTCGTGCACCGGGTCACGGAGGGCAGCTCCCAGTACTGCGGGGTCCACCTCGAGCGGTGGCACCCGGACACCTCCCGCTACGAGACGCTCGCCGTCCAGGGCGAGGCCGTCGAGACCGCCGAGGGGTACCGGCTGGAGGTCGCCCCCGAGGACGCTCCCGGGGAGACTGAGGAGGTCGTCGTGGTCGAGGAGTCCGGACGCCTCGTGCTGCTGAGCTACCCCGGCCGCGACACCGCCGTCCGCTGAACCCCACCCGCCCACCAGGAACCCCAGGAAGGACCGCCATGACCGATCCTCAGACCGTTCCCGCCGCGGCGGCCGCGGCGTCGTCGCCCGAGGGCGAGACCGTCGAGATCTGCCGCAACCTCATCCGCATCGACACCTCCAACTACGGCAGCGGCGACGCCAAGGGGGAGCGGCGGGCCGCCGAGTACGTGGCCGGGCTGATCGAGGAGGTCGGTCTCGCCACGACCGTCCTGGAGTCGGCGCCCGGCCGCGCCAACGTCTTCGCCCGGATCGAGGGCACCGACCCCTCCGCCGACGCCCTGCTGGTGCACGGCCACCTGGACGTGGTGCCCGCGATCGCCGCGGACTGGTCCGTGGACCCGTTCGGCGGCGAGATCCGGGACGGCATGATCTGGGGCCGCGGTGCCGTGGACATGAAGGACATGGACGCCATGATGATCTCGGTCCTGCGCCACATGGTGCGCACCGGGGACCGGCCGCGGCGGGACATCGTCTTCGGCTTCTTCGCCGACGAGGAGGCCGGCATGGTGTACGGCTCGCACTGGATCGCGGAGCACCACCGCGGTCTCTTCGACGGCGTCACCGACGCCATCAGCGAGGTCGGCGGGTACTCGGCCACCATCGGCGGCCGGCGGGCCTACCTGCTGCAGACGGCGGAGAAGGGCCTCATGTGGTTGCGTCTCAACGCGCAGGGCACGGCCGGGCACGGCTCCCAGATCAACGACGACAACCCGGTCACCCGGCTCTCGAGGGCGCTGGCCAACATCGGCGAGCACCAGTGGCCCGTGGAGCTCACCAAGACCACCCGGGCGTTCCTGGACTCGGTCACCGAGCTGACGGGCGTGGAGTTCGACCCCCAGAACCCCCAGCGGCTGCTCGCCGAGCTCGGCTCCGTGGCACGGTTCGTGGGCGCGACACTGCAGACCACCGCGAACCCGACGATGCTCGAGGCGGGCTACAAGGTCAACGTCATCCCCGGCTCCGCCCAGGCGGGGCTGGACGTGCGCTATCTGCCGGGCCAGCGCGAGATCGTGCTGGCGAAGCTCGCGGAGCTCGCCGGGGACGGGGTGTCCTTCGAGTTCGAGTCGGACGACATCGCCCTCGAGGTGCCGTTCTCCGGCACCGTGGTCGACGCCATGGTCGACGCGCTGCACGCCGAGGACCCCGAGGCGGTCGTGCTGCCGTACATGCTCTCCGGCGGGACGGACAACAAGTCCCTGGACCCGCTCGGCATCACCGGCTACGGGTTCGTGCCGCTGCGCCTGCCCGACGAGCTCGACTTCCCGTCCATGTTCCACGGCGTGGACGAGCGCGTGCCCACGGACTCCCTGGAGTTCGGCTCCCGCGTGCTGCACCGGCTGCTGACCCGGTACTGACCGGCCACCGGCCCCTCCCACCCCGGTCCGCCCGACCGCCGGAGCACCCACGACCCCGACGACCGCCGACAGGAGCGAGATGCACCCCGCCACCGGACCGCAGCCCGCGACCGCACGACCCGCACCCGCACCCGCACCTGCGGGAGCCGAGGCCCCCGAGGACCGGGCGGCCGGCGACCTGGTGCCCGAGACCCTGCTCCCGGACGACCTGCTGGCGACGTTCCGCGAGCGCGCCGCCGGCTACGACCGGGAGAACCGGTTCTTCGACGAGGACTTCGCGGACCTGGTGCGGATCGGCTATCCGCTGATGCTGGTGCCGCGGGACCGGGGCGGCCTCGGGTTCACGCTGCAGCAGGCGGTCGCCGCGCAGCGGCGGCTCGCCGCGGCCGCCCCCGCCACGGCGCTGGGCATCAACATGCACCACGTCCTGGTGGGCGTGGCGCACACCCTGCGCCTGCGCGGGGACGCCCGGGCCGAGCGGATCTTCGAGCTGGCCGCGGCCGGGGAGATCTTCGCCTTCGGCATCTCCGAGGCGGGCAACGACTCCGTGCTCTTCGACTCCGACACCACCGCGGTGGCCGTGGCGGACGGCTACCGGATCACGGGCACGAAGATCTTCACCTCGCTGTCCCCCGTGTGGACCCGGCTGATCGTCCACGCCCGCGACGACGCCGAGGAGGGCACGCCGCTGGTCTTCGGCCTCCTGGACCGGGCGGCGGAGGGCATCGAGGTCCTCGACGACTGGGACACCATGGGCATGCGGGCCTCACAGTCCCGGACCACGGTGCTGCGCTCGGTGCCGATGCCCGCGGAGCAGGTGCTCACCCGCACCCCGGTGGGCCCGAACCCGGACCCGGTGGTGTGGGGCGTCTTCGGCTGCTTCGAGCTGCTGCTGGCCGCCGTCTACACCGGGATCGCGGACCGTGCGGTGGAGCTGGCCGTGGAGATCGCCGGCATCCGGCGGTCCCGCGGCGGGGGAGCGCCCCGCGCCGAGCGCCCCGACGTCCGCCGACGGATCGCCGAGGCCGCCCTGTTGCGGGACGGGGTGGAGCTGCAGCTGCTCCGGCTGACCGCGGACGTGGACGCCCTCGGCACCGCCGGCGCCCCGGACCACGGCCCCCGCTGGTTCCTGCTGTTCTCCGGGGTCAAGCACCGGGCCACCGAGGCGGCCCGCGGGGTCGTCGACCTCGCGATGCGCAGCTCGGGAGGGGCCCAGTACTCCCGGGGCGGGGAGCTGGAACGGCTGTACCGGGACGTGCTCGCCGGGATCTACCACCCGTCCGACGATGAGTCCGTGCACGCGGCCGTGGCCAAGGCTCTGCTGGGCCCGATCGGGGGCTGAGCCCCGCCGGCGGGGACGGGTCCCGGGCTCAGACGGTGCGCTCCACGCGCATCACCCGGCGGCGCAGCCAGTACTTGCGGGTCCCGCCGTAGAGCAGCACGGAACGGGTCAGCTCCCACTTGCCGTACTCGGCGTGCTCGCTGATCCGGGCCCGCGCGTCGCCGAGCGGTTCGTGCGGCGCCACGGTCAGCAGGAGGTACTCGTAGCGCTGGTCGGCGTCCCTCGTGAGGGTGGCCGAGCTGGTCCGGACTTGTTCTCTCATCGGTCCCCATTCTGCACGGAATAGCGCTAACGTCTACTCCATGAGCAATGACCCTCGTGCCGCGTTGCAGGCCCTCGTGAGCGCCTTCGAAGAACACCTCGTCGCCGCGTCCAACCGGCGCAGCGACGACGACCCGGCCGTCGACGGCGCCTACATCGCCATCGCCGACGCCTTCGACGCCTACGAGGAGGCGCTCTACGACGCCTACGACGAGGTCACCCCGCTGACCGTCTTCGCGGAGGAGGACGACTCGGACGACGACTCCGACGACGAGGACGAGGACGACTCGGAGGACGACGAGGAGCTCCTGGAGGACAACGAGATGCTCGACGAGGACCTCGTCGACGAGGAGGACTACGAGGACCTCGACGACGCCGACGGGGCGCGCTCCGCCCGCTGAGCCCCGTCCCCCGCACCGCACCCGCAGGAACGGCCCGCACGGCGGGCCGTTCCTGCCGCGTCCGGGCCTGTCCCGCCGTCCCCGGCGCGGAGCGTGCCGTAGGGTGGCCGGGTGAATTGGATCGAAACCATCATTCTCGGCCTCGTCCAGGGCCTGACCGAGTTCCTCCCCGTGTCCTCCTCGGCGCACCTGCGCATCGTGGGCGAGCTGCTGCCCAACAGCGCCGACCCCGGCGCCGCGTTCACGGCCATCACGCAGCTGGGCACCGAGACCGCCGTGATCATCTACTTCTGGCGGGACATCGTCCGGATCCTCAAGCAGTGGACCCTGTCCCTGGTGGGCCGCGTGGAGCGCTCGGACCCCGACGCCCGGATGGGGTGGCTGATCATCCTGGGCTCCCTGCCCATCGGCGTGCTGGGGCTGCTGCTGGAGGACTACATCGACACGGAGTTCCGCTCCCTGTGGATCACGGCCACGATGCTGGTGGTCTTCGGTGTGATCCTTGCGGTCGCGGACCGGGTGGGCCGGCAGGCCCGGCACCTGGACGACCTCACCGTCAAGCACGGCGTGCTCTTCGGGCTGGCGCAGGCGCTGGCCCTGATCCCGGGGGTCTCGCGGTCCGGCGGCACGATCACGGCGGGACTGCTGATGGGCTACACGCGCGAGGCCGCGGCCCGCTACGCGTTCCTGCTGGCCATCCCCGCGGTGTTCGCCTCGGGACTGTACAAGCTGGCGCAGTCCGTGGGGCAGCCGCAGGCGGGGCCCTACGGCATGACCGAGACCCTCGTGGCCACGGGCATCGCGTTCGTGGTGGCGTACGTGATCATCGGCTGGTTCATGCACTACATCTCCAACCGCAGCTACACGATCTTCGTGTGGTACCGCATCGCCCTGGGCCTGGCCATCTTCGTGCTCCTGGGCCTCGGGGTGATCAGCGCCTGAGCCCTGCGTCACCTCCGGATCGGGGGCGGCGGCCGGTCCGGTAGGTTGGGTGAGGCCCCGCGGCCGTCGTCCGATCCCCGAACCACCCGAGGTGAGCATGAAAGCCTGGTCCGCCCGACCCGTTCCCGACCTCCCCGGCGAGGCGGCCCTGCCCGTCGTGCAGGACACCCGGCTGCGGCGGCGGGTGGAGCTGCCCCGGCAGGAGCGGGCGAGCCTCTACGTGTGCGGGATCACCCCGTACGACGCCACCCACATGGGGCACGCCGCCACGTACGTGGCCTTCGACCTGCTGCACCGCGCCTGGCTAGACGCGGGGACCCCGGTGGACTACGTGCAGAACGTCACCGACGTGGACGACCCGCTGCTCGAGCGGGCCGCGGTCACCGGCGTGGACTGGCGTGACCTGGCCGCCGAGCAGACCGAGCTGTTCCGCACCGACATGAGCGCGCTCAACGTCCTCCCGCCCCAGCACTACGTGGGCGCGACCGAGGCCGTCGGCTGGATCGTGCCGGCCGTCGAGCGCCTCGTGGCCCGCGACCTCGCCTACCGGGTGGCGGGCCGGGACGGCGAGCCGGACGGGGACGTCTACTTCGACGTCGAGGCCGCGGGCGCGCTGCCCACCGACGACGACGACGCGTGGGTGCTCGGCGACGTCTCCCACCTGACCCCCGAGCAGATGCTGCCGCTGTTCGCCGAGCGCGGCGGGGACCCCGAGCGCCCGGGCAAGCGGCACCGGCTGGACCCGCTGCTGTGGCGCGCGGAGCGCCCCGGGGAGCCCGCCTGGGACGGCTCGTCGCTGGGCCCGGGTCGGCCCGGCTGGCACATCGAGTGCTCGCTCATCGCCCTGGAGCACCTGCCCGCCCCGTTCACCGTCCAGGGCGGCGGCTCGGACCTCGTCTTCCCGCACCACGAGATGGGCGCCGGCCACTGCTGGGCGCTGACCGGCAGGCCCATGGCCCGGCACTTCCTGCACACCGGGATGGTCGGCCTCGACGGGGAGAAGATGTCCAAGTCCAAGGGCAACCTGGTGCTCGTCTCCGCGCTGCGGGCCCAGGGGGTCGATCCCGCCGTGATCCGCACCGCGATCCTCGCCCACCGCTACACCGACGACTGGTTCTGGACCGACCTCGTGCTGGCCGGCGCCGTCGCCCGCGTGGATGCGTGGCGCCGCGCCCTGGCCGTGGCCCCGGAGGGCAGCGCGGCCCCGCTGCTGCAGGCCGTGCGCACCGCCCTGTCCGACGACCTGGACGCCCCCGCGGCGCTGGCGGCGCTGGACGCGTGGGCCGCCGACGCCCTGACCACCGGGACCCCGGGGCCCTGCGGGGCGGACGCCCGGCTGGTCCGGGACCTGGTGGACGCCCGGCTCGGCATCGAGCTCTGAGCCCGCCGGCGGGCCCGGTCCCGCCGGCCGGCGCAGGAACGACGGAGGGGCGGCACCCGGGACCGGGTGCCGCCCCTCCGCCGCCCGGTCCCCGTCACCGGGTGCCGGCGGCGCTCACTTCTCGTCGCGGCGGCGGCGCAGGTAGCGCTCGAACTCCTTGGCGATCGCGTCCCCGGTGGCCTCGGGCAGGTCCGTGGTGTCCTTGGCCTCCTCGAGCTGCTGGACGTAGGCGGCGATCTCCGGGTCGTCGGAGGCCAGCTCGTTGACCCCGCGCTCCCACGCCTCGGCGTCCTCGGCGATGGCGTCCAGGGGCAGGGTGATGCTGAGCAGCTCCTCGAGCTCCCGCAGCAGGGCCAGCTCGGCCTTCGGGGAGGGGGACTGCGCCACGTAGTGGGGCACCGCCGCCCACAGGCTGACCGTGGGGAACCCGCCCAGGGAGGCCATGTGGGAGAGCAGCCCCACGATCCCGGTGGGCCCCTCGTACTGGGAGGAGTCGATGCCCAGCTCGTCCTGGAGCTCGGCGGTGTCCGAGGTCTTGGTCACCGGGATGGGCCGGGTGTGCGGCACGTCCGCGAGCAGCGCCCCGACCATCACCACGAAGTCGACGTCGAGCAGGGTCGCCTGCTCGAGCAGCTCCGCGGTGAAGGAGCGCCACCGGTAGGAGGGCTCCCAGCCGTGCAACAGCACGAGGTCGAGGTTCGTGCCGGGCACGGTGGCGGTGGAGAGCCGGGTCGTGGGCCAGACGATCTTCACGTCGCCGGTCGCCCCCCGGCGCACGAGGGGCCGGGAGAACTGGTAGTCGTAGTAGTCGTCCGAGGTCACCTCGAAGACGTCCTTCGCCCCGTAGTGGGCGGCCAGGAACTGCACGGCGTCCGTGGCGGCGTCCCCGGCGTCGTTCCACCCCTCGAACGCGGCCACCAGCACGGTCACGCGCTCCTGGTCACCGTCCTCGCGGACCACGCCGAACGGCCCCGCCTGGGGGCGGGGGAACGTCTCGTCGAAGTTGTTGCTCACGGAACCCACACTACGCGCCGGGACATCGACGGCAAGAGGCCCCGGCACGAGGGGCCCGTGTTGCGGCCACTACGATGGAGGCCATGTCCAGCCTCCCGTCCGCGTCCCCCGACGACGTCCTGCCCACCGCCGTGCTGTTCGACATGGACGGGACCCTGGTGGACACCGAGCCGTACTGGATCGAGGCCGAGATCGAGCTCGTCCGCTCCCACGGGGGCACCTGGACCGAGGCCGACGCCCTGGCCATGGTCGGCACCGGTCTGGAGGACGCCGCCGCCGTGTTCCAGCGCCAGGGGGTGCGCTTAGGTGTCCGGGAGATCGTGGACCGGCTCATCGGCCGGGTCGCGGCCCGCACCCGGGAGCGGGTCGTCTACAAGGAGGGGGCGCCGGAGCTGGTCGCCGCCCTGCGCGAGCGCGGCGTGCCCCTGGCCCTGGTCACCAGCAGCGAAGCGCCCCTGGCCGAGGTCGTCCTCGACGCCTTCGGCGGCCCGGGCGTCTTCGACGTCGTCGTCACCGGCGACCTCGGCCACCCGGCGAAGCCGGCCCCCGACCCCTACCGGATCGGCGCCGCCGGTCTCGCCGAGCGCGCCGGCCGGCCGCTGGCGCGCGCCGGCATGGTGGCCGTCGAGGACTCCCGCACGGGCATCCGCTCCGCGACCGCCGCGGGGATCTTCACCGTGGGCGTGCCCAACATGGTCCCGCTCGACGACGCCGGCGCCGACCTCGTGCTGCCGAGCCTCGCCGGCGTGGGCCCCGAGGACCTCGGCCGCATCGTGGCCGGGGCCCGCGCGTGAGCCGCCCCCGCAGCGAGGGCATCCCCCTGGGCCGGATCGGCGGGGTGCCCATCACGCTCTCCTGGTCGTGGTTCGTGATCGCCGCGGTCACCGTGCTCCTCTACACCCCCGTGCTGATGACCGCCTACCCGCGGCTCGGCGCGCTCAACTACGCCGCGTCCCTGGGCTTCGCCCTGACCCTGGCCCTGTCCGTGCTGCTGCACGAACTGGCCCACGCCTGGACGGGCCGGGCCTTCGGCTGGCCCACCGGCCGGATCGTGCTCAGCCTGCTCGGCGGCCACACCCACTTCGGGGACGTGCGCAGCACCCCGCTGGCCTCCGCCGCGGTCTCGCTGGCCGGACCGGCCGTGAACCTCGCGCTCGGCCTGGCCGGCTGGACGCTGCTGCGCACCGGGGAGCCGTCGCCCACGCTCGGCTGGGTGCTGCTCGACCTCACCACGTGGGCGAACCTCATCGTCGGCGTCTTCAACGTGCTGCCGGGCCTGCCCCTGGACGGCGGCAGGGTGGTGGAGGCCCTGGTCTGGGCGGTCACCGGCCGGGAGCACCACGGCACGGTGGTGGCCGCCTGGACGGGCCGGCTGCTCGCCGTGGGCCTCGTCGTCGGGGCCGGGGTCACGGGCCTGTGGAACCAGCCCGTCGCCCTCGTGCTCGTCGTCCTCATCGCCGGCTTCATGTGGCAGGGCGCCGGGGCGTCCCTGCGCGGGGCGGCGGTCCTGTCCCGCGTGCACGGCGTCAGCGCCGCCGCGCTGGCCGAGCCCGCCGTGGCGGTGCCGGAGGGCGTCTCCCTGGCCCACACCGACCGGCTGGTCACCGACCACCTCGCCCGCGCCGCCGCCCCGGGCGGCCCGGTCCCGCACGTGCTGGCCGTCTCCCCGGACCGGCAGGTCGTCGGTCTGCTCCTGCCGGCCGCGGCCGACGCTGTGCCCCCGGCCCGGCGGGCCGACACCCCGCTGACGTCCGTGCTCCAGCACCTGCCCGCCGACGCCGTGCTCGACGCCGGGCTGCGCGAGGAGTCCCTGCTGCGGACCGTCGCCGCCCGGGAGTACCCCCACTACGTGGTGACGGGACCCGACGGCGCCCTCGTGGGCGTGCTGCGCACCGCCGCCCTCGAGCGCCTGCTCGCCGGCTGACGCCGGGCCCCCGCCCCGGCCCCCCGCGCCGCGGTGACACAATGGGGGAGGACCCCCGGCCGGCGGAGCCTCCGCCGGCCCCCGCACGACCAGACCAGACCACGCCCTGCCCCGAGAGTGAGCCGATGACCGGAACCGCTGACCACACCGCCGCCCCCGCCCCCGCGTCCCCGCGGGGCGCCGCCAACCGGCGCGGGCCCTTCCGGGCCGGGGAGCGCGTGCAGCTGACCGACGAGCGCGGCCGGATGAACACGGTCACGCTCGCGGACGACGGCGAGTTCCACTCCCACCGCGGCGTGCTCAGCCACAGCGAGCTCATCGGCCGCCCGGAGGGCACCGTGGTCGAGAACTCCGCCGGGTTCCGGTACCAGGCCCTGCGCCCGCTGCTCAAGGACTTCGTACTGTCCATGCCGCGCGGCGCCGCGGTGGTCTACCCCAAGGACGCCGGCCAGATCGTCACGATGGCCGACATCTTCCCGGGCGCCCGGGTGGTCGAGGCCGGTGTCGGCTCCGGCGCGCTGTCCATCTCCCTGCTGCGCGCGGTGGGCGACGAGGGCCGGCTGCACTCCTTCGAGCGGCGGGCGGAGTTCGCCGACATCGCCCGCGGCAACGTGGAGACCATGTTCGGCGGCCCCCACCCCGCGTGGCAGATCAGCATCGGGGACCTCGCCGAGGAGCTCGGCGAGCACGAGGCGCCCGGCTCCGTGGACCGAGTGGTCCTCGACATGCTCGCCCCGTGGGAGTGCCTCGACGCCGTAGCCACGGCCCTGACCCCCGGCGGGGTGGTCATGTGCTACGTCGCGACCGTCACCCAGCTCTCCCGCACCGCCGAGGCGATGCGCGCCGACGGCCGCTTCACCGAGCCCGACGCCTCCGAGACCATGGTCCGCGGCTGGCACGTCGAAGGCCTGGCCGTGCGCCCGGACCACCGCATGGTCGCCCACACCGGCTTCCTGCTCTCCGCCCGCCGGCTGGCCGACGGCTCCGAGCGGCTGGCGCCCAAGCGGCGGGCCTCCAAGTCCGAGTACAGCGAGGAGGACCTGCAGGCCTGGACCCCCGTGGCCCTCGGCGAGCGGGACGTCACCGACAAGAAGCTGCGCCGCGCCGGCCGCGACGCCCTCGGCCTGGCCGAGCGCGCCGCCCGCGCGACCGCGCCGGCCGACACCCCCGGCACGACGCCCCCGCCGGCACCGGCGCCGGAGTCCGCGCCCGAGGCCGCACCGGCTCCCGCACCCGAGCACCCCCACGAGGAGCGCCCGTGAACGAGACCTCCCCGCAGCAGACCACCGGACCGGCCGGCACCGGACCGGCGGACGCCGAGCAGACCCGCCGGGCCCTGACCAACGCCCAGCGGCAGGTCAACATCCTGCGCGACCAGAAGCGCGCCCTCGACAAGCAGCTCGCCGCCGCCGGCACCCAGAACCAGAAGCTCGTCCGGCTCCTCGACGCGACCCGCACCGAGATCGCCCAGCTCAAGCGCGCCCTCGAGAACGACCTGGTCCCGCCCCTGAGCCAGGGCACCGTGCTGCAGGTCAACCCCGGGCGCACCCCGGTCGGCGAGCAGACGGGCAGCGGTCCCGCCGTCACCGACCGCACCCTCGACGTCCTCGTGGCCGGGCGCCGCATGCGCGTGGCCCTGAGCCCGCTCGTGAGCTTCGCCGCCTGCGAACCGGGCCGCCAGGTCCTCCTCGACCAGAACTACACCGTCGGCGCCGTCCTCGACTACGAGCAGACCGGCGAGATCGCCACCGTCAAGGAGATCGTCGACCACGACCGCGTCCTCACCGTGGGACGCTCCGACGAGGAGCGCGTCCTGCTGCTCTCCGGGCTCCTGCGCCGGAGCCGCCCGGAGATCGGCGACGCGGTCTCCATCGACCACCGCACCGGCTTCGCCCTCGAGCCCATCGAGCGCTCCGACGTCGAGCAGCTCGTCCTCGAGGAGGTCCCCGCCGTCTCCTACGACGACATCGGCGGCCTCGGCCCCCAGATCGAGCAGATCCGCGACGCCGTCGAGCTGCCCTTCGTGCACCCCGAGCTCTACCGCGAGCACGGGCTCACCCCGCCCAAGGGCATCCTGCTCTACGGGCCCCCGGGCAACGGCAAGACGCTCATCGCGAAGGCCGTGGCCCGCTCCCTCGCCGAGCGCGCCGCGGACCGCGCCGGGCGCGGGAAGGCCCTGGGCTACTTCCTCAACATCAAGGGCCCCGAGCTGCTGGACAAGTACGTGGGGGAGACCGAGCGCCAGATCCGCTCCATCTTCCTGCGCGCCCGCGAGCAGGCGGCCCGCGGCATCCCCGTGGTCGTGTTCTTCGACGAGATGGACTCCCTGTTCCGCACCCGCGGCTCCGGGCTGTCCTCGGACGTGGAGACCACCATCGTCCCGCAGCTGCTCACCGAGATCGACGGCGTGGAACGCCTGGACAACGTCATCGTCATCGGCGCCACGAACCGCGAGGACATGATCGACCCCGCCGTGCTGCGCCCGGGCCGGCTCGACGTGAAGATCCGCATCGACCGCCCGGACGCCGAGGGCGCCGCCGAGATCCTGCGGCTCTACGTCACCGAGGACCTGCCGCTGCGCCAGGACGAGGTCGACGCCGCCGGCTCCCGCGCCGGGGCCGTCGCCGCCCTCGTGGACGCCGCCGTGGCCCGGATGTACGAGAAGAGCCCCGGCACCCGGTTCCTGCACCTCAGCTACCGGGACGGCACCGAGGAGACCCTCCACTTCAGCGACTTCACCTCCGGGGCGGTCATCCGCAACGTGGTGGACCGGGCCAAGAAGCAGGCCATCAAGGACCTGCTCACCACCGGGGTCCGCGGCCTGGGCCGCGACCACCTGGTCCGCGCGGTGGACGAGGAGTTCCACGAGCAGCAGGACCTGCCCAACACCTCCAACCCGGAGGACTGGGCCCGCATCTCGGGGCGCCGCGGCGACACCATCACCGACCTGCGCGTGGTCCTGCACCGCGACCCGCACCCGGCAGGCCCCGGCGGGCGCCACGCCCCGGCGCCGACCGGACCGACGCCGGCCGGACCGGTCCCGGGGGAGGAGCCCGCGTGAGCGTCCGCCGCGTCATGGGCGCCGAGACCGAGTTCGGCGTGCTCGCCACCGGCAACCCGCACGCCAACGCCACCGTGCTCTCCAGCCAGGTGGTCACCACCTACGCCGCCCTCGTGCGGCGCCGCCTCGGCGCGTCCCGGACCGCCGCAGGGTGGGACTACCACGGCGAGACCCCCCTCGAGGACGCCCGCGGCTTCACCGTCCCCCGCGACCAGGCCGACCCCTCGCAGCTCACCGACGTCGCGCCCGTGCTCACGGCCGAGGAGGTCGCCGCCGAGGCCCTCCGGGAGATCGGGTCCCACGCCGAGTCCCTGGACTGGCGGCAGGTCGTGATGAACACCGTCCTGCCCAACGGCGCCCGCCTCTACGTGGACCACTCGCACCCCGAGTACTCCTCCCCGGAGGTCACCACCCCCCGCGACGCCGTCCTCTGGGACGCCGCCGGGGACCGGGTGGCCCTCGACGCGGTCCGGGCGATCGCCGCGAGCGCCGCCACGACCGGCCTCGACGTCGTGAACCTCTACAAGAACAACACCGACAACAAGTCCGTCTCCTACGGCGCCCACGAGAACTACCTCGTGCCCCGCGCCGTGCCCTTCGCCGCCCTCGCCGCCGGACTGCTGCCCTTCTTCGCCTCCCGCCAGGTGGTGTGCGGCGCCGGTCGCGTCGGCATCGGGGACCGCGGCGGGCGCCCGGGCTTCCAGATCAGCCAGCGCGCCGACTTCTTCGAGCGCGAGGTCGGACTCGAGACCACCGTCCACCGGCCCATCGTCAACACCCGCGACGAGCCCCACGCCGAGCGCACCCGCCACCGGCGCCTGCACGTCATCATCGGCGACGCCAACCTCTCCCACACCTCGAGCCTGCTGAAATTCGGCACCACCTCCCTGGTCCTCGGCCTGATCGAGGCCGGTGCCGCCCCGGACATCGCCCTCGCCGACCCGGTGGCCGCCCTGCAGGCGATCAGCCACGACCCGGGGCTGACCACCACCGTCCTGCTCCGGGACGGCCGGCGGCTCACGGGCGTCCAGCTGCAGCGGCTCTACCTCGAGGCCGCCCGGGCGCACGAGCACGCGACCGGTGGCCCCGACCCGGACACCCGCGAGGTGCTCGAGCTGTGGGCGGAGGTCCTCGACGCCCTCGAGACGGACCCCCTGTCCCTCGCGGACCGCCTGGACTGGGTCGCCAAGCACGCCCTGCTGCTGGGCTACCGCGAGCGCGACGGCCTGGCCTGGGACGACCCGCGCCTGACGCTGATCGACCTGCAGTACGCGGACGTGCGCCCGGAGAAGGGCCTGCACCACCGGCTGGTCGCGGCCGGCCGGATGCGCACCCTCTTCACCGCCGAGGAGGTGGAGCACGCCGCCGGCCTGCCCCCCGACGACACCCGGGCGTGGTTCCGCGGCCGGCTGATGACCCGCTTCCCCGACGACGTCCTCACGGCCAACTGGGACTCGGTCTCGCTCACCCTGCCCGGCGTCCGCCGCGGCGCGCGGATCGCGATGCCCGAGCCGCTCGAGCTGACCCGCGAGGACGTCGACCCCCTGCTGAGCGCGGCACCCGACGCCGAGCACCTCGTCCGCGCCCTCGCCACCGCCCGACCCGCCCTCGTGCACACCGGCTCCCTCGGCTGAGCACCCCGACCACCATCCCCAGGAGGAACCCCGTCATGGCCCAGGAACGCATCTTCGGCACCGGCGCCCAGCGCCGCGAGGAGTCCGAGCTCCCCGAGCCCGGAGCCCCCGCCCCCACGGCACCCACCGCCCAGTCCCGGACCAGCGCGACCAGCGCCGACGACCTGCTCGCCGAGATCGACGGCGTGCTCGAGTCCAACGCCGAGGAGTTCGTGAAGGGCTTCGTCCAGAAGGGCGGCCAGTAGCCCCCATGGACCGCAGGATCTACGGGGTCGAGACCGAGTTCGGCCTCACCCACAGCGCCCCGGGCGCCCGTCCGCTCAGCCCGGAGGAGGCCGCGCGCACCCTCTTCCGCCCCGTGGTGGCCTGGGGCCGTTCCTCGAACGTGTTCCTGCCCAACGGCGGGCGCCTCTACCTGGACGTGGGCTCCCACCCCGAGTACGCCACCGCGGAGTGCGCCACGCTCGAGGACCTCGTCGCCCAGGACAAGGCCGGCGAGCTGATCGTCGACGACCTCCGGCGGCAGGCCCAGGACGCCCTGGCGGAGCAGGGGGTGGGCGGGCAGCTGTACCTGTTCAAGAACAACGTGGACTCGCGCGGCAACTCCTACGGCTCGCACGAGAACTACCTGATCTCCCGGCGCACCGAGTTCGCCCGGCTCGTGCAGATCCTCATCCCGTTCCTGGTCACCCGCCAGCTGCTCGTCGGCGCCGGCAGGGTCCACCCCGCCGGGCCCGAGGACTTCGGCGCCGTCCGGATGGGCGACGACGCCGGGACGCCCAGCTACTCGTTCTCCCAGCGCGCCGACCACATCTGGGAGGGCTCCTCCTCGGCCACGACGCGCTCCCGGCCCCTCATCAACACCCGGGACGAGCCGCACGCCGACGCCGAGCACTACCGCCGGCTGCACGTCATCGTGGGCGACTCGACGATGTCCCAGACCACCACGGCGCTGCGGATCGGGACCACCGACCTCGTGCTGCGGATGATCGAGGCGGGGCAGATCCTGCCCGACCGCACCATGGCGGACCCCGTCCGGTCCCTGCGGGAGGTCTCCCACGACCTCACCGGCACCCGCCCGGTCCTGCTCGCCGACGGCACGCGCCGCTCCGCCCTGGACCTGCAGCACGAGCACCTGGAGTCCGTGCGCCGGTTCGTGGACCGGGAGGGGGCCCACCACGACCGCGTGCCGTGGGTGCTCGACCTGTGGGAGCGGGCCCTGGACGCCGTGGCCCGCCAGGACACCTCCGCGATCGACACCGAGATCGACTGGGCGATCAAGAAGAAGCTCCTCGACGGCTACGCCGCCCTCTACGACCTGGACCTCTCCGCGCCCCGGATGGCGCAGCTGGACCTCGCCTACCACGACACCGCCCCGGAGCGGGGGCTCTTCAACCTCCTGCAGCGCCGGGGACGGGCCGCGACCTTCGTCCCCGACGAGCGGGTCCAGGAGGCCGCCCGCACCCCGCCCGCCACGCGGGCCGCCGTGCGCGGCCGGTTCATCGAGGCGGTGCTCGCGTCCGGGCACGAGTACACCGTCGACTGGGTGCACCTGAAGGTCAACGACCGCGGCCGGCGCACGGTGCTGTGCAAGGACCCGTTCGCCGTGGCGCACCCGGAGGCCGACGCCCTGATCGCCGCCCTCGGCGAGCGCGACACCGCGGGGCGGGCCCACGGGGACGCCCCCGTGGTCTGAGCCGCGCCGCGGGCGCGCCCCGTCCAGTCAACGCCCAGCGCCCTGCACTAGGCTGGCCGCCGTCCCGGCCCGAGCCGTCCGACCCCACCGCCCCCACCCGGCCCGACCCCTGAGGAAGACACCCGTGCGAAAGACCCTGACCACCTCCGGCGCCGCCCTGTCCCTGGCGCTCGTCCTCACGGGCTGCTCCGGGCCCGGCGTCGACTCCGTGGAGCTCAGCAACGAGCCGGACCCGGGCACGGCCCCGTCCGTCACGTTCGAGACCCCGCTCAACGCCGAGGAGGCCGGCGCGAAGGAGCTGCGCGAGGGCGACGGGGAGGAGCTCGCCGAGGGCGACACCATCCTCCTGCAGGCGGCGCTCTTCAAGGGCTCCGACGGCACGTCCATCGGCGAGACCTACTCCCGCGGCGCCGGCCAGGTGCTCCAGCTCGAGCAGGGCCTCCAGGAGTCGATCCCGGAGATGTACGACGCGCTCGTGGGCGCCAAGGAGGGCGCGATCATCGCGTACTCCTCCCCGGAGACCTCCGGGGCCGCCGGCGACGAGTCGACCTCCGTGGAGGTCTACGAGGTCGTCCGGAAGATCCCCACCGAGATCGAGGGCGACATGCAGGACAGCCCCAAGGGGCTGCCGGAGATCACCGAGAACGACGAGGGCGTGCCGGCCGTGGCGAAGCCGGAGGGCAGGGCCCCGAAGAAGCTCGTCTCCGAGTACCTCATCGAGGGCGACGGCGAGGAGGTCGCCGAGGGCGACACCGTCATCGCGCACTACGTGGGCGTCAAGTGGTCCGACGGCGAGACCTTCGACTCCTCCTACGAGAACGGCGCCCCCGCGTCCTTCCCGCTCGACAACGTCATCGAGGGCTGGCAGGAGGGCCTCGAGGGCAAGAAGGAGGGCTCCCGCGTGATCCTCTCCGTGCCCGTCGGCCAGGCCTACGGCACGGAGAAGGACCTGGGCGAGGACTCCGACTACCCGGCCGGCAGCCTGCTCTTCGTCGTCGACATCCTGGCGGCCGTGGACACCCCCGAGGCGCCGGCCGAGGACGAGGCCTCCGCCTCGCCGTCCCCCTCCGCGACCGAGGAGTAGCCCCCGGTCGGCTAAGGTGGCCCGGTGGGCCCCGAGGCCCCTCCGATCCCGACGACCACCCGTCGACGACCCGACGAACAGGAGCACCCATGTCCTTCGGAGAGCGCAAGCTCGACCGCAGCAAGCCCGAGATCGACTTCCCCGAGGGGGAAGCCCCGACCGAGCTCGTCAGCACCGACCTCGTGGAGGGCACCGGCGCCGAGGCGACCCCCGGCAAGCAGATCTCCTGCCACTACGTGGGCGTGACGTTCTCCGCCGGCGAGGAGTTCGACGCCTCCTGGAACCGCGGCCAGCCCCTCGACTTCACCGTGGGCATCGGCCAGGTCATCGAGGGCTGGGACAAGGGCCTGCTGGGCATGAAGGTCGGCGGCCGCCGCCGGCTGGAGATCCCCGCGGACCAGGCCTACGGCTCCAGGGGCGCCGGCGGGGTCATCGGCCCGGACGAGGCCCTGATCTTCGTGGTGGACCTCCTGGACGTGCGCTGAGGACCCACCGGATGGCAGCCCGATCGACGGAGCGGCTCCTCAACCTGCTCATCGCCCTGGTCTCCCGCGAACGCGGGTACACCCGCGCCGAGCTCCGGGAGGCCGTTCCGTCGTACGCGGAGTCCGCGTCCGACGAGGCGTTCGAGCGCATGTTCGAGCGCGACAAGGCGGAGCTGCGCGACCTCGGCTACCCCATCGAGGAGGTCTCCGAGGACCCCCTGTTCCCGGACGACACGCACGGCCACCGCTACCGGATCCCGCGCGGGTCCTTCACGCTGCCGCCGCTGCAGTTCACGGCGGAGGAGTCCGCGGTGCTCGCCCTGGCGGCCAACGCCTGGACGGACGCCTCCCTCGGGGAGCTCGCCCGCCGGGCCCTGCGCAAGCTCGAGCCCGCCATCGGCGGCCTGCCGGAGGACGACGCCCCGCCGCTGCTGCAGCCCACCCTCACCGCCCACGAGCCGTCCTTCGAGCCGCTGCTCTCGGCCGTGGTGCGACACCGCGAGGTCCGCTTCGACTACCTCGCCCGCAGCACCGACCAGCTCACCACCCGGCGGCTGCGGCCGTGGGGCATCGGCTCCCGCTACGGCAACTGGTACGTGGTCGGCTGGGACCTCGACCGCAAGGACTCCCGCACGTTCCGGCTGTCGCGGATCATGTCCGACGTCACGGTCACCCGCAAGGAGTTCGACCCGCCCGAGGGCTTCTCCATGAACGAGTCCCTGTCCCAGATGGTCTCCCACGCCCCCGCGCGCACCGTGGAGGTGCTGGCCCGGCCCGGCCACGCGCACATGCTGCGCCGGATGGCCGCCCGGCAGGAGCCCGGCGTCGGCGCCGGGGACGGCGTGGACCGGTGGGACCGGCTGCACATCCCCTTCGCGGAGACCGAGATCCTCGCCGAGGAGATCGCCGCGGCGGGCCCCGGCGTCGTCGTGCCCCGCGACGGGGACGGCACCGCCCCCACCATGCAGGCCGAGGTGCGCGCCGCGGTGGTGCGCCGGCTGCGGAGCGCCGAGTCCGCCGTGGCACGGTTCCGCGGCGTGCAGGTCGACTGGAACAACAAGTCCCGCAAGGGCACGCGCAACAAGCTCTCCACCGCGGACCACCTCTCGCGGCTGCTCGAGATCGTCCGCTGGGTCTACGCCCACCAGGGCGCGGAGCTCGAGGAGACCGCCCGCCGGTTCGGGATCACCGACCAGGAGCTGATCGCGGACCTCAACACCCTGTTCGTGTGCGGCAAGCCCGGGCACATGCCGGACCAGCTGATCGACGCGTCCTGGGACGACGGCCACGTCTACCTGTCCAACGCGGACGAGCTCTCCGACCCCGTGCGGCTCACGCAGCCGGAGGCCTCCGCGCTGCTCGTGGGCCTGCAGACGCTGCGCACCGTGCCCGGCGGGGACTCCGAGGCGGTCGCGTCCACGATCGCGAAGGTCGCCGGCGCCGCGGGGGACGCCGGGGTGCTCGCCAATGCGGTGGGCGCCCGCCCCATCACGGACACGCCCGCGCCCGCCCTCGCCGACGTCATGTCCGCGGTGCGCCGCGCCGTGGAGCAGCGCCGCCGGATCCGGATCGGCTACGTGGTCCCGTCCCGCGACGAGCTCACCGAGCGGGTCGTGGACCCGGTCCAGGTGTTCTCCTCCAACACCCACTGGTACGTGCGCGCCTGGTGCCTCGGCTCCGAGGGGATGCGCAACTTCCGGCTGGACCGGATCTCCGCCGTCGAGGACGCCGGGCCGGCGGGGGAGCGCCCCGCCGCCCAGGAGGCCGCCGCCGCGTCCCCGCCCGCCCCCGGCACCCCGGACACCGTGGAGGTCGTGCTCGTCACCGACCGGCGCAGCCGGTGGATCGCCGACCAGTACCACGCCACCCGCACGGCCGTGGTCCGGGTCCCCGGCGGGGCCCGCACCGGGCCGGCGGCCGACCACGAGGCCGCGCTCATCGGGTTCCAGACGGCCGAGGCCGTGTGCGCGCTCGTCACCCGCTACGGCGGCCAGCTCGCGGTCATCGGGCCCGACGACGTCGTGGCGCAGGTGGAACTCTGGGTGAACTCTGCGCTCGGCGCCTACGGGGCGTCCGAGCCGGCCTGATCCGCCCGCCTATACTGGAGGGCATGCTCTGGTGGTCCTGGGTCCTGCTGTGGACGGTCCTCGTCCTGCTCGGCGCGGCGTTCCTCGGACTGATGCTGTGGCGGCTGGTGAAGACCTTCTTCGTCCTGCTCCGGGACACCGAGACGGTGGCCGGGGAGTTCGCCCAGCGGTGGGACGACGCGGCCGCCGGGGTGCAGCGCCCCGTCCGGACCGCCCCGGACCCGGCCCTGTTCACACCGGTGGGGCAAGCCGTGGCCGACTACCGGGTCGGCCGTGACCAACGAGAAACCGCCCGTCTGAGACGCCGCATCGAGCGCAAGGACCGGATGGGCCAGCCGCAGCGGATCAGCGACCTCCGCCGGGCTGAACGGAAAGGAATGTTCCATGGGTAGGCTCTTCGACAGCCCCTTCATGATCCTGATCATCCTGCTGGTGATCCTGCTGCTGTTCGGCGCGCCCAAGCTCCCGGGCATGGCCCGCAGCCTCGGCCAGTCGCTGCGCATCTTCAAGTCCGAGGTCAAGGAGATGAAGAAGGACGACCAGCCGGACGGCTCGGACGTGGTCATCGACGGCAAGGCCGTGGCGCCCGGCCGGGACGGCATTACCGACCGTGACCCCGGCGCCACCGGCACCGCCTCCGGCACGGACTCCCCGCGCGACCCCGAGCAGCACCCCGGCCGCCCTCCGGCCTGACCCCCGCCCCCTCTCCCGGCGTCCGCCGCCGCCCCGATCCGCCGCACCGGCCGGTCCGCGCCCCCGCCCGGGGAGCGGGCCGCCCGATCGGCCCCGCCACCCCGGGCGGGCCCCGAGTCCCGAAGGTCCCCATGTCCTCGCAGTCCCCCCGCGGTCCGAAGAAGCGCCGGACCGCGCGCAAGGCCAATCCGCAGGCGCAGATGGCCCTGGCCGAGCACCTGCGGGAGCTGCGCAACCGGCTGATCAAGTCCGCGGTGGCCACCGTGGTGGGCATGGTCGGCGGGTTCTTCCTGTACATCCCGTTCATGGCCTACATCACGGAGCCCCTGCAGCGGCTGGCCTCCGCGGAGGGCAGCGAGGCCTCCATCAACTACTCCGCGGTGGGCTCGTCCTTCAACATCATGGTGGAGGTCTCCCTGGTGCTCGGCCTGGTCCTGGCCAGCCCCGTGTGGCTCTACCAGCTCTGGGCGTTCGTGACCCCGGCCCTGCACCGGACCGAACGGCGCTACGCGGTCGGCTTCCTGGCCGCGGCCGTCCCGCTCTTCCTGGGCGGGATCGCGGTCGCCGTGCTCACCCTGCCCACCGCCGTCTACGCCCTCACCGCGTTCACCCCGGCGGGCGGGACCAACTTCATCTCCGCGGACGTGTACCTGCGGTTCTTCCTCCAGCTGATCCTGACCTTCGGCGTCGCCTTCGTGCTGCCCGTGTTCCTGGTGGGCCTGAACATGCTGGGCGTGCTCTCCGGGCGTACGGTGCTCAAGAGCTGGCGGATCGTCGTGGTCCTCGTGATGGTGGTCTCCGCGATGGCCGCCCCTGGCCCCGACCCGATGACCATGTTCTACCTCGCCGTGCCGCTGCTCACGCTCTTCTTCGTGGCCGTCGGGCTGTGCCTGCTCCTCGACCGCCGGCGGGCCCGGAAGGAGGCCCGCCTCGCGGCGGGCACGGGGGCGTCGGCCGACGTCGCGACCCCCGCCGACGAGCTCGGCCGCCTCGGCCACGACCCCGAGGGCGGGTTCCGCACCTGACCCGCTCGGCCCGTCGCGAACGGGCCCCCGGTGGGCCCGGCCACGTCCGGGTCGCGCAGTAGGGTGGACGCATGTCCTCCTACGCCGACCGATACCTGGCCGCCAAGCAGCGGGCCGCCCACGCGAGGACCGAGCTCGCCGTGTTCCAGCACCGGCTCGAGTTCGAGATGGACGACTTCCAGACGACCGCCTGCGGTGCCCTCGAGGAGGGCCGGGGGGTGCTCGTCGCCGCGCCGACCGGCGCCGGCAAGACCGTGGTGGGGGAGTTCGCCGTCCACCTGGCCCTGTCCCGCGGGCAGAAGGCCTTCTACACCACGCCCATCAAGGCGCTCAGCAACCAGAAGTTCCACGAGTTCTCCCGGGCCTTCGGCGCCGAGCGGGTCGGCCTGCTCACCGGCGACACCTCGGTGAACTCCGAGGCGGACGTCGTGGTGATGACCACCGAGGTCCTGCGCAACATGCTGTACGCGGACTCGCCCACCCTGCTGAACCTGGGCTTCGTGATCATGGACGAGGTGCACTACCTCGCCGACCGCTTCCGGGGCGCCGTGTGGGAGGAGGTCATCATCCACCTGCCGGACAGCGTCCAGCTGGTGTCCCTGTCCGCGACCGTCTCCAACGCCGAGGAGTTCGGGGCCTGGCTGGACACGGTGCGCGGCGACACGGACGTGGTGGTCTCCGAGCACCGGCCCGTGCCGCTGTGGCAGCACGTCCAGGTGGGCGGGCGGCTGCTCGATCTGTTCCTGGACGACACCACGGTGGAGGAGGCCGCCGAGCGGCTCGAGGGGCCCGGCAGCGACGAGCCCGATGTCAACCCCGAGCTGCTCCAGCTCGCCCGAGCCGAGCACCCGCGCGGGGGCCGCCGGGGCGGCCGCGGGCCCGGGGGACGCTCCCGGGACCGGTTCTCCCGCCGCAACGGCGGCGAGGGCTTCCGGCCCACCCCCGAGACGCGCCGGGTGTCCCGCCCGCAGCTGATCCGCCGCCTCGACGCCGAGGGCCTGCTGCCCGTCATCACCTTCATCTTCTCCCGGGTCGGGTGCGACGCCGCCGTGCAGCAGTGCGTCGCCGCGGACATCCGGCTGACCGGCGAGAAGGAGCAGCAGACCATCCGCGCCCGGGTGGCGGAGACCGCCGCCTCGCTCGAGGCCGCGGACCTCAACGTCCTCGGCTTCTACGAGTGGCGGGACGGCCTGCTGCGCGGCGTGGCCGCCCACCACGCGGGGATGCTGCCGGCGTTCAAGGAGCTCGTGGAGGAGCTGTTCGCCGAGGGGCTCGTCAAGGCCGTCTTCGCCACGGAGACCCTGGCCCTGGGCATCAACATGCCGGCCCGCTCCGTGGTGCTCGAGAAGCTCGACAAGTTCAACGGCGAGTCCCGGGTGGACATCACGCCGGGGGAGTACACCCAGCTCACCGGGCGCGCGGGGCGCCGGGGGATCGACGTCGAGGGCCACGCCGTGGTGCTGTGGCAGCCCGGGATGGACCCGCACGCCGTCGCCGGTCTCGCCTCCAAGCGCACCTACCCGCTGAACTCGAGCTTCCGGCCCACCTACAACATGTCCGTGAACCTGGTGGCCCAGTTCGGCGCGCACCGCTCCCGCAAGATCCTCGAGTCCTCCTTCGCCCAGTTCCAGGCGGACCGCTCCGTGGTGGGCCTGGCGCGCCGGGTCCGCTCCCAGGAGGAGTCCCTCAAGGGCTACGAGGAGGCCATGACCTGCCACCTCGGGGACTTCTCCGAGTACGCCGCTCTGCGCCGCGAGCTCAAGGACCTGGAGCGTGCCGAGGAGAAGGCCGGCTCCCGGCAGCGGCGCTCGGACGCCGTCGCGTCCCTGCACGACCTGCTGCCCGGGGACGTCGTGGAGATCCCGCGGGGGCGCAACGCCGGCTACGCCGTGATCCTGTCCACCGACCCCAACCGGGACGACCCCCGCCCCTCCATCCTCACCCTCGATCACCAGCTGCGCCGGGTGGGGGCTCAGGACCTGGACGGGCCGCTCGAGCCGGTCTCGCGGATCCGGATCCCCAAGCAGTTCACGGGCCGGACGCCCAAGGAGCGGCGCGACCTCGCCTCGTCCGTGCGCAACGCCCTGCACGAGCACCGGCCCCCGCGCGGCGGCGGCCGCGGGCACACCATCCAGTTCGACCGCGGCACCAGCGCCGCCGAGCGGCGCATCACGGAGGTCCGCAAGGCCCTGCGCGGCCACCCCTGCCACGGCTGCTCGGACCGCGAGAGCCACGCCCGCTGGGCCGAGCGCTGGTGGACGCTGCGCCGGGACACCGACGGGCTGCTGCGCCAGATCGAGAGCCGCACCAACACGATCGCCAAGACCTTCGACCGCGTCTCCGAGGTGCTGGGCTCCTTCGGCTACCTGGAGACCCTCCCGGACGGGGAGGTCCGGCCGACCCGCGCCGGCGAGCAGCTGCGGCGGATCTACGGGGACCGGGACCTGCTCCTCGCCCTGAGCCTGCGCGACGGCTTCCTCGACGACCTCGACCCCGCCGCCACCGCGGGGCTCGTGACCCTGCTCGTCTACCAGGCCAAGCGCGAGGAGCAGGGGATCCAGCCGGTCCTGCCGACCGCCGCCATGGACCGGGCCGCACAGACCGTGGTGCGCAACTGGTCCCTGCTCACCGACCGCGAGCAGGAGCACCACCTCCCGGCCACCGCGGAGCCGGAGTTCGGGCTCGTGGAGGCCATGCACCTCTGGGCGCGCGGGGCGACCCTGAGCGCGGCCCTGTCCGGCACGGAGCTCGCCGCCGGCGACTTCGTGCGCTGGGCCAAGCAGGTGATCGACATGCTCGACCAGCTCGCCAAGATCGATCTCCTCGACGCCGGCACGCGCGCCCAGTGCCAGCGCGCGATCGCGCTGGTGCGCCGCGGCGTGGTGGCCCACTCCGCGTTCGAGGACTGAGCCGCGCCCTCCCGCCCCGCGCCGCCCCGTCCACCGGCACGACCGCCCCGCACGACCCCCGCGCACCACCGCCCCCGAACAGGAGACCCGTGAGCACCACCGTCCCCGCCCGTCCCGTCCTCTACCGCAACGGCTCCGTCTACAGCCCCGCGGACCCGTTCGCCACAGCCCTGCTGGTCGACGGCACCCGCGTAGCCTGGGTCGGCTCCGAGGAGGCGGCGCAGTCCCTGCAGGACTCCTCCATGGACGTGGTCGACCTCGACGGGCGGCTGCTGGCCCCGGGGTTCGTGGACTCCCACGTGCACGTGACCGAGACCGCCCTGGCGCTGTCCACCCTGGACCTCACGGCGGCCGGCTCCCTGCACGAGGTGCTCGACGCCGTGGCCGGTGCCGCCCGCACGAGCACGGGCCCGGTCCTGGGCTCCGGCTGGGACGAGTCCGTGTGGCCGGAGCGCCGGGCGCCGACGGCGGAGGAGCTCGACCGGGCCGCCGGCGGGCGCGAGGTCTACCTGACCCGCATCGACGTCCACTCCGGGGTGGTGTCCTCGTCCCTGGCCCGGCGGCTGGGCCTCGCCGGGACCGACGGGTGGCTCGGCGACGGCCGCGTGGAGAACCTGGCCCACGACCGGGTGCGCGCCGCGGCCCTCGACTTCGACGCCGGGCGCCGCGCCGAGCTGCACCGGCTCGCCCTGCGGCACGCCGCGGCCCAGGGCTACGTGGCCCTCGTCGAGGCCAACGCCGAGCAGGTCGCCCCCTTCGAGGACCTCGTGCGGCTGACGGCCCTCGCCAACCACGGGGTCGGCGCCGAGGGCGCCACTCCCCGCGTGCTGCCCTACCGGGGGGAGCTCGTGGCCACGGCCCAGGAGGCGCTGGCGGTGGCGGAGCGGTTCGACACCGCCCTGGCGGACCTGCTCGGACGCCCCGTGGAGCGGCGGGAGTCGCTCGTGGGGCTCGCCGGGGACCTGTGCGTCGACGGCGCCCTGGGCTCCCGCACCGCCGCGCTGCGCGCCCCCTACGCCGACGCCCCCGGCGACCTGGGGGACCGCTACCTCGACGCCGCGGCCGTGGCCGCCCACCTCGCCGCGATCACGGAGGCCGGTCTGCAGGGCGGCTTCCACGTCATCGGGGACGCCGGGATGGACATCGTCCTCGACGGCCTCGACCGCGCCGAGGCGCTCGTGGGGGAGCGGGCCCTGCACAGCGCCGGCCACCGCCTGGAGCACGCCGAGATGATCGACCCGGAGGGCATCGAGCGGCTCGCCCACCACGCCGTGACCGTGTCCGTGCAACCGGGCTTCGACGCCGCCTGGGGCGGACCGGGCGGGCTCTACGAGCAGCGCCTCGGGGCCGACCGGGCGGCCGCGATGAACCCGATGGCCTCCTTCTACCGCGCCGGGGTCCCGGTGGCCCTCGGCAGCGACGCCCCCGTGGTGCCGCTGTCCCCGTGGGAGACCGTCCGCGCCTGCCTCCAGCACCACGACCCGGAGCAGCGGATCTCCGCGCGGGCCGCGTTCCTCGCCTCCACCCGGGGCGCGTGGCGGGCCGCCCGGCACCCCGACCCCATGCAGGGCCAGCTCGCGCCCGGCACCCCGGCCACGTTCGCCGTCTGGGACGTCGAGGCCCTCATGGTGCAGCAGGCCGAGGGGACCGGCTCCGCCTGGAGCACCGACCCGCGCGCCCGCACCCCCCTGCTCCCGGCGCTCGACGGCGCGTCCCTGCCCGTGTGCCGCCAGACCGTGCTCGACGGCGTCGAGCTGTACCGCTCCGCCGGGTTCTGAGCCGCGGGGCGCCCGGCCACCCCGCGGCGTTCGGATCTTGGTCGCAGGCGCGGGGCAGGTTAGGCTGGGCAACTGCTGCCGGGTGGGCTCGCTCGTCCTTAGAAAACAGGCCGGCATCCCCTCAGGGCCGGACTGGTCCGAAGACGAGGGAGCCTGCCCTGTGGTGCGGCAGGCAGACCTCGAAAGGAACCACCCGGTGCGCGTACTGACCGTCATCCCCACCTACAACGAACACGAGTCCCTCCCGACCGTGATGGACCGGCTCCGCCAGGCCGTCCCGGACGGGCACGTGCTGGTGGTGGACGACAACAGCCCGGACGGGACCGGCCGTCTCGCCGACGAGATGGCCGCCGCGGACGAGAACATCCACGTCCTGCACCGCACCAGCAAGGAGGGCCTCGGCGCCGCGTACATCGCAGGCTTCCGCTGGGGCCTGGCCCGGGACTACGACGTCCTGGTCGAGATGGACGCCGACTGCTCCCACCAGCCCGAGCAGCTCCCGCTGCTGCTGGACGCCGTGGAGCGCGGCGCCGACCTGGCCATCGGCTCCCGCTACGTCCCCGGCGGGCGCACCGTGAACTGGCCCCTGCAGCGCCAGCTGCTCTCGCGCGGCGGCAACCTCTACGCCCGGACGCTCCTGGGCTCCCGGATCCACGACATCACCGCCGGCTACCGCGCCTTCCGCCGCGAGACCCTCGAACGGATCGGTCTCGAGACCGTCGACTCCAAGGGCTACTGCTTCCAGATCGATCTCGGCTGGCGCACCGAGCGGGCCGGCCTGAGCGTCGTCGAAGTGCCCATCACCTTCGTGGAACGCGCCGAGGGCGAGTCCAAGATGAGCCCGGACGTAACCAGGGAGGCCGTCGTGCGCGTGGCCCAGTGGGGGCTCACCGCCCGCGCCAGGACCCTGGCGGGCAAGCTCACCCGCCGCTGAGCCTCTGACCGGCGCGCTGCCCGGCACATGCGGAGGGCCCCACCCGAACCGGGTGGGGCCCTCCGCATGTGCCGGGCGACAGGATCAGATCGCGTGCTTCTCCCGGTAGAACTCGACGCGCTGGGCCAGGATCTCCTCGAGCTCGTCCGTGCTGCGCCGCTCCAGGAGCATGTCCCAGTGCGTGCGCTGGTGCTTCTCGTTGGGGTTCACCGGCTTCTCGCCGTTGACGATGATCGCTTCCTTGCCGGTCTTCGACACCCACACCGGCGGGATCTCGGCCTCCGCCGCGAAGGTGACGGTGACCTTCTCGCCGTCCGCGGTGCGGTACTCGACGCGCTGGCGCGGGGCCGGCTCGACACCGGCCTCGGTCTCCATGGACTGGGAGCCCAGACGCATTCCCCTGAGGCTGCGGTCGCTCATTGTGGTGGTTCCTCCATAACTGACGGTGGCCACGGCAGTGGCGCACGCTCGGGCTGACGGCGGGTCGCACGGACCCGGGATCCGCTGGGTGCAACGCACGGGCTCCCGGGGTTGTTCCCCGAGGCCCGGGCCCGCCGCGTCAGCGGGCGGCCGGGCCGTCCTGCGGCGGCATCGGGTCGTCGAGGCGCACGGGGGCCTCCGGGTCGATGGTCGAGGGCCGGGGGATGGTGAACTCGTCCGGGTCGACGGTGGTGCGCTCCAGGTTGGGCTGCAGGTCCTCCTCCGTCACCCGGACGGCGTCCGGCTTCACGAGGGGCTCGTCCGCGGACTCGGGCTCCGGCATCTCGTCCGCGTCCGACCAGGTCCGGTCCGGGCCGTCCTCGTCCGGCCTGGAGAGGAAGTCGCCCACGCCCCGCAGGGCGTCGCCGAGCTCGGCGGGGATCATCCACACCTTGTTGGCGCTGCCCTCGGCGACCTTGGGCAGGGTCTGGATGTACTGGTAGGCCAGCAGCTTCTGGGTCGGCCGGGCCCGGTGGATCGAGTCGAAGACCTTCCGGATGGCCTGGGCCTCGCCGTCCGCGCGCAGGATCGCGGCCTTCGCCTCGCCCTCCGCGGACAGGATGGCCGCCTGCCGCTGGCCCTCGGCCATGAGGATCCGTGACTGCTTGTCGCCCTCGGCCGTGAGGATCACCGCGCGGCGCTCCCGCTCGGCGCGCATCTGCTTCTCCATCGAGTCCTGGATGGACGGCGGGGGAGTGATCTCCTTGATGTCCACCCGCGACACGCGGATGCCCCAGCGCCCCGTGGTGGAGTCCAGGACCCCGCGCAGCTCGGCGTTGATCTTGTCGCGGGAGGTCAGCGCCTCCTCGAGGTTCAGACCGCCCACCACGTTGCGCAGGGTCGCCGACGTCAGCTGGTCGGCGGCCTGGATGTAGTCGACGATCTCGTAGGTGGCGGCACGCGGATCCATGACCTGGAAGTAGACGACCGTGTCGATGCCGACCACGAGGTTGTCCTCCGTGATCACGGACTGCGCCGGGAAGGACTGGACCTGCTCGCGCAGGTCGATGAGGGGCAGGAGACGGTCCACGAACGGGATGAGGAAGTGCAGACCGGGGGTGAGGGTGCTCTGGTACTTGCCGAGTCGCTCGACGATCCCGGCCCGGGCCTGCGGGATGATCCGCACCGACCTCAGCAGGATGATGAAGACCAGGACGACCAGGATGGCGAGCAGGACGATGACGGCTAGGTCCACGGGTGCCTCTCTCGGTGGTGCCGCTCCGGGCGGCGTTCCCGCCGGGCCGGTGCGGTCTTGGGGGTCAGAAGGACGGGCGCGGCGCCGGCCCGCCGTCGGCGGCCGGCGCGGGGTACGGGGCCACGAGGACGGTGGCGCCCTCGATGTCGTGGACGAAGACGTCGGTGCCGGGGGGCAGCTGCTCGCCGGTGACGGAGCGGGCGCTCCAGGTGTCGCCCTCCAGGCGCACCAGCCCGCTGCGGCCGGTCACGGGGTCCAGGACCTGGCACGGGAGGCCGATGAGCCGGGCGGCGTTGGACGCGGTCCCGGGCGTGGACCGGTTGAGGCGGCGCAGGGCCACCGGCCGCACCGCGAAGATGAGCAGCACCGAGGCGAGGGCGAACGTCACCACCTGGAGCACGAAGTTGTCCGTCACCCAGCTCACCCCGAACGCCAGCAGCGCGGCGGCGGACATCATCAGGAAGAGGAAGTCCAGGGTGAGCATCTCGACGGCGGCCAGAGCGATCACGACGATCAGCCACAGGACCCACGAGTTCTCGACCAGCCACTCCCACATGTCCGTCCCCGGCCTTCCGAATCCGCGTCCGCGAGGGCACCCTCGCATTGGACCCATTCTGCCCCACGGGCCTGACAGGACGCTGGAGCGGCGTGGCGGCAGGGCCGCGGCCGGGGTCCCCGGAATAGGCGCTGTTCCGGGGGCGTTGGGATCTCTACGGTGGTCGCGCCGGACTCTCCCGGGACCGCGGGACGCCGCCGTCCGTCGGTCCGGCCCGGTGCCGGACCGCCCCACAGACCCCGGCACGCGGGAGGAGGAGATCCATGAAACTCATCACCTCGGTGGCGGTCTCCGCCGCCGGCGCCTGGCTCGCCGGGACGGCGACCGCCGTGGTCGGCCTCTCCGCGCTGCAGTCCCGGCTGCCCGCCCTGATCGCGCGGGGCGTTCCCGCCGAGCCCGACTTCGAGCGCGCGTTCGTCCTGCTCGGCACGGGCCGCTGCGCGCCCGGCGACGACCGGGCGGAGGTGCTGCGGGCCCGGCTCGAGGAGTCCTGCGGCCGGCCCGTCGTCTACGTGGACCTCACCGTCGGGCCGGAGGCCTCCGCGCGCCGGGCCGCCCGCGCCCGGGAGCTGGCGCGGGACTTCCACGCCGACCTCGTGCTGGACCACGACGTCGAGGACCCGGCCGGTCGGTCCTGAACGGCGCCGGTCACCCGCCGGTGGTCGTCACCGGCAGCGGTGCTGTGGCGTCGAGCAGGTGGAAGGCCTCCGCGCTGAAGTCGATGGCCACCTCGTCCCCGGCGGCCGCCTCCGGCACCTCGGACAGGTCGAGGGTCAGGACCGTGCCGTGGTCGAGCAGCACCGGGACCTGCTTGCCGCCGACCGTGTAGGTCAGCTCGTTCTCCCGGGACGGGATGTGGTTGACGAGACCCACCTTCTTGGGCTCGGTGGTCGGCTCGGTGCACCCGTAGTCGATGCACCAGCCCGCGGGGAGCGTCTTGACCTGGCTCAGCTCCGTGGTCCAGGAGTAGAGGGTCGTCTCCGGCGGGCTGCTGGCGAAGAACATGCCGCCGACCCGCAGCAGGTCGTAGTAGAGGGAGTCGATCTCCTGGTCCAGCACGTCGCTGGCCCCCGCGTGGATCAGGGCGTCCTGCCCGAGGCCGGCGTCCCGGATCGCGGCCACCGCACCGTCGAAGCGGTTCTTCTGGGCCACCGTGGTGTTGGCCGTGTCGTTGCGCTCGATGGCGTCCTTGTCCTCCGCCGTGACGGTGGAGAAGTGCGTGGCGATGCCGGCGAGCTCCAGGTGCGGGGCGTCCTCGACGGCTCGGGCCAGGGGGAGCGCCTCCTCGGGCACGACGCCCTCGCGCCCCATTCCCGTGTCGACCCACAGGTGGACCTTCAGCGTCCCTCCCGTGGTGGACAGCACCTGTTCCGCCGCCTCGACCCAGGCGGGGTCCGTGGCGGCGACCTCCACGTCGTAGTGCATCAGCAGCGGGATGTCCTCGATCTGGGCGACGTAGAGCACCGCGATCTTGGCCTCGACGCCGGCCTCGCGCAGGGCGATGGCGTCGTCGAGCTTCGGCACGAAGATGTAGTCGACCTCGGCGGCGTCCTCGATGACCTTGCCGAACACGTCCACGGGCTCGCCGTTCTTGAGCACGGCGCCGAGCTGGACGTTCGACGGGAAGTCGGCCCGGATCGCCTCGGCGTTGCTGCGCACGGTCTCCGTGTTGACCGTGAGGAGGGGGATGTCCTGCGTGCCCTGCGTCGTGTAGGTGTAGGCGGTCTTCTCCCCGACGTCGCTCCCGCCGGAGGCGAAGGAGACCTCCACCGTGCCCGGGGTCCCGCGGGCCGGGGCCACGCAGGCGTGGCGCGCGGAGCGGTCGTCGAACTCGCACTCCACCTCCGTCTCGCCGAAGCGGACGGTGACCGGGCCGTCGGTGCCCCCGCCGGTGTCCGCCAGGACCAGGTTCCCGCCCTGCAGGCCGCCGTGCGAGGGGGAGAGGGCGACCGATCCGGAGGCGGTCGCGGGGGGCGCGTCCGAGGCGTCGTCCTGTCCGCAGCCGGCCAGGGCCAGCACCGACAGGGCCAGCACGGAGGTCACCAGCCGGCGCCCCCGGCCGTCCGTCACGATCACAGTGTTCCGTCGTCCCACGGATGTCCTCCCCTTGAACCAAGAATTTGCCGACGCGAATTCAGGTCGGCCACGGCGAGCGTATCGGCGGCCGGCCCCCCGAGGCCGGGTCGACGGGGGAATCCCCCCACAAGTGGCCACAAAAGGAGGGCCGGGCGGCGCAACACGAGGACATCGGCTTGCTGACGGCGTCGACAGGGGAGAGGCGCCGGTCTGTTCGGAGCGGGACGGCCGGTCCGCCGTGTCGTAACGGTGCTGCGAGCATCGGCGCGACGACGACGAGCGCGGGCTCGGTGCCAGTGTCCTGTCGGACGACTGTCAGGACGGGCGCGACCGAGCCCAGCACGAGCCCGGCGGCGGAGAGGCCCACGGCCCACCGGCCCGTCGTCGTCCGGGATCTCACGGCGGGTCGCTCCTGCCGGCCCCGGAGCCGCGTGATGAATCCGCGCTGCAGGACGGGTTCGTGTCGTCACGGAAGAGCCGAGCGTCCGGAGCTCACCGGAACAGCCGGAACGACGGCGTGCGCGGACACGGATGCTGAGCGCTGCCCCCCGGACAGCCTGCTCCGCA